>NZ_JBHRUG010000017.1:0-425643 GCF_042646605.1 Litchfieldella rifensis | reverse complement strand
TCACCGGCCTGTGGGCCTGCATGCAGAGCCAAACCCCATTCGATTCCTCGTTGCTCTTCAGCGATGAGCATATGAACGCTTGAGTCGAAACGGAGTATCTACAATTCCGCTTCTGCCCGAGCTACTGGCCATCTCTGCGACCCTGACTTCCTAGACCAAGCATAAGGAGGCGTAATAGCAAAAAATGTAAGTACGGTTACCATTCTCCGTACGCCTAATAGCGGCTATGGAGCTGGATTGACGGCGATATCGAAATGCAGCACGTCTTCGCGCTTGCCGAGTTTCGAGTAGAGGGCGATGGCGGGGTCGTCGCCATGGTCCGCCTGCACGAAGACGACGTAGGCGCCGCGTGCGGCAGCGATTTCCTTGAGGGCCAGGATCAATGCCGTGGCGACACCTTGACGCCGGCATGCTTCCGCGACAGCGAGGTCGTAGATGTAGATCTCGCTGCGCTCCTGTTCGAACTTGTGCAGCACGTAGGCGGCGAGGCCACCTACTACCTCGTCGCCCTTGAGCGCGGCGAGTGCGATGAAGGTATCGTTGCCGAGTAGTTGCCGAAGGTAGTTCGCGCTGGGCCGGGCGCGGCCATAGGTATCCACCTCGTCGAAGGCCTCGCCGAAAGTGGTCAATAGCGCATCCATCATGACCAGGTCGTCGGCGCTGAGCGTGTGGATGCGAACAGGCCGGCGCTCACCCACCGTTCTGCCCCGCCGCACGCAGCATTCTCTCCTGCTCGCTTTCACCGACTCCGAGCATCTGCAGGATCTGGCGTTGAGCGGCGTCCAGGATATGCTGACGCTCTTTTTCCTCGGGCAGACTCTTGGCGATGGCCACGGCGCCTACCAGCGAGGCGAGAATGGCGCGAGACTTGTCGGCGATGACCTCGCGGTCGGGTTCGAAGGGCAGTTTCTTCAGCCGGCTCAGGGCGATGAGTCGTGTTTCCAGCATCTTCCTCATGCGCAGGTAGGAGGCTTCGAAAAGCGTGCGGATCTCGGCGTTCTCGTTGCCGATCTCGTTGAACAGCACCGTCTCGGGCCCCGGCTTGCGCTTGCGTTCCAGCTCCTGAAGGTTCCAGCAGTTGGCGACCAGCTCCGTCAAGTGCTTCACCGACAGCGGCCCCTTGACCAGCCGGGCCGCACGGCTGGTCTCCAGGGTTTCCCGCACCGAGGCGTGGTAGAGCGCTTCCTTCGAGGAGAAATGCGCGTAGAAGGCGCCGTGGGTCATCTTGGCCAGCTTCATGATCTGGCCGATGGAGACCTTCTCAAAGCCCTTGCGGCTGAACAGCTCGATAGCGGACTTGAGGATACGCTCCCGCGATTTGGCCTTGTGGTTCGTCGAGTAGGGCATGGCGACCTCTCACTCCGCTGAATATTATCTTGATCATATCAAGCTCGGTGTTAGCGTGGCACAACCCCAAGCTGTTCAGGAAACTACCATGCAATCACCGCTCGTCATCACCGGCATGGGCATGATCAGTCCCCTCGGTTGCGGCGTCAAGACAGGCTGGGAACGCCTGCTGGCCGGCCACTCCGGCATTGGCCCGATCACCCGATTCGATACCGGCGACCTGCCGATCAAGGTCGCGGGCTCGGTTCCCGGCATCGCCGACGATCACGAAGCCGGCCTCGACCCGGACCGCGTGGCCGATGCCAAGGAGCGTCGCAAACTGGAACTCTTCAGCCTCTACGCCATGGCAGCAGCCGAAGAGGCGCTGACCCAGGCCGACTGGTTCCCCTCGAGCGACGCGGACCGACAGGCCACCGCCACCATCGTGGGCTCCGGCATCGGCGGCTTCCCCACCATCACCCAGGCGCAGAACACCCTGACAACACGTGGCCACCGCCGTCTCTCTCCCTTCACCGTGCCGGCCTTCCTGGCCAACCTGGCCGCGAGCAACCTTTCGATTCGCTATGGCTTCCGGGGGCCGCTGGGGTGTCCGGTTACCGCCTGCGCGGCAGGCGTCCAGGCCATCGGCGATGGCATGCGCCTGATACGCAGCGGCGAGGCCGATGTGGCCGTGGTGGGCGGCGCCGAAGCCTGTATCGACCCGCTGTCGCTGGCCAGCTTCCACGCCATGAAGGCGCTCTCCACCGAACAGGAAGCCCCCGGCAAGGCTTCGCGACCCTTCGACCGGGCACGCAATGGCTTCGTCATGGGAGAAGGCGCGGGCCTGATGGTGATCGAAAGCTTGGCCCACGCCGAGGCACGCGGGGCAACTCCCCTGGCCATCATCAGTGGCTATGGCACCAGTGCCGACGCCTTCCACATCACCGCCGGCCCGGAAGACGGCGCCGGTGCCGCGGCGGCCATCCGGGCAGCGCTGAAGATGGCGGCGCTGCCTGCCGAAACGATCGACCACATCAATGCCCACGCCACCTCGACGCCGGTCGGTGACCGTGCCGAGATCGCCGCCTTGCGCAGCGTATTCGGCGATGCACTCGCCGGCATTCCGATCTCGGCCACCAAATCGGCCACCGGCCATCTGCTCGGTGCCGCCGGCGGCGTGGAGAGCATTTTCTCCGCCCTGGCAGTGATGCACGACCGGCTACCCCCGACCCTGAACCTGGAAAACGCCGACGACGACATGCAGGACCTGGACTTCGTCCTTGGGGCGGCACGCGAACAGCCCACCCAGCACGTGCTGTGCAATGGTTTCGGCTTCGGCGGGGTGAATGCCGCCCTGATCATCAGCAAGGTGTAGCGGTGGTGGATCGAGGGGTCATGCCAGGTACGGCTTGAGCCACTGGCGCAGTTGCGGGCCTTGCAATAGACCCGGCTGACGGGCCACCTCTTCGCCGCCGCGAAACACGATCAGGGTAGGAATGCTGCGAATGCTGAAACGTCCGGCAAGGGCTGGCTCGGCCTCGGTATCCAGCTTGGCGAAGCGCATCTGCATGGCCAGCTCGCGCGCCGCCTCGGCAAAGACTGGCGCCATCATCTTGCACGGACCACACCAGCTCGCCCAGAAATCCACCACCACCGGAAGCGTGCTGCGGTCTACCAGCGCAGTGAAGTTAGCCGCGGTCAACTCCAGCGGCTCGGCGACCAGTAACGGCTGCTTGCACTTGCCGCACTTGGGGCCATCACCCAGCCGCCCCTGGCTGATCCGATTGATCACCAGGCAGTGGGGGCAACCAAGGGTATAGGTATCGCTCATGCAAAGCTCCGGGCGAGCATCGAGGTGGTACCGCGCCCCTGACGCCGGGCACATGGTAACCTGCAAATTTTGCTAAAGGCTCATGCGAAATATCGTCGTTTGTCGAGTATAAGACGAGTGACATAGATTTGCTTTGCCTAATACAGCCTTCCAAAACATGGCCTTCCAGAGCTGACTCCGGACATGTTGGATATTATGCCCGGGCGGACCCAGGCGGAACTGGGAGATAGCAGCGTGGCCTCCAACAGGCGGAGTGTCGCGAAATGCCGACATTAATATCCCCTTCAATCACGGCACTCGCACTCCTGACGGCACTTGCGCGCCGTTTACCTTTTGTGTCGCTTCGCGGCAACAGATACAGCGGATTGCCATGCAGGACAACTCGAATAGAAAACACCGTTCTTTAATATCTCATTGATTTACAATATTTTCATTTATATGGCACGGTTATTGCTTAGTCATAAACAGGAGCTAGTCTCGCTACGACGAGTGGCTCAAGGAAGAGCCAGAAAAGCCATCCCTGATGGAGATCCGCCCCGGGGAGATTGGGGCACAAGGAGGCGCTATGAAACTCAAGACACTTGCCACCAGCATGGCACTGGTTTTCTCAGGTCTGGGCGCTACGGCTACCCAGGCGGATGACTTGAAGAGCGGCAGCTTTTCTGCCCTGCCCATGATGGAAACGGCCGGTAACTCCCAGCTGTTGTTGGCTCAAGCCGATGCCGATGCGGGGGCTGATGCCGATGCCGATGCGGGGGCTGATGCCGATGCCGATGCGGGGGCTGATGCCGATGCCGATGCTGATACCGAAGCCGATGCGGACACCGAAGCTGGCACCGATACCGAGACCGATACAGACACCGAGGCCGACACGGACACCGAGGCCGACACGGACACCGAGACCGACACGGACACCGAGGCCGACGTCGAAGCCGAAACCGACATGGATGCAGAGACCGAGGAGGATGCTCAGGACACCAAGACGCGCGCCCCGGGCCTGGATCGGGCCATTGAGCACGCGGCCGAGCCTGCCCAGGATCGTCTCGAAGAGAACCGTGATCGCCTGAGAGACGATACCGAGGAGACCGAGGAACAGGTCGAGGAAGAAGAGCTGGTGGAGGAAGGCGAGGTCAGTGCCGAGGGCGAAGGCGACGTATCCGGTGAGGTCCGCTGAAGCGGGTCTCGGATCCAAGCGTGGACCGAAAAGCTGGCGGCACTCGCCAGCTTTTCGGCAAGCCCCACGGCTACTCGTCCACGATGACCCCGAACATCGCGCCCCTCCTCTGAAATGTGGGGTTCGGCTAGACTGGGAGGCTTTGGTAACCAGGGAAGATCGCCATGTCGGCCGCACTCGAGCAGCACACCCTCAAACTCTCCATCGCCACCACCTTGGCGGTTTCGGCCCTTGGGGTGGCCTTCGGGTTGCTGTCAGGTTCCCAGTCGATTCTCTTCGACGGGGTCTTCTCCATCATCGACGCCGCCATGTCGGGCCTTGCGCTGCTGGTGGCGAAACTCGCAGTGCGCGAGGTCAGCCAGCGCTTCCAGCACGGCTATTGGCACCTGGAGCCCATGGTGGCAGCCTTGAACGGCAGCATCCTGATGCTGCTTTGCGTCTATGCCTTTCTCAATGCCGTGCAGGGGCTGATGAAAGGCGGACGCGAGCTCGCCTTCGATCTGGCCATCGTCTACGCACTCTTGGTGGCCGGTGCCTGCTTCGCCATGTACGCCTACGAGAAGCGTATCAACCGTCGCGTCGATTCCGAGCTCTTGCGCATCGATACCCAAGGCTGGCTGATGGCTGGACTGATCACCTCGGCACTGCTCGGTGCCTTCGCCATCGCTCTGGGGCTGGAGCGCACCGCCTATACCCACCTCCTCACCCCCTACGTGGACTCCCTGCTGCTGGCGGTTCTCACGCTCTGTTTCATGCCAGTGCCCATCGGCATCGTGCGCCGCGCCCTGAAGGAAATTTTCCTGATCGCCCCCAGTGCCCTGGATCGCGAGGTGCATGCCGCCATGGTACCGGTGATGGCGCGCAAAGGGTTGCTCGAGTACTACAGCCATGTGGCCAAGAGCGGGCGCGGCCACTTCATCGAGATCCACATCGTCACCACGCCGGAATTTGCCGCGGACCAAGGCATCGTCTTCCTCGACGAGATCCGCAAGCAGATCAGCGAAGGACTTTCCATTCCGCCGGATCGGCGCTGGTTCACTGTGGCCTTCACCGCCGACCCTCGCTGGGTCTAGGGCGTCAAACACCCCAAAGGGGTGGAGACGACGAATCACTCCAAGGTGGGCGCAATCGCCGCGATGTGACAACATGCCAAGAGAAAAGGCCCCGGCGCTGTCTGTGAAAAACCTAGACCCTTAGCGAGCCGCGGAATCCTCTGGAGGAATAGTATGATTGTGCACCGTTATGATATACAAAGACATAACCGTAGCGTCGATCACAAAAGAGGGCTCCGCCGAGTTTTCTAATGTCAGAAGGTGTTTTCACCCAGCTCGACGTCTTCGTATCGAAACTTCCAAGCTTCTGCAATTCTCGATATTGCTCTTCCGTTAAAAGTTCAATGCCCATGGCAGCCGCCATATCAACAGCGTTATTTTCCGGCTTATGTTCTTTCCTTGACTCTAGCCCCTCGCGGTCGTAACAAACACTTCTACGACCTTTAGGACTTTCCGTGGAACAATCATAAAAAATGTATTCGCCCGTCCTTTGATCATGACCAACGACATCCGGTTCACCGCCAGTTCTTTCCATTTCATTGAGTGACCACAGCTTTTCCGTATTAACCTCAAGCTTTGCTTGTACTTCAGCCCATTCAAGACCTTTATGTCGGTCCATGCTTTTCTCAAAACGGGCTTTCAATGTCCTGAGTAGTTCTTCATGCTGTGGTGCTTTCATGTCTTTTGCTCTCGCCTCTCTGCTCTGTTTCATTGGCCGCCCAGCCTTCTTACGGCTTGTGCTTTCGCTTCACGACCGCTGCAAGCATGAACCCATTGCTCACAGACGAGGAGTTCAATTAGCGCCTGCATAAGGCGCGAGCCTCCGATTCGGCAACCGCACGGGGTCTAGGCGTGGGCCGAAAGCGGGCGGTACTCGCCAGCTTTCGGCAAGCCCCAAGGCTACTCGTCCACGATAACCTCGAAGCCACCATAGATCAGCCGCTTACCGTCGAAGGGCATGGGGTTCACGTCGGGCTGCATGCGCGGGTCCTCCATGACCTTGGCCATGCCCCGGTCACGCTCCTCGCGGGATGGCCAGGCGATCCAGCCGAAGACTACGGTCTCATCCGGCTGGCGCTTCACCGCCATGGGAAAGGAGGTGACCTTGCCCTCCGGCACGTCGTCCCCCCAGCACTCCACCACCTTCAGGGCGCCGTGCTCCTTGAACACGACCGCGGCATCGCTAGCGTGCTTGATGTACATCTCTCGGTTGGTGGTGGGTACAGCGGCAACGAATCCATCCACGTAAGTCATGAGGGTGCTCCTATGTTCTCTGGTATAGACCCGCAACGGCCTTCATCGGCGGCGGGTACTACATAGTCGTGCCAGCACCAGGAAAATCGACACTGAAGGGCCGTTCACGGTAACCGAGCCGCATACCGCGAAAGCGCCGGCGGTACTGGCTGGGAGTCACTACCTTACATTGCTGGAGCTTCCCCTTCTTCAAGCTCCGAAGCCAAGCAAGCCTCTATCGACTGTTTCATATGGGTGACGAGCGCCATAAGCTCTGGCTCTCTCCTATAGGAACGCTAAATAAATCGAGTGAGGTCTAGCGACCGCCACAGATATCGATGAAGGCTCCCGTCGAATAGGAGGCTTCATCCGACAACAACCACAGGATGGCGTTGGCGACTTCCTCTGGGCGGCCGCCGCGCTTCATCGGTACTGAATCTTTCAAGCGTTCGACCCGGCCGGGTTCGCCGCCACTGGCGTGGATATCGGTATCGATGATGCCCGGACGCACGGCGTTGACACGAATGCCCTCGTCGGCAACTTCCTTGGCCAGGCCGATCGTGAAGCTATCGATCGCCCCCTTGGCGGCGGCATAGTCGACGTATTCGTTCGGAGCGCCAAGACGTGCCGCCATCGATGACACATTAACGATCGCCCCACCTGCCCCGCCGCGCTTGGTCGACATCCGGCGGACTGCTTCACGCGCGCATAGGAAACTGCCGGTCACATTCACCGCGAATATCCGAGCCAGTCGCTCGGCACCGATCGTCTCGACCCGGCCCTGGCGCTCGAGAATGCCCGCGTTGTTGACCAACGCACCGATGACGCCTAGCTGGCGCTCTGCCGTTTCGAAGAGACGCACGACATCGGCCTCGATGCTGACATCGCCGGCCACGGCGATCGCCTGACAGCCGGAGGCAGTGATCTCATCGACAAGTGCCTCGGCAGCCTGGCTGTTGGAACGGTAATTGATACAGACCGCGTAGCCTCGCGATGCCGCGAGCCTTGCCGTCGCCGCCCCGATGCCACGGCTTCCACCAGTGATGACCACGACCCGGTTCATACTGTGCCTCCGTATCGGCCTGACGTTCCCTATGACTGACACCAATGCTTTATATCGTACCACTCGTTGCTGCATCGACTGCCGTATCTTGCGGTCCCTTTCCTAGAGCCACATAAGGCTGGACGTCTCCGCGTGATCCAAAGGTTACGATGAATATGTTCATAGTTAAGGCTTCGGCATGAAGAAGACTTAACTGACTTCTTCTTTACTCCATGTGCATTTGGTCAGTAAGGGTGGCCCGAAATCTCGATACATCTTCTCTTCATTGCTTAACTCACAATTGAGCACCAGCGGTTTTCCACCAAGCTCTGCATTCTCGCCTGAGGCTCGCTTTGAATATGACCATATTCTTTCTTCCTTGTCGTCTACCAAGACCATTATCTGCTGAGCTGCAACAAACTCAGCGAGAATAAATTGCGTTATCCCTCTCCGCCTAATCTCCGGTAGCTCTACAACACCTTCCTCATTCGTGAAAGCATGATCTTCACCTTGCTTATTCCAGTCCCAGCGACGTATGACTTTGGCACCTTTCAAGGGCTCTTGATTCAGGGTGATCGTGATTCTGGTGGGAGAAAATACGTAAGCTTTCCCTATATCAAAGAAAGTCATGACGATTGCCAAGCCGAAAAGCAAAATGACCAGCATCAATATTAAAGTTTTCATCCTTGAAGTTACCTATCGCGTGATGATTACATCTGAACAAATAGCCAAGTTATAACAAAATCCTGGCAAGGTATCGATTTCTTTCTTGGGCAGCCGCTTATTCTCCTTTGAGCCGCTTTGTCATCAGGCAGCCATCTTCTCCGTAGCATGACTCCATCATTTCAAGGATGCTTTCAACATCCTTTTCCTCTGCTTTTTGGAAACGGCTCATCACCCTTCTAAAAACTCCCTAGATGGCGGATTGGTATTCCAACGGCCTACCGCTCCGCCATGGCCAATTTCGCACCCAGCGCCACAAACACGCCAGAAAAGGTCCGCTGAATCCATTTGATCAAAGCCGGGGAATTCGAAAGATAGGTGCGGACGCCATTAGCAAATACCCCATATACGATGAAGACGGCCAATGTCATGACCATGAACACGCTACTCAGCAGCAGCATGTGGGTGATAGGCGATACGGCATTATGCGGCACGAACTGGGGGAGAAAGGCCAGGAAGAAAATCGACAGTTTCGGATTCAAGATATTGATGAGAAACGCCCTTGTCGCCACTTTCGACAGTTTCTTGTCCGGTGACTCGCCGCGCAAGGCGATCGTGCCGGATTCCTTCCACATCGCCCACGCCAGGTAAGCCAAGTAGGCGACGCCTAGATACTTGATGGTCTGGAACGCGACACTGCTGGCGTGGAGAATGGCGGCCAACCCCAAGACACTGGCCAGCAAGTGAGGAACGATACCGGCGGTACACCCCAGCGCCGCGAAGACACTGGCGCGCTTGCTGCTCATCAGCCCCGTGGATATCGTGAACAGCATACCCGGTCCCGGTAGCAGCACCACGACCAGCGACGTAATCAGGAATTCCATGCCAGGCATTTCAGGGCTCCCTCTTATTCCTTCGATTCGAGACAGGATAGCCTATCCTGGCACGTGGTGGTTTCCCCTCACTGCGCCGTCGGAAGCATTGCGTTTCGTGAACATGCCCACCGGCTTGCCTGCCGGGCCCTTCGCTCGGGGCGTTGACCTATAGGCGCTGTACGTCGATGACATACCCGATGATAGGGTAACCAGCCTTTCTGGCAGCTTTTTCGGCTTCCAACTGCGCTTCAAGCTTGGAGATACTGGACGAGCAGTGCTCGAAGACGGTGTCCAGTTCGAGAGGCTTGGTGCGCACGGCCAGCTTGATGAGGTAGCCGGTCTTGTGGGAAGTGGCCTGCCGGCTGACAGGGTCAGGCTTCGCGGCTCGATTGGCCGCCTTGGTAGGAGCTTTCTTCTCCTTCTCGCCACCCTTCTTCTTGGGTGTTAGAAAGTCATCGATCTCACGCCGCATGTTCTGCTCGAAATCACTCAACTCTGTTCTCATCTCACCTCCATTAACCAGCTCCTGTATTGCCAAGTATACCAAAATTTTCCATCTAATTTCCCATACCGTGTTATCGATTTTTTGATAAAAAATATTACGCTGTGGTACGCCACGACAAGAAACCAATGATTACTTATAAAGTAGTTCGCGATGCTATTGGCATAGTGATACCCGAGTCCGCCGAGTTGCTCGTCGGCCCCAGGATAAGCTATGGATGAACTCTCTATCGAGGGGACATAGCTATAGTTCGCGGCCGAGTATCACGCGACAGATATCGATGAAGTTGCGCGCTTCGGGCGGCTGCTGACCAAGGTCCAGCGACAAGGCACGGCCCACGTCGGAGGCCGAAATCACCCCACGAATGCGTTGCTGTTGGTGCTGGTCGTGGTCAGTCACCAACAAGTGCTGATCGCCAAATGCCTTGAGGGCCTCGACCAGATCACCGACGGTCAGAGAAGACAGGTGCGACAACGACAGCGTGTGCAGGTCTTGGCAGGGAGTCTTTATCATGCCAACGGAGACCTCATGACGAGGAATGTCGAAGCGTTGCATGGCCTGGGTGATGCGACGACCTCCGAAAAGCTCTCGGGCGCTGATGATGCCTGTGCAAAGCCCTGACGTATCGACGACCAGCAACAGCCTCACCCCGAGGCAGTGCATGACTTCCCGTGCTACGGAGGCGAGTGCCTTCTCCGTTACGGTCTGTGCGCGGACCGTCGTGAAATCGGTCAACAGGGTACGAGCGGGGCTGTCGATGCCAAGTGGAGGGACCCCCGTTGGAATGCTGATAGGAAGGCTCTGGTGCTGAGCGTCAAGCAATGGCGTCTTTTGGGCCATGATGGGCATGGTGTACCTCGTAAACCTGAATCCGGTCGGAAGCCTGCCGCCGGAAGAGTGGATGTGTCCCACCTATGCCATGCCTACCTTAAGGGAACCTTAAGGGGCTCATCCGGCCCACGGTCGATGCTGCGACTGTTTGCCCACGAGATCGCAGCCAACAAGAATAAGCCGTCACCGTGTTATCCAAGAGATACGATTGAATCGAGACATGGTTTTCACCATATGCCGTTGCCGAGCCATTGCCGCATGAGCCTTCTTTATTGTTCATCTCTCCTGGTATCCAGCAAAGAGTGAACCGCCCTCTCAATCGGAGTTCATCCACCATCGCTCATCCACATCGGCCGGCCGAACCGATCGATGGTGGACATGGCACAGGGACTCAGGCTTGCTGGGGTGACAATACCTGACGAAACAGGGACTGGCCTTCGCTATCCATCAACGTGACGGTCAACTCCTCGCTTTCGCCGTCCAGGTCCACTTGACCGAAGAACTGATAACCCGCCGACGGCGGTAGGTTCGCCTGCCCTTCCGGCGGCGCTTTCTGATAGGCCACCGCCGGCCCGAAAGTCATATCCAAAGCACCGGGGCCGAAGGTACCGGCATGCAGCGGGCCGCTGACAAACTCCCAGAACGGCTCGAAATCCTGGAAGATAGCGCGCTCCGGCGAGTAATGGTGCGCCGCCGTGTAGTGCACATCCGCCGTGAGCCACACCACGTTGCGAATACCCTCGTCACGCATGGCCTTGAGCAGCCGGGCGATCTGCATCTCGCGTCCAGCGGGCTTGCCATCGTCGGCATTGGCAATCGCTTCGAAGTTTTCCTCGTCACTGACTACCAGTCCGACGGGCATATCGGCGGCAATGATCTTCCATGTCGCCTGAGAGTTGCGCAGGCCGCTCAGCAGCCAGTCGAATTGCTGCTGTCCCAGAAACTCGCTGTCCGGCGATGCCGTGGCCTGACGATTGGCCGTGTTGGGCCCCCGATGACTGCGCATGTCGAGCATGAACACCTCAAGGCCAGGGCCATAGGGGAAGCGGCGATAGATGCGATTCGGGGCCTCGGGACGCTGGCGAATGGGCATATACTCGAGGAAAGCACGCCGGGCTCGCGCCGCCAGCAGCGAAACCTGCGTTTCACTGTAGCGCTCGTCCTCGAGCCGCTTGCCGGGATACCAGTTGTTGGTGGTCTCGTGATCGTCCCACTGTGCCAGCATCGGCACCTCGGCATTGAAGCGCCGCAGGTTGTCATCCAGCAGGTTGTAGGCATACTGGCCGCGGAACTCATCGAGGGTTTCGGCCACCTTGAGTTTGGCGGGAGTCAGCCGGTTGCGCCACACCTCGCCATCGGGCAGCTCCACCGTCTCCTGCAATGGGCCATCGGCATACACGCTGTCACCGGAATGGATAAAGAAATCCGGCCGCTGGCGACGCATGGTGTCGTAGATGTGCATGCCGCCCCGCGACTCATCGATCCCCCAGCCCTGCCCCACCGTATCCCCGGACCAAACGAAGCGGACATCGCGGCGGCTCGCGGACGGCAGGCGCAATCGCCCACTCACCGACTCGCTCTCGGCACGATGATCATCCAGCGTGACGAAGCGCACTCGATAGTGCACCTCGTCCATGTCCCCCAGGCCGGTCAGATCCAGCTTGGCCGTGAAATCCGTTATCGGCAGTGCCTCCGGACCGCGTAACAGGCGCGCGCCACGAAATGCCGGGTTATCGGCAAGTTCGATCAGCATCCGTGCGGGCCGATCGGTGCGGCTCCACAACATGGCCCGATCGCTCAGCGGATCGCCACTCATCACACCGCCCACGACAATCGGCCGACGCGCTTCGGCCAGCACCACTGCCGGCGCCCCTACCAGCATCCCCGCAGCGGCGCCACTTTTGATCCCCAACTCGAGAAAACCACGACGCGTCAGTTTCATGATGCCCCTCCCCCTTTCCATGGATGGATGAGGCGTCATGATGAATGGCACAAGTGACAGAGCCTTGGCAGTCTGGTGACCGACGCAAGACAACGCCTCTTTACTGCTTCCTGAAGTGAGAGGGTCCGCTGCCCCACTTGATCAACCTTGGCAGGCCACGGCGATCTGCGCGATATGGCGGTGGTCCGTTCCACAGCATCCGCCGAGCACGTTGATCCACGGATAGCGCCGCCGCAGTGTCGAATACTGGCCGGCCAACTCCACGGGATCGCCATCATCGAGCTCCTCGGCCTCGTCGAGCTCAGCATGGCTGCAGCGGGAGGCGTTGGCGCGGAGTCCACGCAGTCGGCGAGTCCATTCGGCAGCACGTGGCAGGACATGAGCGAACCGTCGGATACCAGCAGGTCAAAGAGTGTAACTGGCGCTTTTTGCTACCCTGAACCCAATCAACCACAGGAGAAGAGGCCTAATCCCCATGTCACGGACTCCTTCCAACATGATCGAACTGGGCAGCCCCATGCCGGCTTTTCGCCTTCCCGACCCGCTTGGGGCGGAGGTGGACAGCGACCAGTTCCATGACAAGCCTTTGCTGGTGGTCTTCATCTGCAACCACTGCCCCTTCGTGAAGCACATCGCCAATGCCTTCGCCGACTTCGCCCGCGAATACATGGACCGGGGTATGGCGGTGGTCGCTATCAACAGCAACGATTTCCAGGCTCATCCGGACGACCGGCCCGAGCGCATGATCGAAGAGGCCCGTATGCGCGGCTACCCCTTCCCCTATCTGGTGGACGAGACCCAGGAAGTGGCGCGTACCTTCCAGGCGGCCTGCACGCCGGACTTCTTCCTCTATGACCGTGACCACCGATTGGCCTACCGGGGCCAGTTCGACGACAGCCGTCCGAGCAAGGACACACCGGTGACCGGCAGGGATCTGCGTGCCGCGGCTGATGCCGTGCTGGCCGGCGAGGCACCGGATACCAACCAGATGCCGTCCATGGGCTGCAACATCAAATGGAAATAGTGTAACGCGCACTCCAAAGCAGTAGTCGCGCCTCTGTCCCGCAGCGGATGACTTGCCTGTGCCGCCATCATAGGCTCGCTTCTTGGGGCCAGAGATGGGAATCGCGCTAGCAGATACTTCTTGAGAATAGGAGTCATTTCTCATAGAGTTCTGCGCATTCCTTTCTCAACCGCGAGACCGCCATGAATCTCCGGAAGTTTGCAGCGCGTGCTGCCCTCGTCTTTTTCGCCGCCTTGTCCCCGACCCTCCACGCGCAGGCAGAGACCGTCACGGTGACCGATATCGCCGGCCGCCAGGTCGAAGTGAACGTGCCGGTGCAGAGAGTCATTCTCGGCGAAGGACGGCAGATCTATCTCGTCGCCGCGCTCGACACGGACGATCCCTTTAGACGCGTGGTCGGCTGGCGCGAGGATTTCAGTCAGGCCGATCCCGACAACTATGCCATCTATCTCGAGCAGTTTCCGCAGATGGCGGCGATCCCGACATTCGGCGGCTTCAAGGATGGCACCTTCGACGTGGAGCAGGCGGTTGCCCTCGATCCCGACGTGGTGATCATGAACATCGAGTCGAAGCAGGCGACGGAAGACGCCAGGTATATCGAGAAGCTCGCTGCCGCCGGCATCCCCGTGGTCTATGTCGACTTTCGGGAGCATCCCTTCATCAATACCGAGCCAAGCATGCGCCTTTTCGGTCGGCTGTTCGGCGAGGAAGAGCGGGCCGAGGCATTCAGCGCCTGGCGCGCCGCCGAAATCAGGCGTGTCACCGATGTCATCGCAGAGGCAGATCCCGAGCGTCCGGCCGTCTTTATCGATCGCGCCGGCGGCTATTCGGACGATTGCTGCATGAGTTTCGGCGACGGCAATTTCGGCAAGTTCGTCGAAATGGCCGGCGGGCAGAACATTGCCAAGGATATCATTCCCGGCACTTTCGGTACGCTCAACCCCGAACAGATCATCGCCTCCAACCCGGACCATATCATCGTCACCGGCGGCTATTGGGAGGCCTATGTACCTGGCGGCAACTGGGTCGGTGTCGGTCCTGATCGGGACGAGGCGGAAGCGCTGCGCAAGCTCGATGCATTGACCGAACGACCGGCGCTGATCGGCGTGAAGGCCGTCGAGACGGACCAGATGCATGCCATCTGGCACCAGTTCTACAACAGCCCCTATCAGTTCGTCGCCATCCAGCAGATGGCGAAGTGGCTACACCCCGAGCTGTTCGCCGATCTCGATCCCGAGGCGACCTTCCGCGAACTGCACGAAAGGTACCTGCCGGTCACCTACCGGCCTGGCCATTGGGTCTCGCTTTCCGATGAGTGAGCCCACGACTAGCGCCCAACCCACCCCGGACGAGGAACGCGGCCGCTACCGTGCCCTCGTCTGGCGGCGGCAACTGATCCTCATCGGGCTCGGCCTGGCGCTCCTCTTCAGCCTTTGCGTCGATCTCGCACTCGGTCCCGCCCGTTACAGCCTCGGCGAGGTGGTGCAGGCGCTGTTTGCTCCCGGCAGCGTGACACAGCAGGTGCGCGTCGTGGTGTGGGAGATCCGCATGCCGGTGGCGCTGATGGCCGTGGTGGTCGGTGCGGCGCTCAGTGTCGCGGGGGCGCAGATGCAGACCATTCTCAACAACCCGCTGGCAAGCCCCTTCACGCTGGGGATCTCGGCCGCCGCGAGCTTCGGCGCGGCCCTTGCGCTGGCCTTTGGCGTGGTCCTCATCCCTGCGGCCATCGACTATGTGGTGCCGCTCAACGCCTTTGTCATGGCCATGCTGGCGGCCTTCCTGATCCATCTCCTGAGCGTCAAGCGCGGCGTGACGGTCGAGACCATCGTGCTGCTCGGCATCGCACTGGTTTTCACGTTCAACGCGCTGCTGGCGCTCGTCCAGTACCTGTCTTCCGCACAGGCCCTGGCCGCCGTCGTCTTCTGGACCATGGGAAGCCTCACCAAGGCGACCTGGCCGAAGCTCGCCATCACCACGCTCGCTCTCTTCGTCACGCTGCCCGTCTTCGCACGGCGCGCCTGGGCGCTGACGGCGCTCAGGCTGGGTGAGAGCAAGGCGGCGAGCTTCGGCGTCAAGGTCACGCGGCTGCGCCTGGAGACGATGATGATGGTGAGCCTGCTGGCCGCCATCCCGGTGGCCTTCGTGGGCACGATCGGCTTCATCGGGCTGGTGGGGCCCCACATCGCGCGCATGGTGATCGGTGAGGATCAGCGCTTTTTCCTGCCCGCGTCCGCACTGGCCGGGGCGCTCATCCTCTCCGCCAGTTCCGTGGTCAGCAAGTCCCTCGTCTCGGGAACCATCTTTCCGATTGGCGTCGTGACGTCGCTCATCGGCATTCCCTTCTTCGTCTCCCTCATTCTCTCCAATGCGAGGCGCTCATGGTAAGCATCCGGCTCGACGATCTCGGCGCGCGTTATGGCAGAAAGCCCCTGGTCCAGGACGTGACGACACCGGCCTTTGCGGGCGGCGAGGTGGTGGCGGTGATCGGCCCCAACGCGGCCGGCAAGTCGACGCTCTTCAAGCGCATCGCGGGGCTCCTGCGAGGACCAGGGCAGGTGCATGTCGAGGGCGCGAGGCGGGGACGGGACGCCGTCTGCTATATGCCGCAGGACACCTCTGCCAACGCCGTGCTCACCGTCTACGAATCGATCCTGCTCGCCCGCAAGCAGGGGTCGTCCTGGTCCGTCGGCGACGACGATCTGGGGCGCATCGACGAGACCCTGGAGGCGCTCGGCATCGCGGACATCGCCTTCAAGAATATCGGCGAGCTTTCCGGCGGCCAGCGGCAGCTCGCAAGCCTGGCGCAGATGCTCGTGCGGGACCCGGACGTGCTGCTGATGGACGAGCCGACCTCGGCGCTCGACCTCTCGCGGCAGGTGGAAGTGCTCACCTACATGCGGAGTCTCGCCCGCGCGCGCGGCATGGTGGTCCTGATCGCCTTGCATGACCTCAATCACGCGCTACGCTTTTCCGACCACACCATGGTCATTGCGAACGGCGAGCTGATCGCTTGTGGCCCTTCGCACGACGTTATTACCCCCGCCCTCCTGCACGAGGTCTATCACGTCGAGGCGCGCATCGAGCCGTGCTCGCGCGGGATCGGGCAAGTCATCGTCGACGACGTGGCGGCGAAGGGCAAGACGTTCGGCATCGGCTACCGCCCTCCCCAGACGTCGATGAAGGTGCCGGCGGAGTAGGAAGCGTCCTGATTTCATCCTATCCGATAAGCTCCAGCACTCGTCGCTGACGGGCATCCAATCGAGCCGGGCCAGTCACCCCACCTGCGGTGGCGCTTCCACACTGGCCAGTAGCCGGTCGGCCAGCGCCAGGGCCGCCGTTTTCTCGAGAAACGGCAGCGTCAGCTTGCCGTTGGCCAGGAACAGATGCAGGGTCGCCAGGCCTCGCCTGCGCTGCAGCCAGCTCTGCTGGATGCTGACCGAGATGACGTTGTGGAGGGGAAAGATGCTGGTACGCTGCCCCCAAAGTCCCTGTCGAACCCGCATGTGAAAGCCTTCCCTAACCCAGCCCAGCGCCTTCCAGCGCAGGTGAGCCACGGCTCCTGCCATGCCAATCAGGAATAACGCCAGCAGTCCCCAGCCCCAGACCGGCAGGGAAGGTCGAGCCTCGCCGGCCAGCCAGGCCAGTCCCACCAGCCCGGTGATCATGGCCAGCAACAGCCGGAGAAAGAGCACGCGGCGATAGATCACGGTCACCCGTGCCAAGGGGCTGTCCATCGATACTCCTGGCCACAGGAGGCGGGTCAACTCCTGCCCCTGCGCCCCGGTCAAGCCAGGCACCAGGAACCGTCGCCCCTCTTCGGCGCCACTACCCGCTGGCGTGCCGAACTGGTGACACACCAGATAGCCACGTCCGAGGACGCGTCCGAGACCGGTCTGCACCCACTCCACGACCTGCAACCTGCGCAACGACAGCGCCTGCTCCTGACGTTGAAGCAGGCCGCTGACCTGCACCTGGCGTTCCCCGTCATCGCGCAGCACGTAACCATGAAAACGCCACCAGGCCGCAATCACCGCCAGAGCCGCCAGTATCACCACCAGCGTCACCACTCCCAGGCTCAAGACCACGCCTGGAGAATCCAGCAGCCATCGCCAGGCGCCGGCACGCGGCAGGTATTCCTGTACCCAATGCTCCAGCGGCTGCACCAACGGGGAGAGCATTGCCGCGATCAGGTAGATGGACCGACTGGTCAGGCCGTGCAGCGTCAGAGCCCAGGGGGTAATGGCGAAACGAATCCGCTCGTCCCTTTCGGCCTGCTGGAGTCCCCCGGTGGCGCCCGCGACCGGCGGCGTCGAACCGCCCAGTCGTTGGCTGAGCGCATCCGCAAGATCACGCCGAATGCCCGGCAATTCGATCCGTGAGGCCTCACCGGCCAGCGTCTCCACCTGCCATTGCACGACACCGAAGGGGCGCATATAGACCGGCTGATGCACGGCGATATGCTGAACATGATGTGCCGCCACCTTGAATTCACGATGTTCGAACAACCCTTTCTGGATCACCAGCACCTCGTCGTCGAGGCGAAAGCGAAAACGCCGGTAATACAACAGGCTGAGCAGTACCGCGGCCAACAGCAGCAGCGCACCACCCAACAGCACCTCGTAGAACCCGATACGCTCGATGAAGGCCAGACCGGCACCCGCACCGAGCACCACGGGCAAATGCTGTCTGACCTGCGTGATGACGCTCGTGATCAGCAACAGACCGACCGCCCAGGGGGAGAGGCGCTGCCAGTGCTCGAGCGGTGGTGAGGAACGCGGCTGCCTCATGACGAACTCATTCGGGCTCTGATGGCGGCGAAGCCGGCGGCGCAGGGTCGTCGTGATTCCGACCGTCCAGTCGCGACAGCAGGTACCGCTTGACCGCCTCTGCCCGCTGGGCCGACAAGCCCTCAATCAACAGGTCGGCGCCTCGCCCACCGGCGGTGAAACAGGCCAGCCTCACCAACCCGAAGGCGCGTTCGATGGGGGAACTCAAGGTCTCGACATGCTGCAGGCGCACCAGCGGCACTACCTGGGTGCGGTGTATCAGCAGGCCGCGCCGGTAGATGATGTCGTGCTTCCGTACCCCGTAGGCGCGCCGCCTTGCCTCCCGCCAGTCAAGGGCGACCATCGCCACGCCCAGCACACCGACACTGGCGGCAATCGACGGTTGCCACGCCGTGAGCACCGTATTTGTCACCGGCAACCACAGCACCACCGCGGTCATCAGCAGCCAGCGCCACAGTTGCTGCAACGCTGCGCAAGGCGCCAGACGAGACGATACCGGTGTCAGGGGAGCCTGCTCTACGGCAGGCAGCGCATCGGGGTCGATCGGCAGATTCGAGAACATCAACGTCCTCCTCATCCATCGCGGGCATGACCCGCTTTCCTGGCGAGACGTCATTGCCGGGCCATGTCCTCGACGGTCCTTGCCAGCGCCGCGGTCAGCCGTGCCATGGTGTCATAGTCCAGCGTCTCGTAGGTGTCGTGGGGACCATGGTAGTTGGGGTTTCGGAAGTTGGCGGTATCGGTGAGCATCATGGCCGGATATCCCATCCGCCAGAATGCCCAATGGTCCGAGCGCCGGATATCGCCGATCAGTTCCGGCGCGGCCAGCCCTTCCGAGGGAAGGGCGGCATATTCACGAAAGGTTCCGATGGCCTGCCGTACCAGTTGCCGTGACGCCGTATTGCCCACGAAGGCAACGAAGTTCCCCGTATGCGGGTAGAAGTAGCCGAGCAAGGGGGGATGACGCTGACTGTCGGGTGCGTCGGTATAGTAGCCCAGCATCTCCAGGGAGATCATGCCCACGATGTTGTCGCCGTTCGCGCGGGCCTGACGTGCATAGCTCAGGCTGCCCATGGCCTCGCTGCCAAAGAAGGGAGCTTCCTCGTTCGCGAAGGCGACCAGGCGGATGGTCCGGTTGAAGTTCGCCACCCGCAGCAGCCGTGACAGCTCGAGCAAAACGGCCACCCCAGAGGCGTTGTCGTCGGCGCCGGGGGTGCCGCGGATCGTGTCGTAGTGGGCACCGATCACCAGCGATTCGTTGTCCGGGCTAGTTCCCGGCAGCCTTACCTCGATACTCTCGAACACCTCGCTCTGGATCGAAACGGCATGCTTGACTGGTGCGTGACCGGCATTCCGGAATGTCTGCTCGATATAGGTGGCCGCGTCACGCAGGTTCCCGGGTCGCCAGTAGTGGCGCTCGCCGATCCGCTGGGCCAATTCCCGGACGTGTGCCCGAAGGCGGTCGCGCAAAGCCGTTTGTGCGGCGCCCAGGGGCGGCGGCGTTCCGCGGTAGGACTCGCCAGGCATGTGGAACATGATCCGATAGATCCCCCCAAACGCCGCCAGAACGAGAAGCAGGACCAGAGCCAAGACAATGAGGTATCGCCGCATTCCAACTGCCCTCCCCAGCGGCGACCGTTGGCCGATACACGACGGTGGGGTCGCCACGGCCCTAGCCAGCCTCACTTCACCCCAGTGCCAGGTCGATAGCCCACTGATACGGCTGCTGGACTACGTCTTTTCATCTACCGTAACGTACACTACGTTCGGCTACGGCGATATCACCCCCAAGCCATTCGCTTGCACTACGGCAGCGAGGCACTGACAGGGATCGTCTCCAGATAAACTCCCAAACTCAAGCACATCAGGAAAGCTCCCTTTGATCGAAGTTGTTTCGCTCTCGTTCGCCTTCGTTTTCGGTGTGTTGGTTCGCCAGCTCGGGCAGCCTCCCTTGGTCGGCTTCCTGGCGGCGGGATTTGCTCTCAATGCCTTCGGTCCTTCCGTTGGCTTGCCTGAAGAGGCCGGCCCCGTACTGAAGCATGTGGCCCACCTCGGCGTCCTGCTGCTGCTGTTTACCGTCGGGCTGAAGCTCAAACTGCGCAACCTGGTTTCGCCGGTAGTGCTCGGGGGCGCGTTGCTGCATTTCCTGTTCACCGTTGGCGTGTTTTCCCTGGGCCTGTATTTCTTCCTGCAGTTGGATCGCCAAACCGCTATCATGCTTGCCATCGCGCTGGCTTTCTCCAGCACCGTGTTGGCCGCCAAGGTGCTGGAATCGAAGCGTGAACTCCGGGCCTTTCACGGGCGCGTGGCCATCGGCATCCTGATCATCCAGGACTTGGTTGCCTTGGTCGTACTGAGCCTTGCCGGGGGACATACCCCCTCTTACTGGGCATTGCTGGTGCTCGGGCTACCCTTGCTGAAGCCAGCCTTGTACTGGCTGATGGACGTTGCGGGACACGAGGAGTTGCTGGTGCTGATGGGCGTGGTACTGGCCGTCGCCCTGGGCGGTATGGGCTTCGAGATGGTGGGACTCAGCCCTGAGGTCGGTGCGCTGATCATGGGGATTCTCCTGTCCGACCATCACCGGGCGCAGGAGCTATCCAAGTCGCTCTGGGGGCTGAAGGAGATCCTGCTGATCGGCTTCTTTCTGCAGATCGGCATGGCCGGCCTCCCCGATACGGAGGCGTTGATCTTCGCCCTGATAATGGCGGTGGTTCTGCCGCTCAAGGGACTGCTTTTCTTCTTCCTGCTGATCCTCTTCCGCTTACGGGCGCGCAATGCCTTCCTGGGAGCGCTAAGCCTGACCTGCTACAGCGAATTCGGCCTCATCGTGGCTGCCGGCGTACTGGAGGAATGGCTCGTGCCCCTGGCGATTACCGTCGCCGTCTCGTTCGTGGTCGCCGCCCCATTGAACCGTTTCGCCCACCCCTTGTTCGATCGTTTCGAGACCTTTCTTGTCCGGCTCGAGAAACGCAGTGCTCACCCGGACGAACAGCCGGCATCGCTGGATCACGCCGAATTGCTGGTCATGGGCATGGGGCGTACAGGAACGGCCGCGTTCAACTTCCTGGCCGAGCGGCACATCAAGGTGATCGGCCTGGATGCCGACCCCTCCAAGGTGACGAGGCACAAGGCGGCAGGCCGCCATGTGGTGTATGCGGATGGCGAGGATATCGGTTTCTGGCACGGAGTGAACCTATCCCGGATCAAGGCCGTGATCCTCGCCATGCCCGATATCGAAGGGAAGCTGATCGCGGCTCGTCAGCTCAGAAAGGTCGGGTTTACGGGGCCCATCGTCGCCCAGACCATGTTCGACGATGAGTCGGAAAAGCTTCTCGCGGCGGGAGTGGATGAAACCTACCTGACCATGACCGGGGCCGGGATCGGTTTGGCCGAG
This sequence comes from Litchfieldella rifensis, assembly GCF_042646605.1. Lineage (NCBI taxonomy): Bacteria > Pseudomonadati > Pseudomonadota > Gammaproteobacteria > Oceanospirillales > Halomonadaceae > Litchfieldella > Litchfieldella rifensis. The sequence continues at coordinate 403,964 of NZ_JBHRUG010000017.1, read as the reverse complement.
AAGACCTGGGAAGCCTTTCAGTCCAAAGACAAGCAGAGGAGCGTCAGCCTGTGACAGACATTGGCTCCCTTCCTCGTGTCCATGCCGACATACTTCCTGGAGGGTCGATCTCGGCATTCCCGATATCGGCTTATCCCGGTCGCCCGACCGTACCCTGAGCGGCAAGGAGCACAAGATCCCCAGGGCGATCGATATCGGTGTGAATCCCCGGATCGTCGACTTCGATTTCCCGGCAGCGGGCCGCGTGGTGACGGATCACCGCCCGCCCGCCTTCATCACCGTGCAGTTCTGCCAGTTCTAGCCAGAAGTCGCGACCGAAAAACACCGGGTGGCCGGGCCGACCAGCGTGACAGGGGCGTAGGATCCATGATGCTCCGGCTTTGCGTTGCAAGGTCTGCAGCGTTGCCGTTTGGATAGTCGGCATATCACCGAGCAACACCGCCGCCGCCTCAACGTCGGCCAATCGAGCATCGCGCCCCAGCACGGCGAAAGCGTCCGCGAGGCTTGCCCCCAGCCCCTCGTCGGCGCGCGGGGCGCGAATCACTCGAGTGTCTTCCGACAGCCCTAAATCCTGGGGGGCGTCGTCTTCGCGCACCACCACTCGCGCCTGGGAAAAGACTTCGGCAACGCGCCCCACGGTGGCAGCCAGCAGTGTCCGGCCATCAGGCAGGGTCGCCAGACGCTTGTCGGCACCCCCGAAGCGCCGAGAGCGCCCAGCGGCCATGACCAGGGCGATCACGTGATTAGCGTGCATCGTGCGGCTCGTTGATCGTCAAGGTAGCCATCCCGTTTCTCCTCGTTGTGACTTGTCAGTCCGCGTCACTGCAGCGCGGCTGATCATCGTCAGGAAGCCACCAAGGTAGCAAGTGACATTCAGATGGGGCCCACTTCATTCTTCCGAGAGCAATTCGACGCTTTCGAGCACCAGCTTGCGCCCTTCGCTCGGCGAAAAGCGGAAACGGCCGACCACACGCACGGCGCTACCCAGATAAGGCTCGATCATGTCGTGAGGGAAGATCTCCACGCGGTGCAGATCCTCGTCCTCGATCCAGTAATGCAACGGATCCTCGAAATGGCGCACCACGCCCTGCGTGGCCACCAAATCACCGTCGTAGGCGGCCGGGCTCGCGGCCAGCACCGGCAGGGGCACCTGCGAGACGCTATCGCTGCCGCCGCAGGCCGACAGCACCAGCAGGCAGACGCCGATGGCCAGGCCTCTGGGCCAGGTTGGGAACATGATGTGTCTCCGTTTTCTTGGGCAGGGATTCGGCCTGGGCCTGGCAGCATGACAATGGTTCCGAGCACACGCAACTGAACTCGATACCATTGTCGCACTGGCCTCGGCGATGCTGTTGCATCGGGCGGCCATGGAGACCATTGGCCGTTTCAGGGATCCCGATTGATCGACGTCGACGTTTCCCAATGCCGGTTGCCCTGCCTTCTTGCAGCGGCGCTTCCTACTGGTCAATGGCCAGGCGTGGTAAGCTCAGACGCCCCATCAACAGGCAATCACGCCATTCTTCGGGAGAGCGATATGGCAAGGGCAACCGCACGCCACATTCTGGTGGACAGCGAAGCAAAATGTCAGGAATTGAAAGCCGAGATCGAGGGCGGTCGCGACTTCGCCGAGGTGGCCAAGGAGCATTCCAATTGCCCCTCCGGTCGCCAGGGTGGTGACTTGGGATCTTTCGGTCCAGGGCAAATGGTGCGCGAATTCGACGAGGTGGTGTTCAGTGGTGAGCTGAACAAGGTGCATGGCCCGGTGAAGACCCAGTTCGGCTATCACCTGCTGGAGATCACCAGCCGTAGCTGACGGACAGCACAAGGTGCCGTCATGGAAGGCCGTGAGTGGAAAGCCACCACGGTCTTCGTCATTCTTGCCTTGCCGATCGCGACACCACACTGCAGAGCGAAAAGGCCCTGCGACAAGCGTTATCCACCTCTTGAAACCCTTTGGTTTGTCCCTATTTCAATCTTTGCTGGACAGCAGTCTTCTCGGTTGCACAGCCAGCAACTCCGACTCCATTGCATAAGAGTGGCCGGCGCCTATGCTGCCGGCCCGCTGCCTCGACTTCGTCGAGGGCAGGTGTGGCGTATGCCTGTATGACAAGCTGGAGGAAAAAGAATATGCAAAAGTTACTGGTTTCCATTGTCATCGCAACTTACAACCGTGCTCGCTTGCTGGGACAAGCCATCCAGTCGATCGTCGACCAGACCTATCGCCCCTTGGAGACGGTCGTGGTGGACGACGGCTCCACCGACGAGACACGAAACATGGTATTGGCGTTCGAGCGGTGCTGGAGCCACCGGGACGGGCTATTCTTGCACTACCTGGCGCAGGACAATGGCGGCCCGGCAACGGCTCGTAACCGTGGCATACAAGCCAGCCGAGGTGAATACCTACTGTTCCTGGACGATGACGACCTTATGGCCGGGGATGCCGTGGATCATCTGGTGACCGCTTTACGCGGCCGGAGCGGTGCGGCCATCAGCTATGGTAGCTACGCCAATGCCAGCGAGGAAGGAGTGCCGGACCAAGCGATACAACAGCCCAAACCGATCCGTTCGCAGCAAGAGCTGCTCGACAACATGATTCGCGGCACCTGGTTCGTTCCCATCCATGGCCACCTTTTCACCCGCCAGGCCGTGGAACGCATTGGAGAGTGGAATCCGCTGCTGCCATCTCAGGAAGACGACGAATTCATCCTCCGCGCCATGCTGCAAGATGCCAGCTTCGTCCCCGCCCCGCAGGCACGAGTCTTTTACCGGCAGCATGTCGGCATTCGTCGCAGCCACCCAGGGATAGCGGGCAGTTGGGACGAGCGCGGTCAGACCCAACGCCTGCAGGCCGATCTCGCCATTCGCGAACTGGCCTTCAGGGAGCTGGGACAGCGCGGCCAATTGGCACAGTTCCAGGACGCCTTTGCCGGCTGGTACCGGCGTCTCCTGGCACGCTATCGCCCTCTCCTGGACAAGGTGGACCTATCGGGCAACGACCTGATCCAGTGGGTATGCAAAAGCGCCCATACCGCCACGGACCGTGGCAACGAGCCGGCCCAGTCGGTAAAGCCACATCGCCTCGGATCACTCCTTCCCTGGACGCCCGATGGGCCTGCTCCTACCGGCACCTAGGGTAGCCACCTCCTCCCGGTCCAGGCGCCGGTAGTTGACCCCAAGCCGATCCAGATGGGGCAGGTAGGCGGAGATGCGTTCCAGGTAATCCTCATAAGACGGCTGACCTCCGGCGTGCCAGGCGACTTCGGCAAACGCTGTCAACCGGGGGAATAGCATGTAGTCCATGCGCTCGCGGCTCGACACGAGTTCTGACCACAGCGCCGCCTGCATTCCCAGGAATCGCTCCCTCGTGGACGATCCCGACTCCACTCCCGCCCACGGGTCGTAGCGGTGCACTTGGGCCAAGGAGACCTCGCCTGCCCAATTCAGACCGGGCTCGTGAAAATCGTCACTCTGGGCCAGATCAAAATACATGCACTCCCTGGGCTGCAGCACGAGCGTCACATTGCGGGGTAGCATAGCCGTCACCGCCTGATGGCTGGTCCAGGCGAAGGCTACCAGTTCGGGATCCAGGTCCGGGCCGTGCAGCACCTCCTCCCAACCCATCATGCGCTTGCCATTCGCCTGCAGATAACGCTGGACGTAACGCAGAAAATGCGAGGTCAATTCCTCGACTCGAGTGTAGCCTTCCCGCTGCATCAGTTCCCGGCAACGCGAGCTGCCCCGCCAGACTCCTTCTGGCACTTCATCGCCGCCCACGTGCACCCAGGGGCCGGGGAACAGCTCACACACCTCGTCCATGACCCGATCCACGAAGATATAGGTCCCTTCCAGAGCGGGGGACAGCACGTTGTCGGAATAGCGCTGGTCCGACAGGTAGACGGAACGGTCATCCGGATCCTGCAGCAGTTCCGGCAACGCCAGGATGGCGGCGCGGCTGTGGGCAGGCATGTCGATCTCGGGCACCACCTCGATGCCGAGCCGGGCGGCATGCTCCACCACCCTGCGTACATCGGCCTGGGTGTAGAATCCACCACTGCGTTCGGCTCCAGAGTAGTACTGCGGCTCTAGACGCTCGTCATGGCCACGCCAGGCGCCGATATCGGTAAGCGCAGGGAAGGCCCGGATTTCCAGTCGCCAGCCCTCGTCATCCGTCAGGTGCCAATGGAACACATTGAGCTTGAGACGGGCCATCAGGTCCAGCAGCCGCAATATGCGTGACACCGGATGAAAGTGCCTGGCACAGTCCAGCATCAGCCCTCGGTAGGCAAAGCGCGGGCCATCAGTAATGCGGACACAAGGCAGGCTCCAGGCTGCATCCCGGTCGTTCATCGGCCTGGCCGGCAGCAGTTGCAACAGAGTCGCAGCGGCATGCAGGAAGCCGGCAGCATCGGCGGCCGTCAGGCAAACGCTGTCTGGCTCTACCACCAGTTCGTAACTCGCGGGTTCCAGCCCCGCGGCATGCTGGAAACGGATATGTCCAGGTTCAACAAACGTGACCTCTCCCCGGCACTGGTCGACGATACCGTCACGCAACCACCGCGCGGCATGCGCCGCTTCCTGCGGCCCCGGGCCGATAGCGGTTTCTTCGCCTAGTGAGAAACGCCCAGGCAGCCACTCCACATAGCGGGGCCACGGAATCAACCCGGGCAGGTCCACCGTCTTCGCCTCAGCCCCGGTGTCCCTGGTTTCGGCTCCCGACCAGCATACCGTGACAGGCAGGCTATTCGGATGGTCAGACGCCACCACGTAAGCGGCCAATGGCAGCTTGGTCACGCGAACCACCGGCACTTCCAGCTCCAGCACACACTCCATATGGTCGGCTTCACCCAGGCGTTGGGTCATCGCCAGCAGGCAGTGGCTACCGGTCTGCCGCACCAACCGGGCGTTGCCGCTCACCACTTGGCGAACCCCACGCACCAGATTCAGGTGCAAGTGCCAGTCTCGCAATTCCCCAGCGTGATGATTCTCCAGACGCAGGCGCAACTGCCTCACGGTCGATTCGGGTGTGCAGTGCAATATCAGCATGGCGCTGTTGGAACCTCTGAACGAATCTTCCCCCTTTCCAGGGTTTTCCTCTCCCCGGGACGCAAACTCATAGCGATCGATATCGAAGGAAAGACGGGCGGCTATTCCTCAATGCCGATCATGAGCCACAATCATGCTAATATAATGGTCAATTTCGTGATTATCAGCCCCCACCAATACCGCCACCGTGACCCGCTCCGAGCCACACTCGCCGGCAAGGGGGCGTTGGGTTATCGATGACCGCCCACGACCTATCCGCAACGCCGAATGCCATTGAACCGCTGTATCTGGGAGTGGATGGCGGCGGCACCCACTGCCGTGCTCGCCTCTACGACAGCCTGGATCGCCCCTTGGGTGAAGGACAATCAGGCAGTGCCAGCGTTCGACACGGCATGAAACCCGTCTGGGAGCACATCCTCCAGGCCGCTCAAGAGGCTCTCGGAGCGGCTGGGTTGACTGCGATCGCGCTGTCCCGCATCCATGCCGGGCTGGGGCTGGCCGGTGCGGTGAATGCCGAGGAACGGCGCAAGGTACTGGCATTTCCTCACCCATTCGCTTCGGTGCAGGTGGCCAGCGATGCCCACACCGCCGTCCTCGGTGCCTTCGGCGGCAACGATGGTGGCATCTTGATCATCGGCACCGGCTCCTGCGGCATGGCGCTGGTCCACGGCCGTTTCCGCAGCCTCGGGGGCTGGGGGTTCCCGATTTCCGACCACGCCAGTGGCGCCTGGCTGGGCCTACTCGCCCTGCGCGCGGCGTTGCTGAGTCACGAGAACCTGCGCCCCCCGTCAGTACTGACCAAACGTCTCCTACAAGCCTTCGACAACGACATCATGTCAATGGTGCGGTGGCAATACTCGGCGCAGCCGTGTGATTACGCCAGTTTCGCGCCGGAAGTCTTCACCGCAGCCGAGGAAGGGGATGCCCTGGCAGGAGAGCTACTCGACCAGGCGGTCGACGATGCCACCATGCTGGCCGAGGGGGTACTGAACCTGGGGGTGGAACGCCTGTGTCTGCTGGGCAGCGTCGGCCAGGCGCTGGCCCCCTTGCTGGGGAACGAGATACGGCGACGGCTGGCATCGCCTTGCGGCGATGCGCTGGACGGGGCCCGCCTGCTGGCACGCTCCCCAGATTTCGAACCCTAAAGGCTGCCGCACTCGCGGGCTTCAAGGCATACGCAGAGTCGAAACGATGAAGCGGGTGAACCTAGACTGAAGAAGACGGCTTCAGTCGGAGAGTTCGCATGACGATCATCGCCTATACCGCCAGGACCATTCGCACCATGAACCCCGCGCAGCCCATCGGACAGTGCGTGGCGGTACGCGAGGGCCGCGTGCTGGGCGTGGGACCGTTGGAGGAAATCGAGCGTCACGGCGAGGTGCGCGTCGACGACCGCTATGCCGACAAGGTGCTGGTGCCCGGCTTCGTGGAAGGCCATAGCCATGCGCTGGAAGGCTCGATCTGGGATCACCTCTATCTCGGCTACTTCGACAAGCGGGATCCCGACGGCAAGCCCTGGCAAGGCGTCAGGAGTCCCGAGGCGGTGCAACGTCGACTCGCCGAGCATATTCACGATGGCTCCTCGAACGAGCCGCTGATCGCCTGGGGCTTCGACCCGGTGTACTTCGACGGCGAACGGATCGACAAGCGTCACCTCGATGCGGTCAGCGACCAGCGCCCGATCGTCATCATGCATGCCAGCCTGCATGTCATGACCGTCAATAGCGCGGTCATCCGTCTGGTCGGACTGAACGACATGGATCTCGAAGGCATCATGCGCGGCACGAACGGCCAGCCCAATGGCGAGCTGCAGGAATTGCCCGCCATGCATCTGGTGTTCGATGCACTGGGGTTCGATATCTTCGACGGCGCCTCCAGCACGCGCGCGCTCGTGCGTTACGCCCGAGCCGCCAGGCGCGAAGGCATCACCACCATCACCGACCTGCTCAACCCCATGCACGAGGCCGCCATCGAGGCCATGCACACCGCCACGGCTCAAGCGGATTTTCCGGTGCGCCTGGTGCCCGCACTCAATGCCCTCGCCTGGGAGCCACATACCGGCAGCGAGATCGTGCGCGAGGCCAGGCGGCACAACCACGAGCGCCTGCACTTCGGCCTGGTCAAACTGGTCACCGACGGCGCCATCCAGAATTTCACCGCACGCCTGCAGTGGCCGGGATATCTCACCGGTCCCGTGAACGGTGTCTGGAACGCTCCGCCACAGACCTTCCACGACATGGTTCAGCATTACCATCAGGCCGGGTTGCACCTGCATGTGCACACCAATGGCGACGAGGCCATCGCCGTCATCCTCGATGCCCTCGACGAAGCCCTGGCGATGTGGCCCCGGCCGGATCACCGCCACACCCTGCAACACGTGCAGTTGATCCGTCAGGATCAATTGAAGCGCGTGGCACGACTCGGCGCCTGCCTGAATATCTTCGCCAACCACATCTATTACTGGGGCGACATTCATCTCACCAAGACGCTGGGCTTCGATCGCTGCCAGCGCCTGGAGCCCACGGCCAGCGCCGACCGCCTGGGCATTCCCTTCGGCATCCACTGCGATGCACCGGTCACACCACTGTCGCCGCTGTTCACCGCCTGGTGTGCCACCACGCGGCAAACCGCCGGCGGCAGCGTGCTAGGCGAGACCGAAAAGATCAGCCGAGCTCGGGCACTGGAGGCCATCACCCTGGGCGCGGCTTACACGCTACGACTGGACGATCGTGTCGGCAGCCTGGAACCGGGCAAGTGGGCGGATATCACGGTGCTCGACGAAGATCCGCTGGACAGCGACACGCCGCTCAAGGACATCCGCGTGCACGACACCGTGCTCTCCGGGCGCCCGACCGGCGAGGAATGACGCAATGGCACAGGCGATCCCCACGACCCTGCTTTGCGGGTTTCTCGGCAGCGGCAAGACCACTCGCATCAATTCTCTGATCCGCAGCGGTGCCTTGGAGAATGCCTTGTTCCTGGTCAATGACTTCGGGCGGATCAATATCGACGCCGCCCTGATCGAGTCACGGGAAGACAACATCCTGCGGCTCGACAACGGCTGCGCCTGTTGCGGCATCTCGGGGAATCTCTCCGCCCAGTTGCGTGACATCAAGCGCTGGTCGCGGCGTCCCACCCACCTCGTCTTCGAAGCCAGCGGCATCGCCAGGCCTCGCCCACTGCAACAACTGTTTGCTGCCGCGCAGGGCTACCGGCTCGACGAGAGCGAAACGCTGGTCGATGCCAGCGCCTTCGAACGCCACCACCGCGATGCCGCCATCAGCGACCTCGTCATCGCACAGATCCAGGAGGTTTCCCGCTTGCGCATCAACCGGGTGAACTGGCTCACCGACGAGCAGCGCGAGCATCTCCTGCAGCGCATCGCCGCCATCAATCCCGCAGCAAGCTGGGTGCTCGAGGAAGCCGAAGGGCCACCCCCGACCGAGCCAGCCACGGTCGGGGGCAGCAGCGGTGCGCTGGTCACGGAAAGCCTGCCGCTGCCCCACCCCATCGATGTCGAGGCGCTCAATGCCCTGCTCGCCGCTGCCGCCCCCAGTCTGGTGCGTGCCAAAGGCCTGGTGCGGGCCAACGATCGATCGGGTACGCGCTACGTCGTGCAGTTTGCCGGCGGACGTACGACACGTGTCGCCACCTCCGCCGGCCGGACCCAGGCACTCGTGGTGATCGGTCACCAGAGCCACGAGCTCCGCTCGCTGCTGGCAGCGCTGCGTGAACTTTGAGCCTCCCGGCTCAGGCAGTTCGGTACTCCTCGGCCAGGGCGTGGGGCACAGGGCGCGTCAGCAGACTGACCGCGACGAACACCACGATGTTGCACAGCAAGCCGATGAAGCCGGCATTCATCTCCAGCGGCGTCGTGTCGGCGATGATCTGGTAGTAGTAATTGACGAGGATACCCACCACCAGACCCGCGATGGCGCCGCTCCGGGTCGCGCGGCGCCAGACCAGGGCACCGTACACGGCGGGCACGAACTGGGTGATCGAGCCGTAAGCCCCCACCAGTAGCGCGATGATCCCCGCCGCGCCGAAGATCGATAGCCAATACGCGGCGGCACCGATGACGAGAACCCCGAGACGCATGATCCAGATCTGCGTGCGCTCGGACATATCCGGCTTCAGCGGGAGTATCACGTCACGCCCCAGCGATACCGAGCCCCCGTGGGTGATGGCATCGGAGGACGACATGGCCGCCGCCAGCGACCCGGCCCCGATCAAGCCGTAGAGCCAGCCGCTGGCGCCCAGCTCATAGGTGATCAGGTAAGGGAGGATCTGGTCCTCGCTGTCCAGTTGCTCCATCGACACCACGCCGATGGCGGAAAAGCCGATGAACAGCACCGGTACCATGAAGATTCCGAACAGCGGAAACGCCAGCGTCGTAAGCTTGATGCGCTTTTCCGTGGTGGTATAGGACTTGGTGAAGAGATGCGGCCACATCATGAAACCCAGTGCCGACACCAGGATCACCGTGGAGTACGCCATGGCCGACATCGTCGAGCCTTCCTTGCCGATGGTCAGAAAGCCGGGCTGGGTCTCGTTGATCGACGTGAACATCTCGGTGGGTCCGCCCTGCAGGGTGTAAACGAGGTAGTAGCCCACCGTCCAGGCCACGATCAGCATCAACGCCCCCTGGAAGACATCGCTCCAGGCGGCTCCGCGGACCCCCGAGGTGGCGACATAGGCGATCACGATGCCATAGGCCAGCAGCGCCCCCAGCCAGTAGGGAATGACCCCATCGGTCAGGATATTGAAAACGAACGCCATGCCCTTGATCTGCAGGGTCAGGTACTGGATGAAGGCGAGCACCGAGATCACGCCGACGATCACGGTCAAGGCCCTGGACTGATAGCGGTCGCCGAGGAAATCGCCCATGGTGAAGAAGTTCTTGCGCGCCCCGATGCGCCCCACCTTCGGTCCCAGCAAGTACCAAGGCAGGATGCCCAAGGCGACATAGGCCGGCACGAAGAAGGCCGCCGCGCCCTGGGCGAACGCCATTCCCGGGCCGCCCAGAAAAGAAAAGGCACTGAATATCGTGCCCCCCATCATGAACCAGATCACGATAAGCCCCAGGCCGCGATCGGCCACCGCATATTCCGATACCGACCAGAACGAGCGATTGCGGCTGGCCAGCAGGCCCAGCACGAAGGCCAGCACCAGGTACGCCAGCATCGCGGCCAGGGCGAAGATCCAATTGCTCATGACCGATCCCCCTTGCCGTACTCATAGCGATAGAAGACGCACAGCACGACGAAGGCGATCGCTTCCATGAGCACGATCCAGAACAGACCGAAGGGCAACCCCAGCACGAGCGGAAAGACACGATTGGCGAGGGAGTACACCGGGAAGATCATGCTTAGGAAGAGGATAACGAGAAAGGTGATATAGGCTTTGGTGATCTTGTTCTTGGACATTGTGCTTCTCCCCTCTATTCAGAGGATGAAAACGATCGGCACTTTTACCAATATTTCTTACACGGATGTCTTTATTGCTTGGTATTCTGTTTAGCCAGCGATTCCTGGGCCAGGCGGACGAGTAGTTCCACGCCATAGGGTATGACGCGGTCGTTGAAGTCATACTCGGGATTATGCAGTCCGTGCGGATGGTCATCGTCGCCGGAACCGACGTGGATATAGGCGCCCGGGCACGCGGCCAACATATAGGAAAAATCCTCGCCTCCCATGCTGGGCTTGTAATGCCTTTCCAGTGCGTCCTCACCAAAACACGCCTTGATGACCTTGCTTGCGGATTCGGTTGCCCCCGCCTCGTTGAAGGTGACGCCGAACTTGTCTTCGATAAGCAGCTCGATGGTCGCCCCGTGATAATGCTCAAGGCTCTCGCAGAGTCGTTTCAGTCCCGAGGCAACACGCTGCCGGGTGTCTTCATCCAGCGCGCGAATCGTGCCGCTGAGGCGTGCGGTATGAGGAATGACCGCGAACCCGCTCAAGTCGCCACTCTGCATGGCGCAGATACTCAGCACTGCCGGACTCAGCGGGTCCACTTCTCGCGACACGATGGTATGCGCCTTATGAATAAGTTCCGCGGCGATACGAATCGGATCGATGCAACCGTGCGGGTTCAAGCCGCCATGACCGCCCTTGCCGTGAATCGTGATATCGACCCGGTCCCCGCTGGCCATGATCGGGCCAGCCACCAGCCCAAAGCGACCGACCGGCAGGCTCGGCCAGTTATGCAAGCCGTAGATCTCCTTGATGGAAAACCGCTCGAACAGGCCATCGTCGACCATCGCCTTGCCGCCACCGACACCCTCTTCGGCGGGCTGAAAGACAAAATAGACCGTGCCGGCAAAATCTCGATGGTTTCTGAAGTACTCGACGGCTCCCAGCAGCATGGTGGTATGGCCGTCATGCCCACAGGCATGCATGCAGCCGCTGTGTTGCGAGGCATAACTGACACCGCTCTTTTCTTCGAGAGGCAAGGCATCCATATCGGCACGCAGGCCGACACTCGCCCTCCGCGCCTCTTGTGAGCCGACGATCCAGGCCACGATACCGGTTCTGCCAATACCGAAAACATGTTCGACACCCAAGGCATCCAGATAGTCGCGTACCTTGCGCGACGTCTCATGTTCCTCGAAGCCAAGTTCCGGATGCTGGTGAATATCTCTCCTGAAATTGATCAACTTATCGAGATCTTGTACCGACATGGTCGTACACGGCCCATATAACCGACTTGGCTTATCAAGCTAAGTAAGGGTCATGATACCGTCAAGTGGTATTGGGACTTGCGACACGGTATCTGCCGGCCTCGCGGTGACTACACCTCCACGACGAGATCCGGTACGAACAGCGGCGACTCGAACTCATCGGGATAGCCGGCGGGGTTGGCGATCACGCGCGTGCCCTCGATCCGGAGGTCGACCGGATCGTGGACGTGTCCATGGACCCACAGGTCCATGGGCCCCATCAGGTCGTCCAGTCGTGAAGCGAACGCCGGTGACAACGGATCACCCCGGTAACGCGACGGGATGCATTCACGCAGCGGCGCATGATGGCTGACCACTACCGTGGGGCCGTCGTGCGGCTTGGCCAATTCGTCGTCCAGCCAGGTGCGTGCCTCTCGGTGCAGGGTTTGGCAAGCCACGGGGGTGAAGACTTCCCCTTGCGGGTGTTCGATGAGATGGAAATCCTGCATCAGCCGACGAGCCAACTCGCAGGTGACGAGCGGGTCATGTCCTTCGTCGTCAGCGTAGAGGGCAAAGTCGGTCCATAGCGTGGTGCCGAGAAAACGCACGCCATCGATGATCACGGCATCGTTGTCGAGGAAGTGAATGCCCAGCCGCTCGGCCTCCCCGCGCATCCGCGCTCGCAGCTCCGTCAGGCGGGTGCGGTAGAATTCGTGATTGCCGGCCACCAGGATCACCGGCGTGTCCTGGAAACGCTTGGCGGCCCATGCCAGCCCTTCGGCCTGACGATGAATATCGCCGGCCAGCACCACGACATCGGCCGGCACTTCCGGCAATTCGGGCTCGGCATCGTAGTGTTCCAGATGCAGGTCCGAGAGTATTCGTAATCGCATGCCGCCTCCTCGAATGGGCAACCCCAGGCGACGCTAACACTTATCCAGCCCATGCACATCGGCCGGCGGCCTGGTAATGTCCATGACAACGTTCCCTTTAGCACCGCCCGAGGCTGCGATGAGCGCCCGTCCCGATCCACGCATCCTGTTGCGCCTGCTGAGCCTGCTGCATCCCTACCGCTGGCGCCTCGCGCTGGCCGCCATCGCGCTGCTGACAGCATCCGGCAGCGTGCTGCTGATGGGCCAGGGGCTGCGGCTGGTGATCGACCAGGGCTTCCTGGCCGAAGACGCCACACGCCTGAATCAGGCACTGGCCGCCATGCTCGGCATCGTGGCAGTCCTGGCCTGCGCGTCGGCACTGCGCTACTACCTGGTGACCTGGATCGGCGAACGCCTGGCCGGCGATCTGCGCCGCCAGGTTTTCGATCATTTGTTGACGCTGGAGCCCGACTATTTCGAACGCAATGGCGCCGGTGAGATCCAGTCGCGTTTGACCGCCGACACCAGCGTGCTGCAGACCCTATTCGGCTCATCGCTGTCGGTGGCGCTGCGCAACCTGCTGATGCTGATCGGTGCCATGATCCTGATGGTGATCACCCAACCCTGGTTGTCGGCCATGGTGCTGCTGGGCATTCCCGCCACGGTGCTGCCAATCCTGTGGTACGGGCGCCGGGTCCGCCGATTGTCGCGACACAGCCAGGACCGAATCGCGGAACTTGGGCGCTATGCCGGTGAAGCCCTCGCGGGCATCCGCACCCTGCAGGCCTTCGGTCACGAAGCCCTCGATCGCCGCGACTACGGCCAACGCGTGGAGCAGGCCTTCGACGCCGCCATCCAGCGTACCCGACAGCGCGCCTGGCTGACCGGTATCGCCATGCTGGTGGTCTTCAGCGCCGTAGGACTGATGCTGTGGCAAGGCGGCCATGCGGTACTTGCCGGCGACATGAGTGCCGGCGAGCTGTCGGCTTTTGTCTTCTACGCGGTGCTGGCGGCCGGTGCCGTGGCCTCGCTGGCGGAGGTGGCCGGCGATGTGCAACGCGCCGCCGGCGCCGCCGAACGGTTGCTGGAATTGCTCAATGCCAAAGCGCGCATACAGTCGCCTCCCGATCCTCAGACACTGTCGCAGCCGGTACGCGGCGATATCCGCCTGGAGGACGTGACCTTCGCCTATCCCAGCCGCCCCCGGACACCGGCCCTGATCGATCTGAATCTGCACATTCGCCCGGGCGAACGGGTAGCGCTGGTGGGGCCATCCGGCGCCGGCAAGAGCACCCTGCTCTCGCTACTGCTGCGCTTCCATGACCCGGACGTCGGTCACTTGCGACTCGATGGCCTCGATTTGCGCAAGCTGGACCCGAGCGCCTTGCGTAGCGTCATGGGGCTGGTTTCCCAGGAACCGGTGCTGTTTACCGGATCGGCGGCGGACAACATCCGCTACGGCCATCCCACGGCATCGGACCAGGCCGTACGAACCGCGGCCCAGGACGCCAATGCGCTGGATTTCATCGAGGCCCTGCCCCAAGGCTTCGAGACTCCCCTCGGCCCAGGCGGCGTCCAGCTCTCCGGTGGCCAACGCCAGCGCCTGGCGATTGCCCGGGCGCTGCTGCGTGATCCTCGGGTACTGCTGCTCGACGAGGCCACCAGCGCGCTGGACGCCGAAAGCGAGCGCGTCGTCCAGGAGGCACTGGATCGCCTGATGCGCGGACGCACCAGCCTGGTCATCGCCCACCGCCTGGCCACCGTGGTCGCCGCCGACCGCTTGCTGGTGCTGGACCGAGGCCGCTTGGTGGCATCGGGCAGCCACTCGGAGCTGCTCGAGTCCAGCGCCCTGTATCGGCAGCTCGCCAGCCTGCAATTTGCCCTCGAGGATGATGGCTATTGAGGGCCTCGACACCTCGGCATCGACTCGAAATCTGTAATTGAATGCAACTAAAGTTTGCTCGCCGGCAGCCGATAAGGGACTTGAATCTCCAAATCAACGCGTCCCGACACCAGCGGCGGGCAGGAATGACCGACGAGCCGATGCTAACCCTGTTCCTGATGGCGCTTGTTGCCATGCTTATCTTCATGTCAGCCGTCGCGCTGGTTCATGTTCGTTATCGTCGCCCACTGAAGACGCTCCTCGAGGGCCTCGACGAGTGCGAGCGAGGCTCGGAACCAATGCCGGCGCCTAACCGTGCCGCGCCATTGGTCGCTCGCCTGGCCGATAGGGTGAACCGGCTCAAGACTACCAACCACCTCCTGCATCAGCAGTCGATCAAGGACCCCCTCACCGGGCTTGGCAACCGGCGCTTGCTCGAACAACGCCTCGAGATCGCGCTGCCACTCAGCCGACGCTGGATGAACGCCGTATCGGCACTGATGATCGACGTCGATCATTTCAAGGACTACAACGACCTCTATGGCCACCAGGCCGGTGACGACTGCCTGATCGAGATCGCCAACGTGCTGCGCGATACCTTCCGCCGCGAGACCGATATCGTGGTTCGCCTGGGCGGCGAGGAATTCCTGGTGGTCCTGCTGGATGCCGAAGAGGACGATGCCACCCGCCTCGCCGAAGCCATGCGCGGCATGCTTCAGGCCGTGGGCATTCCCCATCAGGGCTCGCTGGTCACTGACGTGGTGACGGTCAGTATCGGCGTCTCGACCACTGCCTCCGGGTGGCCGGTCAGCCTCGAAGACATGATCGCCACCGCCGATGCCGCCCTCTACGAGTGCAAGGCCAAGGGCCGTAACTGCGTGACCAGCCGTCGGGTCTTTCCCGAACCAGCGGCCGTGAACGGTTGACCGCTGACCTGATCCATCCTCCCCTTGCTCCACGTTCGGCGCATCGCGCCGCCTGGCTACGTCGTCGTGTCGATACGAAGGTATCAACGGGCCGACAACGCGCACTCTTGACATTGGCAACATCACGGTACACATTTTAGCACTCACATTGAGTACAAATTGAATACAAAATCGTCGACACCCATCCTGGGTTCAGATAAGGGAGCGCTGAATAAATCGACGAGCGGCTTCAAGCACCAGGCGCCCGGAGCGCAGCAACCGGAGCATATGGGGTATATGTGAGGCTTCGACCGGGCTGGCGCACCAGCACCGCGTAACGCAGTGATGGAGCTGCGCAGGCATTTATTCAGTGTCTCCATAGGAAGGCACCTGAACCACGCGTGTGCGTGGGTAACCCTTCGCCGCTGGCGATGGGTGCCCCAACGACAGGAGCCTCGAGATGTCACTTGCGTCCCAAGCCAACAATAGCCGCCTGTGGATCCAGCATCCGCTGGCCTGCTCAGACCCCGCTGCCGCCGGCGGCGTCGTGGTACAAGGCACACGCATCGTCGAACGCGTGGCCGCTGGTCATCAGCCCAGCGAACCGGTTGACCAAGCCTTCGATGCCTCGCAGCATGTCCTGCTGCCGGGTCTGGTCAACACCCATCACCACTTCTATCAGACCCTGACTCGCGCCTATACGCCGGCGTTGAACAAGGAACTCTTTCCCTGGCTGACCACGCTCTACGACGTCTGGGCCAACCTCGATGAGGAGCAACTCGCGGTGGCCAGCGAGTTGGCGATGGTCGAGTTGCTACTGTCCGGCTGCACCACCGTGGCCGACCACCATTACGTGTTCTCCAATGCGCTAGAGGGCGCCGTCGACCGGCAAGTGGAAACCGCCCAACGGCTCGGCGTGCGTGCCGCCCTGACGCGCGGTTCGATGAGCGTGGGTCGCGACGATGGCGGTCTGCCGCCGCAGCACGTGGTACAGGAGGAAACCACCATCCTCGATGACAGTCGGCGATTGATCTCCCGCTATCACCAGCGCGGGGAAGGCGCGATGATCACCGTGGCGCTGGCGCCCTGCTCGCCCTTTTCCGTCAGTCGCGAACTGATGAAGGCCACCGCCGAACTCGCCGAGGCCGAAGACGTGCGCTTGCATACCCACCTGGCCGAGACCGAGGACGAAACCCGCTACTGCCAACGCCTGTTCGGCCTGCGCCCGCTCGACTACCTGGCCGAATGCGGCTGGCTCGGCGACCGCACCTGGCTGGCCCACGGCATCCATTTCAGCGATGAGGAGATTCGCCGTCTCGGTGAGGCGGGAACCGGCATCGCCCACTGTCCGTCGTCGAACATGGTGCTGGGCTCGGGACTATGCCGCACGCTGGAGCTCGAGCGTGCCGGCGCCCCGGTGGGGCTGGCCGTGGACGGCTCGGCCTCCAACGATCATTCCAACCTCGCGGAGGAGATGCGCCAGGCGATGCTGCTCGGCCGACTGCGTTACAGCCCCGCCCAGGTCGGTCATACCGATGTGATTCGCTGGGCCACCCAAGGCTCGGCACGCTGCCTCGGCCGCGAGGATATCGGCGGGCTGGCACCCGGCCAGCAGGCCGACCTGGCCTTGTTCAAGCTCGATGAGCCACGCTTTTCCAGCGCACAGAACCCGCTGGCCGCGCTGCTGCTGTGCGGGGCATACCGAGCCGACCGCGTGATGGTCGCCGGCCGCTGGCGGGTCATCGACGCTCAAGTACAGAACCTCGACCTCGAGGCACTGATGGCTCGCCATCGGGCGGCAGCCCAGCGGCTATGGAACGCCGCCTGAATTCAGAACGAGAACTCATCGACAGACACAGGGGGATGCCGGCAAGCCCCAACCCCGGCAGATAACAACGAGAAGCTGCCGACCGCTGTTCCAACACAGGAGACCAAGATGTCCAATAACAAGACCTGGTATCGCCGCTTTGCGGCCAGTGCCGATGTCAATGACATGCCCCCCGTGGCCAAGGCAGTGCCGCTTGGCATACAGCATGTGCTGGCGATGTTCGTGGGTAACGTGACCGTGCCCATCATCATCGCCGGAGCGATGGATCTGCCGGACGATGTGACCATCTTCCTGATCCAGGCGGCCATGTTCGTGGCCGGTGTCGCCACCCTGGTGCAGTCGCTGGGGGTGGGGCCGCTGGGCGCCCGGCTCCCCATCGTCATGGGCACGAGCTTCGGCTTCGTCCCGCTGTTGATTCCCATCGCGGTGAACATGGGCCTGCCGGCGGCACTCGGCGCGACGCTCTGCGCCGGGTTGACCATGGGCCTGGTCGGTCTGTTCCTGCCCTGGGTGCGCTTCCTGTTTCCGCCGGTGGTCACCGGCACCTTCGTGATCATGATCGGCATCCTGCTGCTGCCGGTGGGCTTCGCCTATGCCGGCGGCGGTTTCGGTGTCCCCGATTTCGGCAGCTCCCACCACCTGCTGCTGGCGGCCCTGGTGTTCGTCATTACCGTGGGTTTTCACCAGTACGGACGCGGTTTCTGGTCGGAGGTGGCACCGCTGATGGGGCTGGTCGCCGGCTTCGTCGTGGCGCTGGCCACCGGCATGGTGGATATGTCCAAGGTCGGCGAGGCGAGCTGGGTGACCATGCCGCAACCTTTCGCCATCGGCATCGAATTCCACTGGGCGGCCATCCTGCCGATGGTGCTGCTGGCGCTGGTGACCTGTGCCGAGTCGATCGGCGATATCGTCGGCACCACCGCCGGTGGACTCAATCGCGAACCCACGCCGCGGGAGTTGTCCGGTGGGGTGATGGCCGACGGCGTGGCGAGCATGGTAGCGGCGGTGTTTAACGCCTTTCCGCAGATCAGCTTCAGCCAGAACGTCGGCATGGTAGCGCTTACCGGTGTGGTCAGCCGCTTCGTGGTCGCCATCGGCGGCGCCTTCCTGCTGGTGGCCGGCCTGCTGCCCAAGCTGGGGGCGCTGATTTCGAGCATTCCCAATGCGGTGCTCGGCGGCGCCGTGCTGATCATGTTCGGCATGATCACCAGCGCCGGCATCAAGATGCTGAGCAAGATCCATTTCGACAAGCGCAACATGGTGGTGATCGGGGTCTCGCTCTCGGTGGCCATCGGGCTGCCCGCCCACGAGGAGTTGCTGTCCGGCTTCTCGTCCAACGTGGCGGCGATGTTGGAATCCGGATTGATCCCCGGTGCCCTGTGCGCGATCGTGCTCAACCTTATTCTTCCCGACCCCAGCGCCCGTCAGAAGACCACAGCGGCCAAGGCGGCGCCCACCGAATAGTCTGGCGTCAACGACACCATCCACTTCTCTTCCGGCCTCGCCCGCAAGCTTGCGGGCGAGGCCATTTTCGTCATTGTCGCCACCGCCATGCATGCATTGGCTCACTGACACTTCATAACCCTTATCTGGCATATCTTGAATAAATAACCGAAAAAGGTTATTTCATTGAAATATTCCCAAAAAGGGTTATATTTAAGAATCATTACCTTCAGAGAACGACCGATGTCGCAGAGAATCGCCGTACTGACCGGTGACGTTATCGAATCCCGCCAGGTGGAGGATTCATCGCGTCTGTTCGAGACGCTCGATGCGGCGCTGCAAGCCTTGGCAACTCGTTACCGGGGCCAGGGAGAACGCTACCGCGGCGACGGTTTCCAACTCGCCCTGCCCGACCCCGCCGATGCCATGACCGCCGCCGTGCTACTGCGTGCCGCCCTTATCAGGCATTCCGAGGATCGGCAGCGCTGGGATGCCCGCATCGCCGTGGCGGTAGGACCGGATCACTGGGACCCCGAACAACGAGTGACGCAGGCCAGCGGAGAAACGTTCGTTCGCTCCGGCCAAAACCTGGATGCCATGAGCGACAGCCATGCACATCTGCAGTTGAACATCGCGGATGAAAAGGAGAGCGGCTGTCTCGACCTGTTGACCCACTTCGCCGATGACTTGATCGATGGCTGGTCACGCTACTCCGCAGAAGCCGTCTACCTGAGTCTATGGCACGATGAGTCTCAGCAGGCGCTCGCCGAACGACTAGGCATCAGCCAGCCGGGAGTGCACAAGCGACTACGCGCCGCCCGCTGGCCGCTACTGGCAGACTACCTGGCTTACATCAGCCAACGACTCAAGGACGACACGCGATGAATAGCGAACTTTCGCTGTTGCTGGGACTGGTACTGGTCCATCTGCTGGGCGACTTCGTACTCCAGCCGGGCCGCTGGGTCCAGGCTCGCTATGAACGGAAGGTACGCTCTCCGCAACTTTATCTGCATGCCTTGATCCACGGCCTCATGATCCTGGCGGTGCTGGCGGCGGCGACCCTTTCCCGCTCGTTGACCGGCACGCTGGGCGGTGCTCTCGCCGCAGCGCTGGCAGTCGCCGTCAGCCATGCGCTGATCGACCTGGGCAAGGTCCACCTGCCTCCCAACCGGCTACGCTGGTTCCTGCTGGATCAGGCCTTGCACCTGGTCGTGCTACTGGGCGTATGGCTCGCCTGGCTGGGAAGCTGGCAACCCTTGACCGTGTTCTGGACCTGGCTGGTCACGCCGCAAGTGCTGGGGATTACCGCAGCCTACCTGATCGTGACCCGGCCGCTATCGATCGTCATTGCCCTGGTCATCCAGCGCTGGAGCGACGAGATCGACAACCCCGGTACGCTGATTGCCGCCGGGGCTCGCATTGGCATGGCCGAGCGCGTGCTGGTCCTGTCGCTGGTGCTGCTCGACCAATTGACCGCCATCGGCTTCCTGCTGGCCGCCAAGTCGGTGCTGCGTTTCGGTGAACTGCGCGGCGCCCAGGATCGAAAGCTGACCGAATACGTGCTCATGGGCACCCTGCTCAGCGTGTCGACGGCGGTGGTGCTGGGCTTGTTGATGCGCTTGCTGGTGATGGGAGAGTAATCATGCCAGGCAGGTTTGTGGCCAGCGCCGCGCTGCTGGTAGTGGGATCGCTATTGGCCGCCTGCGCTTCGCCGCTGGAATCGCGGCCCGGCTATCACGTCGATCACCGTTACTCGTCGCCCTCACACGACAGCCGCGTCCGTCACTTGGTCATTCACTATACCGATACTGACGAGGTGGACGCCCTGGCCACCCTGACCGGCCCCCATGTCAGCACCCACTATGTCCTGCCTCCCCACCGGTACCGCAGCCAGCCACGGGTCTACCAGTTGGTCGACGAGTCGCGCCGTGCCTGGCATGCCGGCGCCAGTAGCTGGAAGGATCGTCCCAACATCAACGACACCTCGATCGGCATTGAGATCGTCAACACCGGACCGGACCGCCCCTACAGCGAGGTGGGACGAATACTCGAAGCCGACCCGGAGGCCGCCGTCGAGATCCGGTGGATGCCCTACCCCACAGCACAGATCGACGCGCTGATCGCGCTGGCGCGCGACATCATCGAGCGCCACGACATCCATCCCACCGACGTGGTGGCGCATTCGGACATCGCCCCGACGCGCAAGATCGATCCGGGCCCGGCCTTTCCCTGGAAGCGTCTCCATGAAGCGGGAATCGGCGTCTGGCCGGAGGAAGTGGTGGTGGCACGCTATCGTGCCGACTTCGCTACCTGCCCACCGACTCTCGGCGAGTTGCAGCATGCCCTGGCACGATGGGGCTACCCGCTCGAGGTCACGCAAGAAATGGATGCCCAGACCCACGCCGTGCTGCGGGCCTTTCAGATGCGCTTTCGCCCCAGCGATTATCGAGGCCTGCCGGATGCCGAAAGCGCTGCCATCCTCTGGGCACTGTTGGAGAAATATCGCCCCGATGCGCTGGAAGGGCTTCCGTCAGTGCCGCGAGTCGCCAGCGGGGAGCCCGCAGTCGTTCCCACTATTGGCGAGGCTCGGCGAGCTTGCTAGTGTGCCGCCTAACGACAGGTATTGTGGAGAGACAGTCATGACCGATGTACGCTTGATCACCTGCCAGGGGCAGGCGATTGCCCCCCACCTCGACGACCTGGCACGCCTGCGCATCGACGTCTTCCGCGCGTTCCCTTATCTCTATGACGGGGACTTCGAGTACGAGGCGCAGTACCTCCGGCGCTATGCGCAATGCCCGGACAGCCTATTCGTGCTGGCACTGGATGGCGACCGCGTGGTCGGTGCGGCAACCGGCATGCCGCTCACCGACGACGTCGAGGAGTTTCGCACCCCCTTCGAACAAGCCGGTTACGATATCTCGCGCATCTTCTACTATGGCGAATCGGTATTGCTTCCCGAGTATCGCGGACAGGGTATCGGCAAGGCTTTCATGACCAAGCGCGAAGCCCACGCCGCGAAGGAAGGCTTCGATATCGTGGCGTTCTGTGCCGTGGAGCGTCCCGACGATCATCCGCGGAAGCCAACGAATTACCAGCCACTGCACGGCTTCTGGCGTTCGCGCGGTTACCGCCAGGTGCCTGACTTGCACACCACCTTCCACTGGAAGGATATCGACGAGGATCAGGAAACCGACAAGCCGATGGTGTTCTGGCTCAAGGAGCTGGCCTGATGGACGAGGCCCCTCGCCTGCTCACGGTAGCCGCGGCCCAGTACCCCATCGATACGCTCGCCACGTTCGCCGATTTCCAGGCCAAGGCAGCACGCTGGGTGAACGATGCCGCCAGCCGCGGCGCTGAACTGCTGGTGTTTCCGGAGTATGGTGGCATGGAGCTGGCTTCGTTGCTGCCCGAGCCGGTGCGTGACGACCTGCAGGCGCAACTGCATGAGCTGCAGCCGCTGCGCGACGACGTCGTTGCCACCTGGCGGGCACTGGCCGAAACCCATCGGGTGACCCTGCTAGCGCCTTCCCTGCCCTGGCAGCTCGATGACGGACGCTTCGTCAACCGTGCCTGGCTGTTCAGCCCAAGCGGCCAGGCGGAGTACCAGGACAAGCAGATCATGACCCGCTTCGAGAACGACCAGTGGGGCATCTCGGCGGGAGCGGGATTGAAGGTCTTCGAGACCCCGGTCGGCCGGCTTGGCGTACTGATCTGCTACGACAGCGAATTCCCCGACCTGGCCCGGGCCCTGGTCGAGGCCGGTGCCGAGCTGCTGCTGGTGCCAAGCTGCACCGACACCGCGGCCGGCTACTATCGGGTGCGATTATCGTCCCAGGCCCGGGCCATCGAACAACAGGTGGCGGTCGTGCAGTCGCCCACGGTGGGTGAAGCGCTGTGGTCACCGGCAGTGGACATCAATATCGGGCATGCCGCCATCTATACGCCCTGCGACCATGGCTTTCCCACCGATGGCCTGCTGACCATCAGCAAGGACGCCACGCCGGGATGGCAACTGGCGCGACTCGACCTGGGAGCGATCCACCATTTGCGGTGCCATGGCCAGGTCAACAACCATGGCGATTGGCCCCTCCAAGGTGACCGCCTGGCCACCACCATCGACGTTCTTTCGCTACCCTGAGGAGACTGCCCCGTGGCCCGGCTTTTGCCGCGGCATGGGCTTGGCCGTACAATGCGGAAAACGTCGCCTGTTGTCCCTTGCCGGGTAACCGCTGCGGCTTGGTTTACCACCACGAATCGAAGGAAACGCCGGACCCATGCGCGCCAGCCAACTGTTGATCGCCACCCTGAAGGAAACGCCTGCCGATGCCGAAGTCGTCAGCCATCAGCTGATGTTGCGCGCGGGCATGATTCGCCGCCTGACCTCGGGGCTCTACACCTGGCTGCCATTGGGCCTGCGTACCTTGCGCAAGGTCGAGCGTATCGTGCGCGAGGAAATGGACCGTGCCGGCGCCCAGGAAGTACTGATGCCGGCGGTGCAACCCGCCGAGCTGTGGCAGGAATCCGGCCGCTGGGAGCAGTACGGCCCGGAACTGCTGCGCCTCAAGGACCGCCACGAACGCGACTACTGCGTGGGCCCCACCCACGAGGAAGTGATCACCGACCTGATGCGTCGTGAGTTGGCCAGCTACAAGCAGTTGCCGGCCAACTTCTACCAGATCCAGACCAAGTTCCGCGACGAGATCCGCCCACGCTTCGGGGTGATGCGCGCCCGTGAATTCATCATGAAGGACGCCTACTCCTTCCATATCAGCCAGGCGTCGCTCCAGGAAACCTATCAGGTGATGTATGACGCCTACGTGCGTATCTTCACCCGTCTGGGCCTGGACTTCCGCCCGGTGCTGGCCGACACCGGCGCCATCGGCGGCACCGACTCCCACGAATTCCATGTGCTCGCCGAGTCCGGCGAGGACGATATCGCCTTCTCGACCGAGTCCGATTACGCCGCCAATATCGAAAAGGCCGAAGCGCTGCCGGGTCCCTTGGGCAGCGATCCCCAGCGCCCGGCGCCCAGCGAGGAACTGCGCCTGGTCGACACTCCCCATGCCCGTACCATCGCCACGCTGGTCGAACAGCATGGCCTGCCCATCGAGAAGACCATCAAGACGCTGATGGTGCATGCCGAGGCAGGCGGCCTGATCGCTTTGCTGGTACGCGGCGATCACGAACTCAACGAGATCAAGGCCGAGAATCTGCCGGAAATCGCGACGCCGCTGACCATGGCGACGGAAGACGAGATCCGCGCCGTGGTGGGCGCCGGTCCCGGGTCGTTGGGGCCGGTGGGGCTCGACATGCCGCTCATCATCGATCGCTCGGTCGCCCTGATGAGCGATTTCGGCGCCGGTGCCAATGTCGATGGCAAGCACTACTTCGGCATCAACTGGGAGCGTGACGTGGCACTGCCCAAGGTCGCCGACCTGCGCAATGTGGTGGAGGGCGACCCCTCGCCGGATGGCAAGGGTCTCCTTTCCATCAAGCGCGGCATCGAGGTCGGCCATGTCTTCCAACTCGGCAAGAAATACTCGGAAGCCATGAACGCCACCGTCCTCGATGACAACGGCAAGGCCACGCATCCGTGGATGGGCTGCTATGGCATTGGCGTCACGCGCGTGGTGGCATCGGCCATCGAGCAGAATCACGACGATGCCGGCATCATCTGGCCGACGGCGATCGCCCCCTTCGAAGTGATGCTGGTGCCAATGAATGCGCACAAATCCGAGCGTGTGCGCGAGACTGCCGAGCGCCTGTATGCCGACCTCACCCGTCTCGGCTTCGATGTCTTGCTCGACGATCGCGACATTCGCCCCGGCGTCAAGTTCGCCGACCAGGAACTGATCGGCATTCCCCATCGCCTGGTGATCGGCGACCGCAGCCTCGACAAGGGCGAAATGGAATACAAGGGACGTCGCGACAGTGAAGCCACCATGGTGCCGACCGAGGCCATCGTCGACTTCTTGCGTGAGAAGGTCGCCCGCTAGATGGCTCGCTGCCTGCCTGGCAGCTGCCATCATGTTCCTGCCCTGGGCGTCGCTGGCCGCCGCGCAGGGCAATATCCCTGACCGGGACGCTATCTCATCGGCCCTGCGCGACACTTTGGATAGCGCGCTCGACCGGTCGCTGACGCCCCAGCGAATATGGGCTTCCCGGCAGTGGTTGACCGCCATGGAACCACGCCTGGCCCGCTTTGTGCCTGACGTCTCGAGGCGTCATCGCCTGCTCGAAAGCGTTTATCGGGAGGCCCAATTGGCGGGCCTGGCTCCGGAGATCGTGCTGGCGGTGATCCAGGTGGAAAGCGCCTTCACGGTGGATGCGGTATCCAGCGCCGGCGCCCGGGGGCTGATGCAGATCATGCCGTTCTGGGTTCGCGAACTCGGTCGTCCCGACGACGACCTCTTCGATCCACCACTCAACCTGCGCTATGGCTGCACCATTCTCGCCCACTACCTGGCAATCGAAGGCGGCGACCTGACACGCGCGCTCGCTCGCTACCATGGCAGTCGCGACCAGACCGGGTATCCGGAGCGCGTGATGCGCGCCTGGACCCGGCATTGGTGGATACAGCGTTAAGCCGCCTGGATGACGCGTCCGGTAACTTGTCGGAAGCTCTCACAAGATCGATTGCCGATCGCCTCGGCAGGAAACCGGCAACTTGACAATAATAAGGACAGCCAACGCTTCCGCGATGCGCGCTCATCGGCTCAAGGCACTCCCTCATGCCCCTTCGTACGCGACTGCTTATCGTCATGCTGACCGTGGTCGTACTGACACAGTTGGCCACGGTCGGCATCATCCTGAGTGCCATCGATCACATATCTCGTGACACCCTGTTGGCCGCCTACCGGGAACTGCAATGGCAACTACCGACGATCTTCGTCGTCAACCTGGCCGTAGCCACGCTGGTTGCCGTCCTGAGTATTCGTACCATAAGCCGCTCTCTGGGGATCATGGCCGATACGGTTCGCCGTATCGGTCGTGGCCATCGCTTCTCGCGACTCGAGGTGCCACGGAAGGGCGAACTCGGACTCCTGGCCGATGCCCTGATGACCATGCAGGAAGATATCGCGCGACGAGAAGCCACGCTGTTGCATCAGTCACGCCATGACCTGCTCACCGGGCTTTCCAATCGCACCTTGGCCCAGGCTGACATTGAACGTGATATCGCCACGGGGCGCCCCTTTACCTTATTGCGGCTGGCGATCGACGACTTTCGACGCATCAACGACACCTTCGGCTATGCCCTCGGCGATCGCGTCCTGATCACCCTGGCGGAGCGCCTGGCCAAGCTCCCTTCGCCAGTGGTCGATGCCTATCGCTTGGGAGGTGACGAATTCCTGCTGCGGCTCGATATCCCCGCCTGCCCGGAAGCCTGGCTCAAGGATCTGCATCAACGCCTCTCACAGCCTATCGATACGCATGATTCCCCGATTCGTCCCGCACTCTCGCTCGGCGAGGTCCGCTTTCCCGAACACGGCGACAGCCCTCACCTGCTGTTGCGGCGTGCCGATATCGCCCTCGCCATGGCGCGTCACAGTCACCAGCGCCACCAACTCTATCTCGAGGGTCAGGACGAACGCCATTTGCGTCAGCTTACGCTGATCCGCGATCTGCATGATGCCGTAAGCCAGCAGCAACTGACCGTCGTTTACCAGCCCAAGGTCCGGACCGATAGCGGTGAGGTCGTTCAGTTCGAGGCGCTGATGCGCTGGCAGCATCCCACCCTGGGCTTCATTCCTCCCGATGAATTCATCACGCTGGCTGAGCGTTCGGGCAATATCCACCTGCTGAGTCAGTGGATGATCGACGCGGTAGGCAAGCAGCTGCAGAGTTGGGGACGTCAGGGACACACCCTGCGTGTCGCCGTCAATCTCTCGGCCGCGGACGTCATGGACGAGAGCTTGCCTGACCGCCTGTTGCAGATGCAGGCCGAGTACCGTCTGACGCCCGATCAGTTAGGTCTGGAAGTCACCGAAAGCGCGATCATGAAGGACCCCGCCCTGGCAACCCGTGTGCTGGGTGAACTGCGCCACGCGGGCATGACCGTCGCGGTGGACGACTTCGGCGCCGGCTACTCCTCGCTGGCGCAACTCAAGCGCTTGCCGGTGCAGGAGCTCAAGATCGACAAGTCTTTCATCCTCAGGCTCGAAGACCACAGCGACGATGAAGTCATCGTGCGCTCGACCATCGAACTGGGCCACAACCTGGGGCTCAAGGTCGTGGCCGAGGGCGTGGACACGCCCCAAGGCCGCGAACTGCTGCAGCGCCTGGGTTGCGACTACTTGCAAGGCTACCTGATCTCGCGACCGTTACCCGCCGACCAGGTTCTCGACTGGCTCGACGATTATCGCCGGCGCCACGCCGCTCCCTCTCCGTAAGGACAAGCGGGGATGCTGCGATTCGCCAGCGTTTCCCCACTACATACCGGGATCGTGCCGGTCCCTGACCCTACCGACCCCGGGATGCCGTATCGACATAAAAATGCCGGCCCGAAGGCCGGCTAGCGGGGGGCATGGCCCCCTCCCCTGACGACGCGATATGACGGCTAGGTCAATGCTTGTGCTGCTTGCTCTTGCGCTTGTGGTCACGCACGATGAAAGAGATCCAGCCCCCCATGAAAGCCACCATCAGGCCGACGGTCACCAAGCCGAAGATCACCGCTTCATCCCAGTACATGGCATTGCTCCCGCCGTGATGTGATGGCTTCACTGTAGCCGTCACTGCCCGCGGAAATCGTGACCTGAGTCAAGTTTGCACGGCTTCCCGGCCAGCGGCCTGGCAAGACTTGATATGGATCAGTCTTCTGGACATCAGAGAGGGGGAATAAGCCGGTCGACATCGGCCGTCAACGGATGGCCTTTGGCTAGCTCGGCAGGCGTCGCCTCACGGATGCCCAGCACTTCCAGTCGATAGCTCAGGGTTTCCCCCGCCAACGGGTGATTGGTGTCCACCGTGACCCGGTCGCTGTCGATCTCGAGCACGGTAACGATCTCCGGACCGTCTTCGCCCTGGGTCTGGAAGCGCATGCCCAGGGCCAGATCGTCGATCGGAAAGGCGCTGCGGGGCACCTGCTGTACCCGGGCTTCGTCACGCATACCATAGGCTTCGGCCGGCATCAGGGTCACGCTGAGCGTGGCTCCCACCGGCTGGCCTTCCAGGGCCCGCTCCAGGCCGGCGACGATATTGTGGTGGCCATGCAGATACTCGAGCGGCGTGTCTCGGGATCGAGAGTCGTCGAGCACCGTGCCGCTGGCATCGCGCAGCATATAATGCAGGGTGACGACCTGCTGGGGCGCTATCCGCATGGGGCCCTCCTGTATTGGCTTGGGCGCTGTCTGAAAACTGCCCGCACTCGTCGAGTTTTCAGACAGGGCCTGGGGATCTAGCGGGGCTCAGGTGCGAGGGCGCAGTTGGGCGATCGGGATTTCCAGACGCTGCTGCTTGTGCAACATGTTGAGTAGCACGATGGCCCGCTCCTCGCCCTTCTGCGATGCGAACACCGCCTGCAGGTCGCGGAAGGGACCCTCGGTGATTTCCACCGGTTCACCGGCACGAAAATAGACATTGGACGCCTCGCGCGTCTCACCGGCCGGGTGCTGGCGCAGGGTTTCGACCAGCGCGTCGTCCACGGCCAGCGGCTCGTCGCCGAAGGTGACCAGCTTCAAGACACCACGGGTCGAGCGAATCGGGCGCCAGTTGCTGGCCAGCCGATCCAGGCGAATGAACAGATAATAGGGAAACAACGGTTCGGCCACCCAGACGAGCCGCTGTCGACGCTTGCGTTGGACCTCGAGCACCGGATGCAGGATCTCGTAACCCTGGTTGTCCAAATGCTCGGCGGCACGAAACGATTCTCCCCCCTTGCACTGGATGACGTACCAACGAGGAATGGCATCCTCTTCCTGTCCTTCGATCTGCTCGCTCATGTCACTCCTGAAGTTTCTCACGCTGGCTGCTGGCATCCCGTATGCCGCTCTGCAACAATCAATGCCCTCAGCCGACATGTCACTGCCATCATCAACGAATGTATCGATCTCATGAAACACGTCATGGCCGTTAAGGAAATAGTCTACCAGCCCCTCGTGCCACTTGTCCGGCTATCGGTGGGACGCTATCCCATTGCCATGCCCCCGTCAGGAGCCCTGCAATGACCTCCCCCATCGCGCGTCGCAGTTGGCGCGACGCGGTGGCCGTGTACCTGCGTGCCCCGGTCATCACCATGCTGTTTCTGGGGTTCTCCGCAGGGCTACCGTTTCTGCTGGTGTTCTCGACACTCTCGGCCTGGTTGCGCAGCGATGGCGTGGAGATCGCGGCGATCGGCTTCTTCTCGTGGATCGGCATCCTGTATTCGATCAAGTTCTTCTGGGCACCGGTGGTCGACCGCCTGGCCCTGCCCATTGTGACGCGACTCTTCGGGCAACGACGCGGCTGGATGCTGGTGGCCCAAGGCATGATCGCCACTGGCCTGGTGGTCCTGGCCAGCCTCGACCCCCAACAGAACCTCAGGCTGGTCGCCGTCTTCTCCCTGCTGGTGGCCTTCGGGTCGGCCACCCAGGACATCGCCATCGATGCCTTTCGTATCGAGTCGGCCCCCGACGATGTCCAGGCCGCCATGGCCTCGACCTATATCATCGGCTATCGCGGCGGGTTGCTGGCCGCCGGTGCCGGCGCCCTCTATGTCGCCTCGCTGATATCCTGGGAGGCGGCCTACCTGAGCATGGCGATGCTGGTGGGAGTCGGCGTGATCACCGTACTGTTGCGTCCGGAACCCAAACGCTCGTCGCTGTCCATACAATTGGTTCATGAACCCAAGGTGCGCGCCTTCCTGCGCGCCAGCCGAGGCAAGCCACGTTTTCTGAGACGCCTGGGCGCCTGGACCACCGGCGCGATCATCTGTCCCTTCACCGATTTCTTCACCCGCCACCGGCGCAAGGCCCTGTGGCTGCTGCTGTTCATCGCCGTGTTCCGGATCAGCGACCTGGCCATGGCCGCCATGGCCAACCCGCTGTATATCGATCTGGGCTTTTCACTCGCCACCATCGCCAATGTCACCAATGTCTTCGGCATCGCCATGAGCATCAGCGGCGGAATTCTCGGTGGGCTACTGGTGGCACGCTATGGCATCGGCCCCATCCTGGTGCTCGGCGCCATCATCGTGGCGATCACCAACCTGTTGTTCGCGGCCTTGGCCCTCAATGGCGCCAATCTGCCCATGCTGGTGATGACCATCGTCGGCGACAACCTGGCCAACGGTCTCGCCAGCACGGTATTCATCGCCTTCCTCTCCAGCCTGACCTCACGGGCCTATACCGCCACCCAGTATGCGCTGTTCTCATCCTTGATGACCCTGCCCGGCAAGTTCATCGGCGGCTTTTCCGGGATGGTGGTGGCGGCAGAAGGTTATATGGCCTTCTTCGTGCTGGCCTCGGTACTGGGGGTCCCGGCCATTCTGCTGGCCTGGTGGATCAGTCGCGACCGTGAACTGTTGCCGGCGCCACGCACTACCTGACAACACGCGTCCTGTGCCAGCCCACTGCCCATCCACCTAGCGCTTGAACAGCCGCTCGCGCTGCGCTTCGAGCCAGGCCAGGGCGCCACGGGTCTTGGCCCATTGGTCACGCATCAGCGTACGGTATTGCCAGGCTTCGGCGCGGCTGCCCGTCGCCGGAGCCTCGTCCGACACCGCTGGCGCTGCCCGGGGGTTGTCAGTGCACAGCATGGCGATGGCGTGGGAATTCAGAGCAACCGCCTCGCGCAAGGCATCGAACGCTTCTTCCTGACGTTCGAGGCGATAGAGCGCCAGCGCGCGCCCCATCAACACGCCTAGCAACGGCGCTTCCATCGGCTGCTGACTGACCTCGAGGGCGTGCTGGTTGCGCCCTTCCCGCAGCAACTGGTCGAGGACCAATTCGCGCAGCCCCAGGCTGTCCTGGTCGTCGAGCGAGAGCAAGCGCTCGGCGAGATGGCGCGAGCGCTCGCGAGCGCCTCGTTCCATACCGACGACCAGCGCCAAGCCGGTGCGCAGCAACACGGCATTGTCGGCCGTATCCCACACGAAGGAACCGCTACCCTCGCCTTCCAGTTGCGTCAGCCAGCGTTCCAGGCGCATTGCCAGGGGTTCGAACAGGCTCGGTGCCATCCATGGCAGGCTGCCGAAGCGGCTGGTCAACGCCAGCGTCAGGGCCTGGACGACCTTGGGTGAATCGAGCCATTCGGGATTCGCACAGAGCTTTTCCAGCCACTGACTGGCATGTGGCCAGGGATCGGCCTCGAAACCCAGCGCCGAGTCCTCATCCACCAGCACCTGGAAGTACTCCTGCCAGGCGGCAAACAGCGTGTCCTCGCGAGCCGTGCTGTGGTATTCGAGCTCCCCTGCGGCATTGCGCTCGAAGTGCAGTCGCGGCGCCGTGGGCAAGGCCTCCAGCAGTGCCTGCAAGGCCGCCAGCGGCTCGGCCAGGTCTTCCTCGGAATTGACCATCTGCTCGGCCAGTGTGGCGCCGGGGTTATCGGCCAGCTCGGCCAGGAAGGCCAGTTGGTCGGCATCCAGGTCTCCCTGTCGTGACAGTCGACGAAACCAGAAGCGTGCCCGTTCGCTGGCTTCCTCGGTGTTCCCCTCATGCAGCAGCAGCATGGCTTCGATATAGGCCAGGGTCGGCGAGTCGGGAAGCGCCTGTTGAGCACGCACGAAGGCTTCACGGGCACTGGCCAGATCGTCGCTGTCCAGATACATCAGGCACAGCCGTTCCAGCGCCACACCACGCAGAAACAGCGGCCCCCGCTCCAGCACCTCGTCGAGCAAGGTCGTCCGCTTGCGATGAAAGCCACGCTCCTGATACAGGTCGATCAGCAGCTCGAAGGCCGGTTCGGCCTGTTCGGGCAGCCGTGACCAGTCACCTTGATCGAACAAGGCCTCGAGGATCTGCTGGGCACGCCCGCGCTGGCCACTTTCAGCAGCGATCAGCCCGGCCTCGAGCAGGGCTTGGGCGGGTGCCCGGCCACTGGCGAGGGCCGCCTTGAGGGTGTCACCCTTCCAGTCGCGCAGCGACATCATCCACATCAGATGACTCGGCACCGGGCCCGGCAGACTGACGGCACCACAACAGTGCTTGGTCTTGCGCCCCGAATCGCACCAGCAAGGTTCATTGCGCCCCGGACGCGCCAGTGGCTCACAGGCGAAATCGAGTCGCTCCAGCGGTGTCTGCGACCAGAGTTCCGGTGCCAATGCCTGCGCCATCGCCAGATCGCCACCCAGTGCTGCCTTGCCATGTTCGCGGGTCCAGGCCATGAAGGACGGATAGTGTTCGTCTTCGCGAATCGCCTCCAATGCCTCAGTGGCAAATCCCAGCAGTTGTTCCACCCATGCCGCCAGCATCGCAATCTCCGCCGCTCGAAAATCCGTTCAGTCTAACATGCCACTCATCAGGTGCTCATCCGCGATGGCACGCCCCTATCGCCAATGCTAGGGTGAGCCACGCCACTTGCCCTGCCTCATGCCGATCGCCACAGGATTGCCGCCTTGCGTTTCCCCTTTTTTCGCTCACGTCCCACTAGCCATGAAACGCCCCAGGTACGCCTGGAGCGCGAGGGACGCGACGAGATCAACCGCATAACCCAGGCGGTGGAAAAGGTTCCCTGGTCGATCAATTTGATGCAGATCCTGTGGACTGCCGGTCCTGTCACGCTGCTGGGGGCATGGGGAGGCTACCTGCTGGGTTACGGGCGAGCCCCCTCGGCCGAGAACTACATCTTCTTCATCACCTATACGGTGATCACCGGTGCCGCAGGGATCATCGCCAATCTGGTGCATCAATTCACCAGCACACGCAAGGCCGAGAAGACCACCGCCAAGATCGAGCGGGTAATCAGGGCCCTGCCCGAACTGCTGCTGCTGACCCGCGACCTGATCGTCGAGAGCCTGGAAGGCGATGCCCGTCGACGCGAGGCCGCAGCCATGTTGCTGCGCAAGCAGGATCTGTCGCCGGAGGGAGTGGAACTGGCGGCGCTGGAGTTGCTCGATGATCGCGACAGCGCCCGTATCATCGGCCAGATCGATGTCTATCGTCGCGTGGGTCTGCATGCCCGCATCCGCGACCTGATCGCCCTGTATGGTGACACCCTCGTGCCGCAGTTCACCGAGCTGGCCGAGGCGGCACCTCAGGCCACGGCGCTATTGCGCGAGCGCTTCGAAGGACATGCCCCGGACCTGCGCCACGGGGTACCGCGCGACGACAACTTCATCGAGCGCGTGCTGGCCGCCATCGAGCAGGACAACGACCTGCTGATGACCCTGCAGGATGTGGAGGAGATGCTGATCCTGGCCTTCGAGCTGATCAGCGGCCGCCGGATCCCCATGCTGACCTTCGAATATCGCGGCCGCTGGAAACTGGCCCGCGCCTTCGATGCCCTGGAGCAGGCACGCGCACGGCACCGCATCGCCCAGGCCACCGGGCTCTCACGCCTCAAGGCCCTGACCGCCTATCTCGCCGAACAATCCGGCACCCTGGTCGAGGATGCCGCCTCGGGCCTGCGTGCCGAAACCTTGCTGAGCCGCTCGTTACAGGCCATGGACGCCCTAGCCGAGCAGATCCAGCATCTGGCCCAGGCGGTGGACGAGGGCCAGCGCGAACGACGTAGCCAGTTGCGTCACAAGGCCGGCCTGCTGACCAACGCCATCCGCCTCTACAAGAGTGTCTCGAGTGCCTATGAACAGGTCGGACGGCAACATGCGCAGTTGCTCAAGATGCTAGAACGCTGGGAGAAGGTAAGCGCCGAATTCGCCGACAACGATACCCGCCTGCGCCTGGGCCCCGGCCGCCGCGGGCTGCGCATCCGCGAACGTGTGATTACCCTGGACGATGAGGCCAAGGCACGCGTCTGCAAGCACCTGGCCGACCACCTGGAGCGGGCGGGAATCGAGCAGCGGCGCAACCACCGCCTCCATGACGAGCGCGCCCAGCGCCTGAGTGTCGGTGTCGACAGCGCCAAGCGCCTGGCCATCGAGATCGCCCTGGCCCTGGAGCCGCATATCCAGCTGTCGCGCCCCGAGGTGCAACGCGCCATCAACAGCACCAATGCCGCCGACTTCGGCCAACTCGAGCCCAACCTCTCGGCAGCCGCCAAGGCGGCGCTGGGCGCGGCCATGGTCAAGGAAATCGAGGTGGACCTATCGCGCAATGCCGAACAACTGGCCCTGGCGCTGGTGCGTCACTATCAGGTAGAGCTGGAGCCGGCGGCCATCGACTTTCTCACCCAGCACTACGGGGCGCGTGAGAACACCCTACGTATGCTTTCCCACTATCACGCCACGCATCCCCAAGGCGACCCTCGCAACATCAGCTACCTGAGTCAGCGGCCGCCGGCCGTGGGCCCCCCGCCCCGCAACTGGTATCGGGCACTGGTCCAGGCACGCCGTGCCCTCGACAAGCATTGAGTGGCTAGTCCGAGCGCGCCCATTTCAGTAATGGCCGGCTGCGCTCGTGCATGTCCAGGCGTGCTCCGAGACGTACCAGGTTCCAGTAATGACCGTTCAGGGTTCGTGACAATAGCAGGGTGTCGGCGGGGGGTTGCAGGCGGTCCATGGCCGCCCACACCCGTGGACTGAGTTCACGCAGGCGGCGATGGACGCGCACATCGCTGAAATCCTGGGGACCGGATGCGAACAGCGGGGCGATGGCCTCGGCCGATTCACGATACAGCGCCAATGGCGCCCCCTCCCCCTGGCGACCACCCAGTCGACGCAAGGCCGTATCCATGGCCATCGGATCCTGGTCCAAGGCGGCATCGAGGAGGGCGAGCATGGCTTTCAGGCGCGCCGGGGGCACCGGGATCACCGCCCCCAGGTCATAGACGATCAACCGCCCCTCGGCATCACTGGCGAAGTTGCCGGCGTGCGGGTCGGCGTGCAACTCGCCATGGGTAAAGAGTTCCTCGGTCAGCCAATCGGCCAAGTGCATCGCCAGGCGCTGACGCAGATCGTCCGACGCCACCTCCAACTCGCGCAGTGGCGTACCGGCGACATGGCGCATGGCCAGGACATGCGGACCGCATAACGACTCGAGGGGCTCGGGAATCACCAGCCAGTCGCGATCGGCATAGCGCCGGCGGTAGCGGGCCAACGCCCGCGCCTCGGCATGGTAGTCCAGTTCACCGCGCAGGCTTTGGGCCAGTTCCTCGAACAACGCATCGAGGCGCACCTGCGGCACCTTGAGCCAGCGCCCCAGACGCATCATGTACCGTACCTGGGCCAAGTCGCTTTCCAGCACTTCGGGCAGTCCCGGATATTGCACCTTGAGCACGACGCGCACCCCCTCTCGCGTCGTCGCCCGATGCACCTGCCCCATGGAAGCACTGGCGAAAGGCGCCGTCTCGATATCGGTGAACAGCCTGTCCAGCTCACCATATTGCGCCACCAGCACCTCGCGAATGCGCGGCCAGGGCATCGGTTCCGCCTGGCACTGCAGGCGCGCCAGCTCATCGGCGAGATCAGGCGGCAGCAAATCGTCCCACTGGGCCATGAACTGGGCCAACTTCATGGCCGGCCCCTTGAGCTCGGACAACCCCTCGAACAGGGCTTCGCCCAGGGTTCGCCAGTCCGCCTGGCCGCCCAGACGACTGCGAATCATGGCGCCACCGGTACGTGCCCCTAGCCCCAGCAGACGTCGCCTTCTGCCACGCTCACGCATAATCAATACAATTCCTATACAGGATATAGCTCAGGGTACACCTGGCTGTCGGCCGACGATACTGTAAGAATATCCACTTTTCGATTCGAGAATCGCCATGCGCCTGATCATAGCCGAGAAGCCCAGCCTGGCACGCGCCATCGCCGATGCCTTGCCCGGTGCCGCCAAGCGC
Source organism: Litchfieldella rifensis (assembly GCF_042646605.1). Lineage (NCBI taxonomy): Bacteria > Pseudomonadati > Pseudomonadota > Gammaproteobacteria > Oceanospirillales > Halomonadaceae > Litchfieldella > Litchfieldella rifensis. The sequence goes on along the minus strand of NZ_JBHRUG010000017.1, from coordinate 368,464 downwards.
GAGGACGGCGCCATCGTCGTGGGCGATACACGCGTCACCTGGTGTCTCGGCCACCTACTCGAACAGGCACCGCCGGATGCGTACGACCCGGCCTTCAAGCAATGGCGCCTCGACCATCTCCCCATCCTGCCCCGGCAATGGCGTCTGACACCCCGTCCCAAGGCCCGGGGGCAGTTGGCGGCGATCCGCCGCCTGCTCAAGCAGGCGACCACGGTGGTGCACGCCGGCGACCCCGATCGTGAAGGCCAGTTGCTGGTCCAGGAAGTGATCCATTACCTGGGGTGGAAAGGCCCCGTATCACGCCTGCTGATCAGCGACCTCAACCGTCCGGCGGTGGTGAAAGCCCTGGCACATCTCGACGACAACGCCCGCTACCAGTCACTGTACCGTGCCGCCGAGACCCGCTCGCGGGCCGACTGGTTGTACGGTATCAATCTGTCGCGCGCCTGGACATTGATCGGCCGTCAGGCAGGCCATGATGGCGTCCTGTCCGTGGGGCGCGTACAGACCCCGGTGCTGGGCCTGGTGGTACGCCGTGACGCCGAGATTGCCGCCTTTCAGCCGCGTCCCTTCCATGTACTGTGGGTGAACCTCGCCGTCGAGCACGGCCAGCTGCGCGCCTGGTGGCACCCGGCCGAACACCACCCACTCGACGATCAGGGCCGACTGCTCGAGCGCCCCCCGGCTGCGGCACTTGCCGCACGCCTGCCGGGTGCCAGCGGGCAACTGGCAAGGCTAGAGTCCCAGCACAAGCGCCAAGCCGCGCCCCTGCCCTACTCGTTGTCAGCGTTGCAGGTCGATGCCTCTCGACGCTACAAGCTCTCGGCCAAGGCGGTACTGGACGCCTGCCAGAGTCTCTACGAACGCCACAAGCTGATCACCTATCCGCGCAGCGATTGCCGTTACCTGCCCGAAGGTCATCTGACACTGGCGCAGAAGGCCCTGCACGGTGCCTGTCGCGGCGACGAGACCCTCGACCGATGGCTGGGCGGCGCTGACTTCTCGCGCCGCTCCAAGGCCTGGAACGACAAGCGGGTCGGCGCTCACCACGCCCTGGCTCCCACCGGCACCCGACCCGACATGAGCCGGCTGTCGAACAGCGAGGCCAATGTCTTCCGACTGATCGTGCGCAATGTCCTGGCACAGTTCTACCCGCCGCTGGAATTCCGTGAAATCAAGGCACGCTTCGAGATACTCGGCGAGGACTTTCGTGCCCAGGGTCGCGAGATCCTCGACCCTGGCTGGAAGCCACTGTTCGCCACCCGCGACGAGGCCCCGCCGCTGCCCTCGCTGCGCGAGGGCGAGTCGGCCAGCGTCATCGACCAGGGCGTGGAAGACCGCGAGACCCGGCCACCGGAGCCGTTCAATGACGCCAGCCTGATCAAGGCAATGATGAATATCGCCCGCTATGTCGAGGACGCCGAGGTCAAGCGCACCCTGCGCGAATCCGACGGGCTGGGCACCGAAGCCACCCGTGCCGGCATCATCGAGACTCTACTCGAACGCGGCTACCTGGTGCGCCAGCAGAGCGCATTGCGCGCCACCCGGACCGGCGCCGCCTTGATCCAGGCCTTGCCGGAAGCGGCCAGCCGTCCCGAACGCACGGCGCTGTGGGAACAGCGCCTGACCGCCATCGCCGAGCAGGATGCCGCTCCATCCCCCTTTCTCGACGGTCTGATCGACGACCTGCGCGGCTTGCTCGACGCCGCCGATACCCAGCGCATGCGCCAGGCTCTCACCACGGCACAGGGCCTCGACGCCCCGGCCCGCAAGGCACGCCCCACCAGCCGCAAACGCAGCAGCGGACCCCGCCAGACGGGAAACGCCAAGCCGAGGACTCGCCGCCGCAAGGTGCCGTCATGAATCGCCAGCGGCAACTGATCGTCGGCCCCGGTGCCCTGGGCAGATTGCTGGCCATGCACTTGGCCGGGCAGGTCCCGGTGACGCTCCTCGGCCGCCGGCCGTTACCGACCGAGCTGACCTTGATCACGCCCCAAGGCGAGCATCGGCCCCGGGTCGTCGCTAGCCTGACGGCGACGGAGCTTGCGCCGACGTCGCCCCTGGTGGTCCATCTGGCCACCAAGGCCTATGCAGCGGAATCGGCCTTTGCCGCTATTGCCGATCGCCTTGACCCCGCAACACCCCTGGTATTGTGGCAGAACGGTTATGGGGTGCAGGAGATGCTCACCCGACGCTGGTCGGGCCCGGTGCTATGTGCCACCACCACCGAGGGCGCCTATACCCAAGGCGATGCCGGCGTGGTGCACGCCGGCCATGGCCAGACGGCACTCGGCCACCTCGAGGGCCGTTATGCCGACCTGGCCGACGGCCTGGCCGCGACCCTGACGGCGGCAGGCCTATCCTGTCACGCCGTGGACGATATCCGCATCCGGCTATGGCACAAACTGGCGGTGAACGCCGCCATCAATCCGCTGGTGGCGCACTGGCGAATCCGCAACGGCCAGTTGCGCGATCGCCCCTTCCGGCCCATGGTCGAGACGATCATCGCCGAAGTGGCCATGATCATGGCCCGAGAAGGCATTCCCGAGCCGCTGGATGGCTGGCACGGCCTGGTGTGGAAGGTCATCGAAGGCACCGCCGATAATCGTGCTTCCATGCTGCAGGACGTCCTGACCGGACGCCCCACCGAGCACGACGCCATCCTCGGGCCGCTACTGGACGCAGCCAGGCGTCATGGGCTGACGGTCCCCTGTCTGACGGCCCTTACCCCCACCCCAGGCCAACCCCCAAGAACCCCAGGGTCGTAAGCAGCGTGGCGACATTGACGCCGAGCACACGGGACAAGCCGCTACGGTCGCCGAGTACTCGCGGCAAGCGCCAGGCGATCCAGAGGGCGATGGGCGACGGCAGAAGCGCTAGTAGACCGCTCGGCGGCAGGAAGCCGGCCACACACCCGGCCACCAACAGCAGATAGGCCCCCAGCAACAACGCGACCACGATCCTGGCTGCCGCCGCCATACCCAGGACGACAGGCACATGCCGACGCCCCACGCGGCGGTCGGCCTCCACATCCGGAAACTGGTTGATCAGTAGCAACTCGCTGACCAGCAGCATCACGACGAGTGCAACCAGTATGGCGCTCATGCCGGGGGAGCCGCCCAACGCCAGCATGGTGCCCAGTACCATGACTGGCCCGAAGCCGAGTCCCGGGGCCAGCAGGCAAGCCCAGGGTGAGCGCGTGATCCAGCGCGTATAGCCAACTACCAGGGCCAATCCGCCGAGACCGACGATCGATATCGGCAGGCCGCGCAGCCACAGGAAATAGCCCCCGACCATGACGACGCCGGCCAGCATGGCAATTGCGGTGGCCAGCACCCGGGGCGCCGCAGTGGGTTCCTCGGGCAAGGCGCCGCTGCCACCCGAGAAGGGCGTACGCCGTGTCATCAGGTCGAGGCCCGAGTGAAAATCCTGGTACTCATTGAGCAGATTGATGGCCGCATGCGCCAACAGGGCTCCCAGCATGACCAGGGCAATATCCAGCCCCTGCACCTCGACGGGCTGTCGCCAGGCCAACGCGATCCCCAACCAGACGCATAGCGGCGCCAGAATCAGAAAGTTGGGCCGGCTCGCCCGCACCACTGCCATGCTCGACATAAGCGTCCCTGGTTGCAATGGGCAAACGGCGCCCTATCCCCGAGGGTCATTATCTCCTTCCCCTTATTCCATCACCCATGATCCAGATCAAGACCGAGTGCATGAGACTCTTCCACACTGACGAAAACACGGCGGCGATGGAGGCACTCGGCATGGGGATAGGCAATCGACGACTTCCGCTAGTCCTCGGTGGCTTGGCAGTCGCCGTGGCACTGGCCTGGGTAACTCAGGGCAAGGGGGTGATCCACAACGATCCCTTGCGCAATATCCATATCCCCGCCGAACTGACCATGCCGCTGCAGGTCAAGGTCGCCTACGACGAGGAACGCATCTTCTTCCGCTATCGCTGGCCAGCCGAGCAGGCGCATGTCTATCACGACATGCTGCGCTATACGGATGGTCAGTGGGTACGTCACGGCGCCTCGAGGGTGGGACCGGACCCGGCTGGGACCTATGAGGATCGGGTGGCCATGCTCGTCGACGACGGCAGTGTCCCCGAGTTTTCCCGTTACGGCGGCTATATCACCGTGGGGGCCAATGCCCGCTTCTTTACCGGTTCGGCCAGCCCCGCCGAGGTGGCCGCTCATCCGCATCTGGGCGAGACACTGGGCCAGACGGAGGTGCAGAAACACCTTCCGGCCACCCGTCACGATGTTGCCGATTGGCGCAGTGTGATCGATGCCGACACCCTTCGTGCTCAGCGCGAAGCGGGCTATTTCCTCGACCTGTGGCACTGGCGCGCGGGCCGCTCCAACCCCGTGGCCATGTCCGACGACCAGTGGGTTGGCGAGCACCGCCACGGCGATGCCGGGCAAGCTCCCTTCACCACCAACTGGGATGACAACACCGGCCAGCCGCAATGGATGTTCGATCCTGGAGCCACCGGCATGTATGCCCTGCGCTGGGAGGACGTGCAGTCCGAGCGCGTCGACTTCGACGGCATCTACTATCTGGCCGAAGACATCGCGGTTCCCTTCGATGCCGATCATGACTGGCAGGAAGGCGATGTGATTCCGCGTCGGCTACTGCGCCAGGGAGCCGGCTCGCGGGGCGACATCCACGTCCCCGGCGGCGCCCGCTGGGAAGACGGCTATTGGGACGTGACCCTGGTCCGCGCCCGGGACACCGGCAATCCTCTCGATGACAAGATGTTCCGTGACCAGGGACGTTACGACCTGGGCTTCGCGGTGCATCGCGATGCCTCCGGCAGCCGTTGGCACTATGTCTCGCATCCCTACAGCCTGGGACTCGGTCGTGCTGCCGATATTCAGGCCGTCGCCTTCTCCGGCAGTGCCCCGGACTGGTCTCAGGACTGGTTCGAAACCACGCTGTTCTATCCCGGGCAGGTCAACTGGCCGTTGCTGATTGGCCAGGCACATGCTGGCGCCTCCGACATTGGTGCCGGCAAGCCGGTTCGCTCACGCCATAGCGAGGAGCAGCTTGCTCACTATGGGGTAGAGATGGAGTTCAACGACGCGATTACTCGGCAGTGGCAACTGACCCTGGCGGCCGGCCTATTGTTAATGATCGGGGTGCTGATCGGCCTATGGCCGAGCTTTTCCCCCACCCGCAAAGGAGACCGCTCATGACCGGCATACATCATATGCTCGTCCATTTTCCGGAGGCATTCTGGGCTCTCGCCACACTGATGATCCTGGTCGGTGCACTGAGCCGCGGGCGACTGGCCGAGATCGCCCAGGCGGCCCTGCTACCCGTGCTGGTCCTGAGCCTGCTCGCGGCACTGGCCGCCATCGTCAGCGGATTCCTGGTATGGCCGATGGAGGCCAACCTGGCCAGCCCGTTGGTCCGCAACCATATCCTGATGGCGCTGTGGTCGCTGGGCCTGTGGACACTGATCACCGCGCTGGCGTGGCAGGCACGAGACGCTGCCTTCATCGATTCCCGGCGTTGGGCCCTGGTATTCCTGGCTCTGCTCGGTGGGGGGCTCTTCGCCATCACCGGCACCTTGGGCGGCCACCTGGCAGGCGCCCCGACCGCTTTTTCCGCACTGGTTGGTGCCCTCGGATGGAATGTCTATACCACCTTCTATGTCCCTTACTGGGTGCTGGCCGTGATGGTGTTGGTCGGTCTTGGCTGCGCCTGGCTGGGCGTGCGTGAGTTTCGGCAGTCTCGATCACCCAAGCGGGTCAAGAGCCGTGTCACGATATCCTGACAAGCTCTTGACCTGACTGCGGACTCAGGGCTTATGCTCTATATTCAATCAGCCGGCAGGGTGATATTCCCGAATGGAACCGTTACCTTGCGGCTTCATCAACCTACTTACAGGGAGTCACACAAATGAGTCTCAGAATCGGTGATACCGCTCCGGATTTCACTGCGCAAACGACAGAGGGCACCCTGAATTTCCACGAATGGATTGGTGATAGCTGGTGCATTCTCTTTTCGCATCCCAAGGACTTCACCCCGGTTTGCACCACCGAGCTGGGCTACATGGCCAAGCTGAAGCCTGAGTTCGACAAGCGCAATACCAAGATCGTCGGCCTGTCGGTGGACCCGGTCGACAACCATACCGCCTGGTCGAAGGATATCGAGGAAACGCAGGGTGCGGCTCCCAACTATCCGATGATCGGCGACGAAAAGCTGGAGGTCGCCAAACTCTACGACATGCTGCCGGCCGAACTCCAAGGAACCGCGGAAGGACGTACCCCGGCGGACAATGCCACCGTGCGGTCGGTGTTCGTCATCGGGCCGGACAAGAAGATCAAGGCGATGCTCGTCTATCCCATGACCACCGGTCGTGACTTCAACGAGGTGCTGCGCCTGCTGGATTCCGTCCAGCTGACCTCCAAGCACACCCTTGCCACACCGGTGAACTGGAAGCCAGGTGAAGACGTCATCATTCCGCCGTCGGTCAGCGACGAGGAAGCCAAGCAGAAGTATCCCGAAGGCTTCACCACGCTGAAGCCTTACCTGCGTACGGTCAAACAGCCGTCCTGATGGTGACCGACTACGCAAGCGGGGCCCTGGCACGGCCAGGGCCCTTTTTTTCCACCCACTCGAGCAGCGCTTCAAGCCCTCCTCCCTGACAGTTGCGCAGGGTAAGCCGTGCCTGCTGACGTTTGGCCAACTCCACGGCAATGGACAGTCCCAGGCCGCTTCCGCTGACCTGTTGATCGGCGACACGTCGAAACCTCTCTGTCACCACGTCGAGCAATTCCTCGGGAATTCCTGTACCACTGTCGCGGATACTCAGCCATGTGTCACTCCCGTCACGGCCAAGTGCCACTTCGACTCGGCCACCATCGGGTGTGTAGCGCAGTGCATTGTCGAGCAGGTTACGGATCAGTATCCCCAGTTCGGTGGCATCGCCCTCTATCCATAACGGTGACGACTCCCTGACTTCCAGCTCCTGGGCATGGGCCTCAGCCAATGGCCATAGCTCCGCGGCCAGTTCCAGCACCAGGGCACGCAAGTCGAGACGTTCGGCCACCGCCTGCTGCTGGGAGTCGAGACGCGCCAGAATCAGCAACTGATCGACGACTCGCTGTAAGCGTTCGATACCGTCATAGGCCTTGCGCAGAGAGGTCTGCTCACCGGCCATGGCATTGTCGAGATGGATCTTCAATGCTGCCAACGGTGTGCGTAACTCATGGGCGGCATCGGCGGTGAAACGGCGCTCACGATCCAGGGCCTCGCCGAGGCGCCCCATGAAATCGTTGAACACATCCCGCAGAGCCACCAGCTCACGAGGAACCTCGAGTTCGATATGGCTAAGGTCGCTGGCGCCTCGCCCTTTCACCTGCTGTGACAGGCGTGCAATAGGACCGAGACCACGGTGGATCAGCATTCCCATCAGCACCAACAACACCGGCAAGGCAATCAGCATGGGCAGGAGGTCGGCCAGAGCCACCTTGCGCGACAGTTCGTCGTGAAAATCTTCGCTCAGGCCGATGCTCAACCAACGCTGCCTCTCGTTAAGCGGCAAACTGAACACTCGCCAGCGCTGGCCGTCGTACTCCTGCCAACGGTAGCCCTCCCTGTCGGGTCCCGGAAAAGGGCCGGCATCATTCCATTCGGCTCCCAGCAGCCAAGGGCTGCCATCGGCGTTCCAGACCCCGACGGACAGCATCCGCTCTTCATGGTGGTATCGCATGCCGAAAGACGAGTTGCCATCGGGCGCTTCATCACCGTACCAACGCGCCGGATGCCCTGGCTGGTCCAGATGACGGGCAATCCTGACATAGGTGTCGCGCGGTGTCTCCGGACCGACCAACGCCGAGACGATGCGCCCTTGCAGGCTCAATTGCGCATCCAGGATCTCTTCCATCTCGTGATGGGTGGTGAAATAGGCGGCGATCAGGCTCAGTGTGGCGGCAGCCACCAGCACCAGCGCCAATGTCGAGGTCAGGTAACGACGGATGGAACTCATGCCACTCGACTATCCAGGCGATAACCAATCCCACGCACGGTAGCGATCAGCTTCTTGTCGAGCTTGCGACGCAGGTGGTGCACATGCACCTCCAAGGCGTTGGATTCCACTTCCTCGCCCCACCCGTAGAGAAGGCTTTCCAGACGTGAGCGTGGCAGCACCTTGTCGGGATAACGCGCCAGTTCCAGCAACAAGGCGAATTCACGCCGTCCCAGGATGATCTCCTGTCCCTGCCAGCTCACCCGATGCTGGGCCTCGTCGATCGCCAGCCCGCCAAGGATCAACGCCTGGGAGGCACGACCTTCGGCACGGCGCGTCACCACCCGCAAGCGGGCCAGCAGTTCCTGGAGGTCGAAGGGCTTGAGGACATAGTCATCGGCACCGGCGTCCAAGCCGCGAATGCGTTCCTCCACGGCATCGCGGGCCGTGAGTATCAACACCGGCAAACGACTATGACGACGAATTTCGGCCAACACCTCCAAACCGTCGATATCGGGCAAGCCCAGATCGAGTATTACCACCGAGAAATCCTCGGTCTTCAAAGCCGCCAGGGCATCGACGCCCCGTGACAACCAGTCCACCGCATAGCCAGCACGTATGAGAGCGGTCTTGACGCCGTCCCCAAGCAGCGGATCGTCTTCCACCAGCAACACTCGCATCGTCGGTCCTCATCCAACTCCTGACCGCCATCATCGACCCCGGGGCCTTAAGGTTTCCTTAATGCCTCGTCGCCATGCCCGACAGCACGTTGCATAAGGATACCTTAAGCTAATCGCGCCAGGCTGAGCGAGTCCAATCGCCACCGAGGTCATTGCGTATGTCTGCCCCTCTGCTCTCCGTTATCGTGCCAGCCCGGGACGAAGCAGATAACCTGACCGCGCTGCTCGATGAGATCGAGCGGGCGCTGGGCACACTCGACCATGAGGTTCTGGTGGTCGACGACGGCTCCCGCGATCGTAGCTGGAACGTGCTGTGCGAACGCGCCGCCGACGATCCGCGGCTGATGGCCTTGCGACATGCCGAGAGTGCCGGTCAGAGCACGTCGATCTGGCATGCGGCCCGCCGCGCTCGCGGCACGTGGCTGGCGACGTTGGATGCCGACGGCCAAAACGACCCGGCCGATATCTCTCGCTTGCTAAGACAGGCACAACACAATGATGTGGCGATAGTCATCGGCCACCGCACCCTGCGGCGGGATAGCTGGCTCAAGCGCATTTCGTCGCGCATCGCCAATGGGGTACGCGCCACGCTACTAGGCGATGCCACACCGGATACCGGCTGTGGCCTCAAGATCATGCGTCGCGACATCTTTCTCACCCTGCCCTATTTCGATCATATGCATCGTTTCCTGCCGGCCCTGGTACGATCCCAAGGCGGACGCTGCCTGTCTCTACCGGTCAATCACCGACCACGACGGACCGGCCGTTCCCACTACGGCCTGCACGATCGCCTGTGGGCGGGGCTGGTCGACCTGTTCGGGGTGATGTGGCTATGCCGCCGTTCGCGGTTGCCGATCATGACGGTCCCCTTGGGAGCCACCCACGATATATTCCGTCATTCACAGGAGGAGGTATGAGCCAGAGCGGGCTGTGGCTGACGATAGGCTTTCTCGGCCAAGCGTTATTCAGTGCACGCTTCCTGGTGCAATGGTTGGCCAGCGAACGTGCGGGGCGCAGCGTGATACCACTGGCCTTCTGGTTCCTGAGCCTCGCTGGGGGAGCGACCCTGCTGGCCTACGCCCTGTATCGCCGCGACCCGGTGTTCGTGCTGGGGCAGGGAGCGGGACTGATCATCTACCTGCGCAACCTGATGCTGATCCGTCGCGAAGCACCCCGGCGGGAGAGCACTGCATGATGGCCACGCTTACCTGCTTGCCGACATTCACGCGTCGTCATGAGCGCTTGGCCACATGGCTGTTGATACTCTTAGCACTGCTTGTGTTGGGACTGGGTATCGGTCTGCGCGATCCCTGGCCCGCGGATGAGCCACGTTTCGCACTCAATGCCCTCGAGATGCCCAAGACCGGCAACTTCTGGCTCCCGCATCGTGGCGGAGAACTCTACCCTGACAAGCCGCCACTGTTCATGTGGGTCACAGCCTTGGGCATTGCCCTTACCGGCTCCGTGCGACTGGGATTTCTGCTGCCGTCGCTGCTCGCCGCGCTGGGCACCCTCACCCTGGTGATGGACCTGCTACGCCGCTTGCATGGGCGCCGAATCGCGTTGCTCGGAGGTATCGCCCTACTGACCACGCTACAGTTCACCCTGCAGGCCAAGACCGCGCAGATCGACATGCTGCTGACCTTCTTCACCACCCTGGGCGCCTATGGTCTGCTGCGCCATGCCTTGCTGGGTCCGGCATGGCGCTGGTGGTGTGCAGGCTGGGCTGCGATGGGATTGGGGATTCTGACCAAGGGAGTCGGTTTCCTGCCGCTGGCCCTGCTACCCGCCTGGTACTGGTTGGGACGCGATGGTCAGATCACTTCTTTGCGCTTTCGCGAGCTGATCGCCGGCATCGGAATACTACTGGCAGTGGTCGCGCTATGGGGACTGCCGATGATCGTCATGACCAGCCTCGGCGATGACCCGTCACTCGCCGCCTATCGTGACAATATCCTGTTCAAGCAGACTGGCGAGCGCTATGCCGATGCCTGGCACCACGTCAAGCCCTGGTACTACTACCTCAGCCAGGTACTGCCCTGGGCATGGATGCCGCTGACACTGGCTTTGCCTTGGGCGATCCCGGCCTGGTGGCGACGTTTCAAACGCCATGACACACGTATCATCCTGCCACTGAGCGCCATGGGATTGATCATCGTCTTCTTCAGCCTGTCACCGGGCAAGCGCGGTGTCTACATGCTGCCCACCATCCCTTTTCTGGTACTGGCCATGGCCCCGCTATTGCCAGGGTTATGGCAACGACGCGGCTTGCAACACCTGGGGGCTGTGACGTTGGTGCTGTTGGGAGGGGTTCTACTTGCCGCCGGCATGCTGGGCAAACTGGGATTGCCGGCCTTGCAGGCGCTGGCCCAACGGCATGACCTATCGCCTTGGGCCTGGTGGATCACCCTGGGCGTGGCCGCCATGGCACTGCTCGGTTGGCTCAAACCACGTCGCGGTCTGCTGGCGTTGACACTATGGTTTGCCGTGTTCTGGGGGCTCTGGTCGACCTGGGGCTATAGCCTAATGAACGAGACCCGATCTCCCAATGCCATGATGCAACGCGTGGCGGCGATCACCGGGCCCGATGCCTGGCTGGCACTCCCGGCTTTCGATGAGGAATTCCTGCTCCAGAGCCGCCAGCCGAGCGTGCATTTCGGGTATCACACCCCTCTCGAGTCACAGCTCGAACGTGCCTACGCGTGGCTGCAGCAAGCACCCGACGTACGCTGGATGCTCATCGACCAGCACCACCGCGACGCCCTGGAATGCGTGGCACTCGACGAAGCCCGGGATCTTGGTTTCCAGAATAGCGAAGAGTGGTGGTTGATTCCCGCCACGGCCGTTGCCGACTGCCGTGGCGACGCAGATGCCGCGCCGCTGTTCGTGGCCCCGACCAGTCTCACGAAAACGGAGGTCGGCACCACCTAGTCCTCCGAGAAGCACTGAAGGCATCGTGGCATGCGCCGAGGGACTCCTTCACCATTTTTACGAGCGTAAGCGTTTCTTAAGAATGCGACCGTAGAGTGGGAATCCAATCCTTCGGGCTTCCGCCATGATCGCTATCATCTCTCCTCTTCGTTCACACCTGACCGGCATACGGCACCCCTCTCCCGGGGTCACTCGGCCATCGCTCGTGGCGATCCTGATCGTGGCGTTCGGCTGGCCGCTGAGCCAATTGGGGGGAAGCTGCACCGGTGCCCTGTTGAGCGTCGCCGCTCTCACCGGCATCAGTGCCGCCTGGCTCGTTACCCATCGCGACAGCCCTTGGGCCTGGCTCGACGCTACGAGCCCCGCCGACGTCCTGGAAGGCGATCTAAGCACTTTTTCCGCCGCGGCCCTGGCCACCTTGGGAATATTGCTGCTCCTCGCCTGAACATAGCCATGTCGGTGCGGCATCACGTCATAGTAATCCTTCAACACGGCACCGGCCCGGCTGGCCTTTCTAGCCGGTGTTGCGCAGCCCCGCGGCTATCCCCGCCATGGTCACCATCAGTGCCCGCGATAGTTCAGGGCTGATGGCACCGTCGGCATCGCGATTACGCTGCAACAGCTCGGCCTGGAGGCCGTGCAGCGGATCGATATAGGGGTTGCGAACCTCGATCGCCTGACGAATCAAGGGCGTTTCTTCCAGCAGCTCCTGCTGATCGAGGATCTCGAGCAACACGCTCTGCAAACGTGTGAAGCGACCGCGCAGGTCCTTGCCCAAGGCCTGTAGACTCGGCTCGTCGACCAGACGATGTTCGTAATAGGCGGTGATATCCACGTCGCCCTTGGCCAGCAGCATCTCCAGCATGTCGAGGTAGGTGCCGAAGAAAGGCCACCTGCCGCGCATTTCGCGCAACCGTTCCAGGCCACCGTCCTCCTCCAGGCGCGTGATGAAGGCATCGCCGCTCCCCAGCCAGGCCGGCAACATCAATCGAGTCTGGGTCCAGGCGAAGATCCAGGGAATGGCGCGCAGCGTCTCCACGCCACCATCCTGACGCCGCTTGGTGGGACGCGACCCCAATGGCAGGCGTCCCAGCGCCCCCTCCGGCGTCACCGCGCGAAAGTAGGGGACGAAATCCGGGTTCTCGCGCACCACACCGACATAGCCACGATGGGCGATCTCGGCCAGGCGGTCCATCTCCTCGCGCCACACCGGCTCGGGAGCCGGCGGCGGCAGCAATGTGGCCTCGAGCACCGCACAGGTATAGATCTCCATGGAGCGCAGGGCAATATCCGGCTGTCCGAACTTGAAACGGATCATCTCGCCCTGCTCGGTGACCCGTAGGCTACCGTCCACCGAGCCCGGGGGTTGCGACAGGATCGCCGCGTGTGCCGGCCCACCACCACGACCGACGGTACCGCCGCGGCCATGGAACAGGGTCAGGTCGACGCCGTGCGACTCACACACCTGCACCAGGGTTTCCTGCGCGCGGTACTGCGCCCAGGCGGCGGCCAGTTGACCGGCATCCTTGGCCGAATCCGAGTAGCCGATCATCACCTCCTGGACGTCGCCGGCCAGGTGCCGATACCCCGGCAGCGCCAGCAGGCGGTCGATGACGTCGCCGGCACGGTTGAGGTCGTCCAGGGTCTCGAACAGTGGTGCGATAGGCAGGCGCACGTCGCCGCCCACCTCCTTCATCAACAACGCCACCGCCAGCACATCGGATGGCTGTGCGGCCATGGAGATGATGTAGGTTCCCAGCGCTTCGCGTTGCTCGCGGGCGATGACCCGGAAGGTATCGATGACCTCCCGGGTCTCGGTGGAACACTCCCAGCGGCGCGGGATCAGCGGCCGTGGCGACTCGAGTTCGGCGAGCAGGAAGTCCTGGCGCTGGGATTCATCCCATTCGCGATAGTGGCCGAGCCCCAGAAAGTCCGTCAGCTCCTCGAAGACCTGGGCATGCCGGCTGGCTTCCTGGCGAATGTCGAGCTTGGTCAGCGTCACGCCGAACACGGCCACCCGACGCAGGGTATCCAGCAGCACACCATTGGCGATGGTGTCGAGACCCACGTCGCACAGTGACCGATAGCAGGCCAGCAGCGGTGCATAGAGCTGATCGCGGTTTTCGATGATCGCCCCTCCCTCGTGAGGACGACCATCGAGACACGCCTTGGCCCAGTCGCGGGTTGCCTCGACGCGTGCCGCCAGGCGCTTGAGCAGCACACGGTAGGGCTCGGCTTCGTCCCCGACCTCGGCCCGCAGCGCGCTGTTGGCCTTCCACATCGACAGCTCGACCTTCAACTGTTCGAGATCGCGCATGTAGAGATCGGCAGCCATCCAGCGTCCCAGCAGCAGCACTTCACGGGTGACCTTGGCGGTGACATTGGGATTACCGTCGCGATCGCCGCCCATCCAGGAGGCGAAACGCAACGGCGCGGCATCCAGCGGCAAGCGTTCGCCAGCGGTTTCCAGTAGCAGGGAGTCGAGATCGCGGTGGAAATCCGGCACTGCCTGCCACAGCGAATTCTCGATCACCGCAAAGCCCCATTTGGCCTCGTCCACCGGTGTCGGGCGCTCGTGACGAATCTCGTCGGTATGCCAGGCCTGGCTGATCAGCTCTTCCAGGCGACCATGGGCGCGACTGGCCTTCTCCGGATAGTCGGAGGACGCTTCGATGGCCGTCAGGCAATCATCGATAGCGTCGTACTTCTGGATCAGGGTACGGCGGATGACTTCGGTAGGATGCGCCGTGAGTACCAGTTCGACACGCATGCCGGCAAGCGTTTCCACCAGTTTGCGCGGGTGGTGTCCCGCTTCCTGCGCCCGTGCCAGCAATTCGTCGAGTGCCGGCTGGGAACCGGGCTTGTAGTCTTCGACGCGCCGAAAACGTGCGCGATAGTGCTGCTCGGCGATATTGGCCAGGTTGAGGAACTGGTTGAAGGCACGGGTCACCGGCAACAGGTCGCGGTCAGGCAGCCGCCGCAGGTACTCGATCAGCTCGCGCCGCGCCTGCTGATCGCCCTGGCGCCCGCGCTTGGCGAAGCTGCGAATGGCCTCGATCTTGTCGACGAAGGCATCACCCTGATCGTCGGCGATGGTTCGCCCGAGGCTGTCGCCCAGCACCCGCACGTTATCGCGCAGGGATTCATGCAAATCATGACTCATGGGGTTCCCCCTTCGGCACCGCGGGCACATCGCCCTGCGGTATTCAGCAATTGGATTCGGTGCCCTTGGCCCGCTGCCAGTGATATTCCATCTCGTCGAGACTGGCCTCACCGAAGGTCCCTTCCTCGATCAGCGAGGTCTCGACGTAGCGGAAGCGCCGTTCGAACTTGGTATTGGTGGCTCGCAAGCGCTGCTCCGGATCGGAGTTCAAGGTCCGCGCCAGGTTGACCACGGCGAACAGCAGGTCACCGACCTCCTCGCCCGCCTGCTCCCGGTCCTCCGCCGCCAAGGCCTGCTCGACCTCGTCGAGCTCCTCGCGGATCTTGGCGATCACGCCGCGCGCGTCTGGCCAGTCGAAGCCGACACGGGCGGCACGCTTGGATAGCTTGGCCGCCCGCGACAGGGCCGGCAGCGTCCGCGGCACGTCGTCGAGCACCGAGGTCGCCGCACGCTCGGCACGCTCCTCAGCCTTGAGGCTTTCCCAGCGGCCGTGCACCTGGGATGTCGCCACCTCGGCGGCCGTCGCATCGGTACGCCGTGTGGCCAGGGTACCATCGGGAAACACATGCGGATGGCGACGCAGCATCTTGGCGGTCAGGATATGCACCACGTCATGGAAGTCGAACCGCTCCTCTTCCGCAGCGAACTGACAGTAGTAGACCACCTGGAACAACAGGTCGCCGAGCTCCCCGGGCAACTCGTCGAAGGCCCGGCGTTCGATGACGTCAGCTACCTCGTAAGCCTCTTCGAGAGTATGCGGCACGATGGAATCCCAATCCTGCTCGAGATCCCAGGGACAGCCGAGCCGCTCATCGCGCAACACCGCCATCAGGGTCAACAGATCATCGAGATCATAGCGATGTTCGCTCATGCCTGGCGCCTCTTGTGCTTCTTGCTACCGGCGCCACTACGCAGGCGCTTGACGTCGGTCACGTTGGGCAATTGCTGGATGCGCGAGAACAGCCGTCCCAAGGTCTCCAGGCCATCGACCTCCACGGTGATCGTCATGCGCGCGATACCATCGTCGGTGTCAGTGCGGGTGTTTACCGAGAGCACATTGACCTTGTCGTGGCTGAGCACATTGGTCACGTCACGCAGCAACCCCGAACGGTCCCAGGCCTCGATCTCGATATCCACCGGGTACTGGGTATGGGCGCGCTCACCCCATTCCACGTCAACGATGCGGTTGGGCTCATCGACGCGCAACTGCAGGATGTTCGGGCAGTCCTGACGGTGGATGGTCACGCCGCGACCCTGCGTAATGAAGCCGACGATCTGATCGCCAGGCACCGGATGACAACAGTTGGCCATGCTGGTCTTGAGGTTACCGACGCCAAGCACGGTAATGCCGTCACTGGGATCCTTGCTCGGCGTTCGCTTGGGCTTGGCAAGCAAGCGATCGAGCTGCTCCTGGTCATCGCTGTCCCCGAACAGCTGCTGGGCCTGGTGAAGGACCTGACCGATACGCAGGTCGCCGGCCCCCAAAGCCGCATACATGTCATCCGGCGTCGCATAGTTGACCGACTTGGCCAGTCGCACGAGATCGATGTCCTCGATATCCAGGCGCTTCATTTCCTTGTCGAACAGCGCCCGGCCTTCCTCGAGATTCTGGTCACGGGCTTGCTGCTTGAACCAGACTTGGATCTTGGAGCGTGCCCGGGAAGTACGCACGAAACCCAGCGACGGATTCAGCCAGTCGCGACTCGGTCCGCCCTTGGTGGCGGTCAGGATCTCTACCTGCTGGCCGGTCCTGAGCTTGTAGGTCAACGGCACGATGCGTCCATTGACCTTGGCGCCCCGGCAGCGATGCCCGATCTCGGTATGTACCCGGTAAGCGAAGTCAATGGGCGTGGCGACCCTGGGCAGGTCGATCACATGGCCATCGGGAGTGAATACATAGATGCGGTCCGGCGCCACGTCGCTGGCGAGCCCCTCGCGCAGGTCGCCCAGGTCGCCGACTTCCTCCTGCCATTCGAGCACCTGGCGCAACCAGGCGATCTTCTCCTCGTAACTGCGACTCTTGGCGCTGGTGTCGTGGCCCTTGTAACGCCAGTGGGCACAGACGCCGAGCTCGGCTTCCTCGTGCATGGCGAAGGTACGAATCTGGATCTCCAGCACCTTGTTCTCGGGGCCCAGTACCGCGGTGTGCAGCGATTGATAGCCGTTCTTCTTGGGGTTGGCGATGTAGTCGTCGAACTCGTTGGGCACATGGTGCCAGCGCGAATGCACAATCCCCAGTGCGGTATAGCAATCGGTGACTTCGGGCACCAGGATACGTACCGCCCGCACGTCATAGACCTGGGAGAAGTCGATGCGCTTGCGCTTCATCTTGCGCCAGATCGAATAGATGTGCTTGGCTCGACCGTCGACGTCGTACCGGGTGATGCCCTGGGCCTCGAGCAATCCCTTGAGCGTCTCCACCACGTCATTGATATAGCGGTCGCGATCGAGACGCTTCTCGGCCAGCAGCTTGGCGATGGTCTTGTAGTCGTCCTCGTGCAGGTAGCGGAAGGACAGGTCCTCCAGTTCCCACTTGAGGTGGCCGATCCCCAGACGGTGGGCCAGGGGGGCGTAGATGTCGAACACCTCGCGGGCTACCCGCAGGCGTTTCTCACGGGTGGCGTCCTTCACCTGGCGCAAGGCGCAGGTGCGCTCGGCGATCTTGATCAACGCCACACGCACATCGTCGATCATGGTCACCAGCATCTTGCGCAGGTTGTCCTGCTGGTTGTGCTGCGACAGCCCCTGGCTCGGCGTCTGATGGCTGATCGCTGCCATCTGCAATACCCCATCGATCAGCCTGGCGACCTCGTCACCGAAACGCTTGGCGATGATCCCGATGTCGATCAGCCCTTCACGCACGGCGCGATACAGCACCGCGGCTTCGAGAGACGCCTGGTCGAGCCTGAGCTCTCCAAGGATATCGGCCATCTCCAGTCCCGTACGAAAGCTCGAGCCATCCCTCAACCAGGCCTTGTGAGGACGGCCCGCCTCCCGCGCCAACTCGTGAGCCAGACGACAGGCCTCACGCATCTCATCGACATCGCGTAGTGTCACGTCTTCTTGTAAGCGCGTCAGCCACTGATCGATATCCACCATGCCGTCATTGGTCAGTGGCTGGTCTTCTCGAACCTTAACCATGTTCCAGCCTCCCTCCTTTGATGTCGCGCGTGGTAGCACGTTCGAAGAGCAGCATCGATTCCAGATGCGCCGTGTGCGGAAACATGTCCGCCACGGCCGAACGTGTGATGCGGTAACCACCCTGCACGAGCTGTGCCGCATCGCGAGCCAGGGTCGCTGGATCGCAGGAGATATAGAGGATCCTGGGCACTGCACTCCCGGCGAGCCAGTGACACACGGCCTCGGCGCCCTCTCGCGGGGGGTCGAGCACCACGAGATCGACGCCATTCGGCGACATTTCTTCCAGCGTCTGCTCCCGACTGAGGTCCGCCTGGCGCGCGCTGACATGCTCCAATTCGTTACGCCGGGCGTTGTCGGCCAGCCGCGCCACCATGACCGGGTTGCCCTCCACGGCGGTCACCTCGGCAGCCTGCACCGCCAACGCCAGGCTGAAGTTGCCGACGCCGGCGAACAGGTCGAGAACCCGCTCACCGTGCGTGGGCATCAGCCAGTCGAGCGCCGTGTCGACCAGGCGCTGATTGATTTCGGCTCCGACCTGCAGGAAATCACCAGGCGCGAAGCCCAGTACCAATTCATGGACCCCACTTACCAAGGTATAGTGCAGATCCGGCATCGCGGTCAGCCAGGAAAGTTGCGGGGTTTCACGACCCACGAGCCAGCCCAGCGCCACCTCGTGATCGGCGGCAAAGGCCCGCCAGCGATCGGCGTCGACGGGGTTGTCGCGAAGTTGGCGCACCACCAGGCAAGGCCCCGTCTCGCTCGCGAGCAATTCGATATGACCGACCTGACGCGGTGCCTCGAGGCCCGCCAACAGGCGGTGCAGTGGCACGAGCAAGCGGGCCAGTTCCGGAACCAGGATGGTGCAGTGGTGGATGTCCACCAGGTGATGGCTATGCCGTGCCCGAAAGCCCAGATGCACCTGCCCCTGCGCATCGACCTTGACCCCCAGTCTGGCTCGACGGCGATAGCCTTCGCCGCTCGCCGCCAGCAATTCCGGAGCGATCCCCGTCTCGATCCCCTGTCTGGCCAGTTGCTCGATCAGCACCGCCCGCTTGTGTTCGCGCTGCCCTTCGAGCGCCAGATGCTGAAGATCGCAACCGCCGCACTGGCCGAAATGCTGGCAGCTCGGTTCGACACGCTGGGGAGAAGGCGCGAGCACATCACGCAGATGCGCCTCGTCGAAACGCTTGCGCGAGCGGTGTACCGCCACCTCGACACGCTCGCCAGGCAGGGCATGATCGACGAACAGCGTCTTGCCGCAGGCCGAACGCGCCACCCCGCGACCATCATGGGCCAGCCGGAGAATCTCGACGCCTGGGCCCGACGATGCCGCGCGGTCGGATGCCTTGACCCGTGGCTTGTCTGGCGCCGACCGCGACGGCCGACGCTTGCCCAACATCGCCATATCAGAGCTCCGGAGCGAAGAGACCGGTGGACAGATAGCGGTCACCCCGATCGCAGACGATGAACACGATCACGGCATTCTCGACTTCCGCGGCGATGCGCAAGGCGCCAGCCAGCGCCCCGCCGGACGACACCCCGGCGAGGATGCCTTCCTCGCGCGCCAGGCGACGCATATGTTCTTCGGCCTCGTGCTGGCCGATGTCCAGCACCCGATCGACCCGCGAGGCATCGAAGATACTGGGCAAATACTCGGCAGGCCAGCGACGAATGCCGGCGATGCTGGCGCCGTCCTCGGGCTGCAGGCCGACGATCTGGATCGCCTCGTTACGCTGCTTGAGGTATTTCGAAACGCCCATGATGGTGCCGGTGGTGCCCATGGAACTGACGAAGTGCGTCACCGCGCCGCCGGTCTGCTCCCAGAGTTCGGGCCCCGTGGTGCGAAAATGTGCCAACGGGTTGTCCGGGTTGGCGAATTGATTGAGCGGTTTGCCTTCACCGCGAGCGATCATGGTTTCGGCCAGATCACGGGCACCTTCCATGCCCTGCTCCTTGGTCACGGAAATCAACGTGGCACCGAAGGCGGCCATGGCCTGCTTGCGCTCGTTGGAAGCGCTCTCCGGCATGATCAACACCATGCGGTAGCCCTTGATCGCCGCCGCCATGGCCAGAGCAATGCCGGTATTGCCCGAGGTCGCCTCGATCAACGTATCCCCGGGACGGATCTCCCCGCGCGCCTCCGCTTCGGCCAGCATCGACAAGGCCGGACGGTCTTTCACCGAACCGGCCGGATTATTACCTTCGAGCTTGGCCAACAACGTATTGTTGCGGCCCGCCGCGATACGCTTCAGGCGCACCAGGGGGGTATTGCCGACCACATCCTCGAGCGTTGGGAAATGCATCTAACCTTCCTTCTGGAAAAGCCTTTCCGCATTATATCCGGGCCGGACGACGGGTGACAGGTATCGAGCGTCAGTGTGGCATACTGTGGGACTTGAATATCGTTACCGGATGCTCGCGATGCCGATGAGAACGCGCCTCTTGCTGCTATTGTTGGGGGTTCCCCTAGGCGTGATGCTGCTGCTCTTCGCTCAGTCGATCAGGCACGACGCCGGGGTCCGCAAGGCAGCACTCGAGGCACGCTTGACCACTGGGGCCGAACTGTTGGCTCCGGCGCTGGGCGATGCGTTGTCCCGGGACCAGCCAGCAGCCCTGCACGAGTTGGCACAGCGGCTGCTGGACATCGACGAGGTCCGCTCGCTACGCATCCATGACAGCCGCGGCCAGACGCTGTTGCATCTCGGCCAGCAACAGGCCGATGTTGCCCCGCCGGGGACTCTCGGCACGCGCCTCGACACCCGAGGCGATCACTGGCACCTTAGCGTGCCGTTGCCACCCTTCCGGCAGGAAAGCGGCACGATACCCCCGACCCGCTGGTTGACCGTCGCCATCGATACCACATCGCTGGCGTTGGGCACCTATCGCCAGTCGGCCCTCGCCGGGCTGACCGGGCTGGTCGCCGGCCTGTTGCTGTTCCTGCTTGCCTACCTCGTCAGTCGCCGCCTGACACGACCGCTCCACGACATCCAGCAAGCCTTGCTTCGCCTCAATGCCGGCAACTATCAACATCGCATGCCCACGCGGGGATCCAAGGAAGCAGAACAGCTCGCTGCCGGCATCAACACCCTGGCCGAGCATCTGGCCCACGCCCGCGACGACATGCAACGGCATGTCGAACAGACGACCCAGGACCTCCAGGAGTCCATGGAAACCATCGAGATCAAGAACATCGAACTCGATATGGCGCACCGCCGAGCGCTGGAGGCCAACCGCATCAAGACCGAATTCCTGGCCAACATGAGCCACGAGATTCGCACCCCCTTGAATGGCATCATCGGTTTCTGCCAGTTACTGGGCCGCTCGCGTCTGAATGCCCGGCAACGCGAATGGCTGGAACACATGCAAAAGGCTTCTGACAGCCTGTTGTCGCTGATCAACGACATTCTCGATTTTTCCAAGATCGAGGCCGGCAAGCTGGAGTTCGAAGCCGTCAATCTCGACATGGTCACCCTGGTGGACGAGGTGCTGGGGTTGCAGGCTCCCCAAGCACACCAGAAACGCCTACACCTATTGGGGTTGGTCTATGATGACGTTCCTGCCCAGTTGCAGGGCGACCCGTTACGCATCAAGCAGGTGTTGACCAACCTGGTCCACAATGCCATCAAGTTTACCGATCGGGGCGAGGTGATCGTGAGGGTCATGGTCGAAGAGACCCAGACCACCCAGGTCACCCTCAAGATCAGCGTCAGCGATACGGGCATCGGCCTCACACCGGAGAGCCAGGAGCGGCTCTTCCAGGCCTTCAGCCAGGCCAGTGTCAGCGATACCCGCCAGTATGGCGGCACCGGCTTGGGGCTAATGATCTGCCGTCAGCTCGTCAGGCAGATGGGAGGCGAGATCGGCGTCGACAGTCAGCCAGACCGAGGCAGCACCTTTGCCTTTACCCTGCCACTGCTGGCAAGAAGCCTCGAGGAGCGCGCCCCCGAACTGGCACTCAATGGTGCCCCGATCGCCCTGTACGAACCCCATCTGCCAACGCGCCATGCCCTACTCCACCTGCTGAAATGCTGGGGAGCCCGCGTGACACTGATCGAGTCCTCTTCTCGCGTCGATGCCGAGCCCCCGGCACTGCTGCTGGCCGGCTTGCAAAACGAAGACCTCGACGGTGCGGCGCTTGCGAGCTGGCAGGCATGCCTCGATGCCATGCCTTGTCCCACCGTCCTGCTGATCAACGCCGATCCCTTCGACACCCCGGAATTGAGACTACGCCATGGTGGCGAGGTCTTGACTCGCCCGCTGTCGCGGCAGGCGCTGGCCGCGACTCTGGAGCACTGGCTCGATGCTCCTCCGACTCAGCCCCAAATGGTCACGCCCGCGTCTCCCCCTGCCTTGGCAAGGATTCTGGTGGTCGATGACACGGCTTCGAATCGCATGCTGATGAAGGAACTGCTCGACGACCTGGGACTGTCGTCGTTATTGGCCACCAGTGGCGAGGAAGCCCTGGCATTGGCCCAGAGCGAGTCGGTCGACCTGGTATTGATGGATATCCGCCTGCCCGGCATGGATGGCGTCGCTACGACTCATGCATTGCGCAAGCTGGGAGGCGTCTGGCGCCATTGTCCCATCATCGCCGTTACCGCCCATGCGCTGGAAGAGGAACGGCAGCGCCTATTGCACCATGGCATGCATGATGTGCTCATCAAGCCTCTCGATAGCCAGCTGCTGACCAACCTGCTCAGTCAGCACCTCAACCTGCCGCTGACGCCATCGACGATATCCTCTGAAACGCCTTCGGCGCTCGAGGCGGCTCCTGGCGACGAGCTGCCGATCGTCGACATGGCGCTCGGCACCACGCTCGCCGGGGGACGAGCAAGACTCGCCGAAGAGACCCTGACACACTTGCTGGACAACCTCGACGACAGCGATACCGCCCTGCGTCAAGCTTGGCAAGACGGCGATGCCGAGGCCTTCCTGGACGCCATCCATGCGCTCAACGGTGCCTGCCGTTACTGCGGAGTACCGCAACTGGCATTAGTGGCAGAAACGCTGGAAACACGGCTCCGCACACGCGGCCTCGACAAGGTGAAACCCTTGCTCGAGGAGCTCTTCGACGCCATGGAACGACTGCGTGCCTGGCAGGCGGAGAACGCCGCGGATCAGCCTTCGAGAACGACGAACGCGCAGGCCAACTCGTCCTCGTCGCTCAACGACAGATGAATGCTGCGAACGCCGGCGGCATCGGCCAACGCCTTGGCCTGACCCGATAGCACCAGAGACGGCCGCCCGAGGGCGTCATTGGTGACCTGGATCTCGTCCCAGCGCATGCCTCTACGCAGGCCAGTACCCAGCGCCTTGACGAACGCCTCCTTGGCGGCAAAGCGTTTGGCAAGATAAGCAGCCGGTAGCGGATGCGCGGCGAGACACTCGCGCTCGATATCCCCCAGCACGCGCAAGGCAAAACGCTCGCCGTGACGCGTCATGGCGGCGGAGAAGCGCTCGACACGCGCCAGGTCGGTACCGATACCGATGATCATGGGCAACAGCCGCCTCCGGCGTCATGTTCGTGATCGTGTTCCTCGAGGGCGGCCAGCAATCCGGCTTCCTGGCCGGCAATGGCCAGGCGCTTCATTTCGGCGACCGCCTCCTTGAGGCCCACGAATAACGCCCGTGCAATGATGGCATGGCCGATGTTGAGCTCGTGAAGACCGGCAATGGCGGCAATGGCTTCGACGTTGTGATAATGCAGACCGTGACCGGCATTGACCGTCAGCCCCAAGTCACCGGCCAGTTCCGCTGCCGCCGCGATCCGCGCATGCTCGATGCGTGCCTCCTCCCCTTGCGCCTCGGCGTAGGCACCGGTATGCAATTCGACGACCGGAGCCCCCACCGCCGCTGCCGTGCGAATCTGCTCGGATTCCGGATCGATGAACAACGACACCTGGCAGCCGACCGCAGCCAGACGCTCGCAGGCCTCGGCGATCGCTTGCCGATTGCCCACCACGTCCAAGCCACCCTCGGTGGTCAGCTCCTCACGTTTCTCGGGCACCAGACACACATGGGCGGGACGGAGCTCCTCGGCGAACGCGAGCATTTCCTCGGTCACGGCCATTTCGAGGTTCATGCGAGTATTGAGCATCTCCTTGAGCAAGCGCACGTCGCGCTCCTGGATATGCCGGCGATCTTCGCGCAGGTGCAGGGTAATGCCATCGGCACCGGCCTCTTCGGCCAGCAACGCCGCTTGCACCGGATCGGGATAACGTGTGCCGCGAGCCTGGCGCAGGGTCGCGATATGGTCGATATTGACGCCGAGCAGGATTCGGGGCGCATGCATAAGAGGGTCTCCGTGGAAAAGCTTGTCCAATCAGGATATCAGTTAACCACGCCGACGCGCGGCGAGCCGCTGCATCAGCTCGCGGGAACGCAAGGGAGCGTTACCCAGCAATGGCCCCAGCGCGGCTCGGGTCACGGACTTGGCAGGACCGGCCAGGCCTGGCGCGCCCCAATCCCCCTGGGCGAGCAGGCGCAGGGTGCGGCCATCGATCCCGCCAGGAGTGGCAGCGTCCAGCGCTGCGAAGCGACGCGCCTCGGCGCGATAGACATAGCGGCGCTGCGGATCGAGCTCAGCATCGTTCAGGTCGCAGAACAGGGGCGTGGCATCCAGCGCCTCGAGCACAGCGACCTCCAGGCGGCGCAGGGCCGGCGCGCGCGCCTCGGGACGCGGCAAGGCGTCGAGCACGGCCGCATAGAAAGCGAACACCTCGCGCACCGGGAGCAGTAACGGCAAGGCGCGGGTCAACAGTTCGTTGGCATAGAACCCGCACAGCAACCCTTCTCCCGCCAACAACGCGGTACCGCCATGGGACTCCATGAGCCGCAACCGCTTGAGATCGCCCTCGCCCACCCAGGTCACGTGAAGCGGCGCGAAGGGCTGCAAACGGGCACGCGACCGGCTGCTCGGTCGCTGCACGCCCTGCGCCACCGCCCGTACCCGGCCATGCTCCAGCGTCAGCAACTCGACCAGGGCGCTGGTCTCACGATAGGGCTGCTTGTGTAGAAGAAAGGCCGGTTCAGGAGTCATGGCACCTTCAGCTCGAAGCTCGAAGCTCGAAGCTCGAAGCTCGAAGCTCGAAGCTCGAAGCTCGAAGCTCGAAGCAATTAGTCTAGATCGTAACCCAGGCTTTTGAGTGCCCGATCATCGTCGGACCAGCCACGCTTGACCTTGACCCACAGATTGAGCATGACCTTGGCTCCCAGCGCTCGCTCCATGTCGAGGCGCGCCTCGCGGCCGATACTCTTGATCCGCTCGCCGTTCTCGCCGATCAGGATCTTCTTCTGCCCCTGGCGCTCGACCAGGATCAACGCGCTGATATGAATGACCCGGCCGGTATCGCGAAACTCCTCGATTTCCACGGTCATCTGGTAGGGCAACTCGTCGCCGAGCTGCCGCATGACCTTCTCGCGCACCAGCTCGGCAGCCAGGAAACGCTGGGTACGGTCGGTGACCTGGTCACCCGGATAGTAATGGATACTCTCGGGGAGATGCTTGGCAACCTCGGCCTCGAGCTCCAGAACATTGGTGCCGTGCTTGGCAGACAGAGGCAGGATGGCCGCGAACTCGCGCTTGCTGCCAAGCTGGTCGAGCCAGGGCAGCAAACTGCTCTTGTCCTCGAGCCAGTCGACCTTATTGATGACCAGAATCACCGGCGCCCGGACGTGGGTCAGTTTGTCGAGCACCGCCTGGTCTTCCGCAGTCCAGCGGGTGCGATCAATGATGAACACAACGCAATCGACATCTCGCAGCGCCTGGCTCGCCGCCTGGTTCATGAAGCGGTTGATGGCCTTGTTGCGATCCTTCGACATGATATGCATGCCGGGAGTATCGACATAGATGAACTGTGCCTCGCCCTCGGTCTTGATGCCCATCACCTGATGCCGCGTGGTCTGCGGACGACGCGAGGTGATGGAAATCTTCTGCCCAAGAATACGGTTCATCAATGTCGATTTGCCGACATTGGGCCGCCCGACGATGGCGACGAATCCACAGGTCTGGCTCATGAACGGCCTCCACGCGGCTCGAGCAGTTCGAGTGCCTTTGCCGCGGCCTGCTGCTCGGCATGGCGGCGACTGGAACCGATACCCAGGGTATGGCGGTTAAGCATTTCGACATGGCATTCGATGGTGAAGGTCTGGGCATGGGCCTCGCCTTCCACCGACAGCACCTCGTAACGTGGCAACGGCGACTGACGCGATTGCAGGAACTCCTGCAGTCGTGTCTTGGGATCCTTCTGAGTATCCTGCACGTCGATGGCCTCGAGACGCTCGGCATACCAGGACAATACTCTGGTCTTGGCCACATCCATGCCGGCATCCAGGTAGATGGCGCCGATCACCGCCTCCACGGCATCGGCCAGGATCGAATCACGGCGGTGACCACCGCTCTTCATCTCGCCGGACCCTAGACGAAGGCACTGGCCAAGCTCGAATTCCCGGGCCAGTTCGGCCAGCGTCTGTCCTTTGACCAGACGCGCCCGCAGCCGCGACAACTGGCCTTCACGTGCTGCAGGAAAACGACGAAACAGGGCCTCGGCAATCACAAAGTTGACGATGGAGTCGCCCAGGAATTCAAGACGCTCGTTATTCTGACCACCGTAGCTGCGATGGGTCATGGCCAATTCCAGCAAACCGATATCGGCGAATTCATGACCGATCCGTCGGCTGAAGGCATTCAAGGGGTTGCTCACGAAACTCCTGCTCTATCTCTTGTCATGTTGCCGGCGAATTCTCGCAGAGGCATGGATCCACCCGTGGCGGAGCGATGAGGGGGAGACTCACTGGATGTGGCGAATTGCCGTGAAACTCGGCAAACCACCATCCCAATGCATCCACACAGCGAAGGCCTTGCCAACGATATTCTCTTCCGGCACGAAACCCCAATAACGGCTGTCGTTGGAGTGGTCACGGTTATCACCCATCATGAAATAGTGCCCTTCCGGCACTTCGAGCTCCCTGACCTGCGGTCCCGGGTCCCGAGGATTATTGTAGATGCGGTGGCTGACCGCGCCTAATCGTTCTTCAAACAACAACTCATTGGGAGCCTCGCGGGGCACTTCTTCCAGCAGCGACTTGGACACCGGCTTACCGTTGACGAAGAGCTGCTTGCCCTCATAACGAATGTGATCACCCGGCAGCCCCACCACGCGCTTGATGAAATTGACGGAGGGCTCCTGAGGGAAACGGAACACCATGACATCACCACGCTCTGGCTCCCCCAGCTCGACGATTTCAGTATTGAGCACTGGCAGGCGCAGGCCGTAGGTGTACTTGTTGACCAGAATGAAGTCACCGATTTCCAGGGTCGGGCGCATCGAACCTGAAGGAATCTGGAAGGGCTCGACCACGAAGCTGCGCAACAGCAGTACCACCAACAACACAGGGAAGAAGGAGCGGGCGTAGTCGACGAGCCAGGGTTCCTTGGCCACGCGCCTGCGCGACGTCTCGTCCAGGCGTTCGCCGGTTTCGGCTTCGGCTGCCGCCACTCGCGCACGGCGTGCATTACCCAACCAGACGGCGTCGAGCAACCAGATCAATCCCGTAACGGCCACGGCCACTACCAGCAAAAGTGAAAAATCCATGCGTTTCCTCGTCCCTAGTCATTCACCTTGAGCACGGCGAGGAAGGCATCCTGAGGAATTTCCACCTTGCCAACCTGCTTCATGCGTTTCTTGCCCGCCTTCTGCTTTTCCAGCAGCTTCTTTTTGCGGGTCACGTCACCGCCGTAGCACTTGGCGGTGACGTTCTTGCGCAGCGCCTTGACGGTGGAGCGCGCCACCACCTGGCCGCCAATGGCTGCTTGAATCGCCACATCGAACATCTGCCGAGGAATCAGTTCCTTCATCTTCTCGACCAGCAGCCGCCCACGACCATGGGCGTGATCGCGGTGGATGATGACGGCCAGTGCGTCGACCTTGTCGCCGTTGATCAGCACATCGAGTCGCACCAGCTTGGCGGCTTCGAAACGTTCGAAATTGTAGTCCAGCGATGCGTAGCCCTTGGAAATCGACTTCAGACGATCGAAGAAATCCATCACCACTTCGCTCATGGGCAGTTCATAGATGAGCTGGATCTGGCTCCCGAGGAACTGCATGTCGCGTTGGGTACCGCGGCGCTGTTCACATTCGGCGATCACATTGCCGACGAACTCCTGTGGCACCAGGATGCTGGCCCGCACGATGGGCTCCCGCATCTCGTCGACGTTGGCCATGTCCGGCAATCTGGATGGATTGGAGACGTAGATCACCTCGCCGTTGTCCATGGCCAGTTCATAGACCACGGTAGGCGCGGTGGTCAGCAGATCGAGGTCGTATTCACGCTCCAGCCGCTCCTGAACGATCTCCATGTGCAGGGTGCCCAGGAAACCCACGCGAAACCCGAAGCCCAGAGCATCGGAGTTCTCCGGCTCATAGTCGAGGGAGGCATCGTTCAGGGCCAACTTCTCGAGGGCGTCACGAAAATCCTCGTAGTCGTCGGCACTGACCGGGAACATGCCGGCGTAGACCTGCGGCTTGACCTTCTGGAAGCCGGGCAGACGCGGAACGTCCGGGGTCTTGGCATGGGTGATGGTATCGCCCACCGGGGCGCCATGGATATCCTTGATCCCGGCAACCACGAACCCCACCTCACCAGCGCGCAGTATGCCGGTCTCGCGACGCAGCGGCGTGAAGATACCCACTTCGCTGGCCAACCAGTCGCGGCCGGTGGACTTCATGCGGATCTTGTCGCCCTTCTTCAGGGTGCCGTCGAAGATCCGTACCAATGACACCACGCCGAGGTAGTTGTCGAACCAGGAATCGACGATCAGCGCCTGTAGCGGCGCTTCGGGATCGCCCTTGGGCGGTGGAATGTCTCGCACCAGGCGCTCCAACAGGGCTTCCATGCCCATGCCGCTCTTGGCCGACACCTGACACGCATCGGTGGCATCGAGACCGATGATCTCCTCGATTTCCTGGGAGACCTTGTCGGGATCGGCCTGGGGAAGGTCCATCTTGTTGAGCACCGGGAGCACTTCCAGCCCTTGCTCAACGGCGGTGTAGCAGTTGGCCACCGACTGGGCCTCGACCCCTTGGGCGGCATCGACCACCAGCAGCGCCCCTTCACAGGCATACAGGGAACGCGATACTTCATAGGAGAAGTCGACGTGCCCGGGGGTATCGATGAAGTTGAGCTGGTAGGTCTTCCCGTCCTCGGCCTGGTAGTCCAGGGTCACGGACTGGGCCTTGATGGTGATGCCACGCTCACGTTCGATATCCATCGAATCGAGCACCTGCTCCTTCAGCTCACGGTCACTTAACCCACCGCAGATCTGGATGATGCGATCCGATAATGTGGACTTGCCGTGGTCGATGTGGGCGATGATCGAAAAATTTCGTATATGGCTGATCTTGCTACGTTTTTCGGTGGCTGTCATTCAATGGAATCCAAAACGTGTACGCGCTCATGTACAAGTTGATCAAGATACCTCTTCGAGCGCGCGAGAACTGATCAGCGCATTGTACCGGGATGCACCAGGCAGGAACAGCGAACCTCGCCGGAAAGGCGGGCACAACGCATGACGGGCCCCTGCGGGGCCCGTCATTCAAGGCAGGATGTCAGTTATTCGCTGTCCAAGCGCAACGCCACGAACAGCGACTGCCCCTCACGGTAAAGGCGTACCGGCACGGCACGATCGGCGTCCAGACCCTCGACCACCTCGACCAGTTGCTGAGGTGAGTCGACGTTCTGGTGATCGACCGCAACGATCACGTCGCCGGGACGAATACCGGCCGCCGCGGCGGCGCCGTCCGGAGCCACCTGGCGTACCAGGATTCCGCTGTCGATGCCCAGTTGCTGGCGTTCGTTGGCATCGAGCTCGCTGACCACAACCCCCAGTCGGGTCTGGCTGTCCGGCTGCGAGGAGGTGGGATCGCTGCTGCCGCCCCCCTCATCCGGCCAGTTGCCGACTTGGACCGTCTCGGTCCGGCGCTCACCGTCACGCATGATCGTCAAATCAACCTCGTTGCCGGGGCTGACGCGGCCGATCAGACGCGGCAGAGTACTGGACCGGTCGACTTCCTCACCGTTCACCTGGAGGATGACATCACCGGCCTGAAGACCATGCTCCGCCGCCGGCCCGTTGGGGGCCACGTCGGCGATGAGCGCACCTTTCGGCCCCTCCAGCCCAAAGGATTCGGCAAGATCGCTGGATACCGGCTGGATCACGACCCCCAGCCACCCGCGGCTGACATGCCCCTTTTCACGCAACTGATCGGCAATGTCCATGGCCACGCTGATGGGAATGGCGAACGACAGCCCCATGAAGCCGCCGCTGCGGGTGAAGATCTGCGAGTTGATACCCACCACCTCGCCATCGAGATTGAACAGCGGCCCCCCGGAATTGCCCGGATTGATGGCCACGTCGGTCTGGATGAAGGGCACATAGGCATCGCTGGGCAGGGTGCGGTTGATGGCACTGACGATCCCGGCGGTAACCGAATGGTCGAAACCGAACGGCGAACCGATGGCCGCGACCCACTCTCCGACCTGCAGGGTATCGGAATTGCCCACCTTCAGGGTCGGCAGATTCGAGGCCTCGACCTTGAGCAGGGCCACATCGGACTTGGTGTCGGAACCTACCAACTCAGCTTCAAGCTCGCGGCGGTCATTGAGGCGCACCAGGATCTCCTCGGCCCCCTCCACCACGTGGGCATTGGTCAAGATATAGCCGTCTTTACTGATGATGAACCCCGAACCCAGCGACTGGCGCTCCTCGCTGCGTCCGCCTCCTCCGCCAGGCGGCATCGGGAACTGGTCACCGAAAAAGCGCCGGAAGATTTCCGGGATCTCCTGGCCACCGGGTCCCTGAAATTGCATGCTGCGCGCCGGCACCTGGCGTGTCGACGAGATGTTGACGACGGCAGGTGCCGCATCTTTGACGAGATCGGTGAAGTTCGGCAATCGCTGTGCCCGGTCTTGAGCCAAAGCGGATTGCCACGCGAAGGCGGTCATCAGTAACAACAGCAACAGAGACAAATGTCGTGTCATGCGTTCCATGTAGAACTCCTACGGACTGCGTCGTTAACGCGAACTCACGTTTACCTCGTCAGGAGCATCCGCGGCGGGACACACCTGCGTTTCCTGAATCAACAAGCGGGGGCGAAAACGTGCGCCATGACGACGTTCATGCCACTGCACTCCCCCCCAACCCGCTGCCAACCCTGACGCGAAGGCCAGCGGAACCACGGCATGGCCGACGTTCAGAATGGCTTCGGCTAGCCCTCCCGCCAGCAATGCCGTCATCAGCGGCACCCCATAAACCACCAGGGCCCCTTGCAAAAACCGTGTGGCGGGCAATGCCACTTGCACTCGCTCGCCTTCCCGTAACGCGCGTTCACTGGCAACAGCAACGCGCTGGGCACGGACCGGACGAAAGCGCGCCAACAGGCCGCCGCCACAACCCTGTCGCGCCGTGCACTGCTGGCAGGACGAACGTTTGACGACCTCCACCCAGGCACCACCGGAAAAGGGCTCGACGACACGGGCCTCTTCGATCAGCAGTTGCGATACATCGGGAAGACGGGGCGACGCGGCATTCATGGTGACGCCTCCGTCGTGGTAGAAGATGCGGTCTGGTCCGGACGCCACTCCACCTGCTCGACGACCCTCAGCAATACCTGCGGAGGAACCTCGCCCATGACCACGACCTGCATCGGTTGCCCGCCGAGCTCCATATGCCGTACCGCGGCAAAGGAAATCCCCAGGCGATGCATGCCTGGCGCCAGCAGCGGATTGTCGCCATCGAGCGGCTCGACAAATAGGCTCAGGCTCGACAGGCCATCGCTGAACAACCGATGCCCGACCTCGGCATCATGCACCGAACTGGAAGTGATAACCGGCTGGGCGACATAGCCGGGCGGCAACCAGCCTGGCTGCCAGGGATCGGTAGGCGGTTCGTGCGGCTCATCGAGCACGACATACCCGTCATAAAGGGTCGGGCGTTCGAGATCGGTCATCTGAAAGGTTTCCAGCACCCGGCCATCGGTGTCGATCAACATTTGCTTGAGCGGCAACGCCGAGTCTCGATCCAGCCACAGGCGGTGGCCATAACGCATGCTGTCCAACGGCTCGACATCCAGGCGAACCGTACTGCGACCGGCAATGCGTTCCTCGCCCCCTAGACTCAAGCGGTAGTGCTCTTCGATGTGGGCCATGATCGCCGTCGGCGAGGCTGGCACGCGCTCCCCTTCCTGCGTCCAGGTGCCCCGACCAATGCGTCCACGACGCTCATGGACCACCGGCGGTCCATCGAGAAAACGCGCGACCTCGCGCTCGACACCCTCCTGAACATCATGGGAAAGCGCCAGCGTTCTCACGCCACTGCTGCTGATGCGTACCGCCCGCGCGCGAAAGACATAACAATGGTTGGCCCACAAGCTACGCTCGAACCAGTCGCTGGCGGACTCGGGAGCCGGACGATCGGCAAGCTCCCGGCAATCGAAACCGCGCTCGCCATCCCCCACCGTGTCCAGGGTCTCTAGCTCATTGGCCAACACGAGGCCCCCCGCCCCGATCCCCACTATCAGTATCGAGAACCGGGTAATCCGCTGCCCAAGGGTCAGCCCGAAGAACATCAGCGCTGCCCCAAGGTCTCGTACCCGGACGCCCTCAACAGTGGCATCCAGGCATCGCCACTACGATAGGAAGCTCCTTCGGCGTGGCGGTCGAGATAGGACTGCAATAGTCGAGCCTGTTCCATGTCATTGCGCTGGGACTGACGAGAGTTCGGCACCATGAACATCGGCGTGTCGACCGAGGAGCCGACGGTCATCGCCCCCTGGTTCGCGGAAGGCGACTGGAACAGCGGCAGATCGACGAGCGATGGACGTTCACCTGCGGAGCCCGAGCCGGCAGCGGCCGTGACCGGCCGGGCCTGGTTGTCATTCGAGAGACCCGTGGTGTTCCCCGCGGCTACCGTGGGATCACGCTGCTGTGTGCCACTGTTGTAGACCTGGACGCCCGTAATCACCATCAACGATACCGCTGCCGCGATAGCGGCACTGCCGGCAAAGGAGAAGGCGCCCTGGCGCTTGATGGACACCTTTTCCATTTCAGGCAAGGGTTCATCCTGCAACCTGGCCATGATCCCGGCCGAGAGATCGGTCCCGACATCGATATCAGGGTCATGTCGCATCAGGCTACGGACCAGATGGTAGCGTCGCCAGGCTTCAGCATTATCGGGAGACTCATCCAGCGCCTTGAGGACACGGCGCAACTCGAGTTCGTCACCTTCGTTGTCCATCAAGGCAGACAGCGATTCCCGTGCATTCTGGTTCATTACTCACACCCTCACACTCGACATGGTGCCATTCGAAAAGACGGCGGCTCATTGATCGGTTGTTGTACAGCCACTCACTCTGACGCTTACACCGCCCAACAGTTCAGCCAAATGTCATAAACACTGCATACTGGGTCATTCAGGAATCATGTCCTGGGTTCGCGACGTGGTGATCAGCGGCTGGATATGCTTATCGACCGCTTCCCGGGCACGAAAGATCCGTGACCTCACCGTCCCTACCGGACACTGCATGATATGAGCGATATCTTCGTAGGAGAGCCCATCCAGTTCTCGCAAGGTGATGGCGGTACGCAAGTCCTCGGGCAGTTTCTCGATCGCCTCGAACACCGCCGCCTCTAGCTGGTCACGGGCGATGGATGCCTCCGGCGACTCGATATCGGACAGACGCCCGCTATGGTCGACAACCTCGGCATCGACGATGTCCAGATCGCTGCCCGGCGGCCGCCGCCCACGTGACACCAGATGATTCTTGGCCGTGTTGATGGCAATGCGATACATCCAGGTATAGAAGGCGCTTTCCGAGCGAAACTTGCCCAACGCCCGGTACGCCTTGAGGAAGGCTTCCTGGGCCACATCGTGAACCTCGGCATGATCATGGACATAACGCCCGATCAGACCAATGATCTTGTGCTGGTATTTCTTGACCAGCAGGTCGAAGGCCCGAGTGTCCCCTTGCTGCGCTCGCTCGACGAGTTGTTGATCGGTTTCCCTGACGCCCATTCAACCCCTCCCTGAACAGGGAGACGACGTCGCCGTCACGGTAAGGCGTGCCGACCGTGCCACATACATGAAGAAAAAGCGGTTCATAACGTCAACCTGGACCCTGGTAGCAGACAATAATGGCTTCCGTCAGTGTTCCTGTTTATTGGCATTCCATCAAGCAGGGTCTGCCGACAACAATGCTGCGCTGAGACTGCGCAAACGAGCGGCAGTTCCCTCCCGACGTTGATTTTTCCTGCCCCGGCAAGCGATAGTAGGCAATCCATTCGTCTCCACGCGTGTATCTCGTACAGGTAGCGGCATGTCACAACAGCAGGTCAACAACCTCAACGTCCTGGCCCAGGACGTCCTGATCACCCCCGAAGCCCTCAAGCAGGAAATTCCTCTGACCGAGGCCGCCGAACGCACGGTCATCGAGGGCCGCGAAACCATTCAGCGGATTCTCGATGGCGACGACCCGCGCCTGCTGGTCGTCGTCGGCCCCTGCTCCATCCATGACGTCGATGCCGCCCTCGACTATGCCCGGCGCCTGCGCCGCCTGGCCGACGAAGTCAAGGACAGCCTGTACATCGTGATGCGGGTCTACTTCGAGAAGCCACGCACCACCGTCGGTTGGAAAGGGCTGATCAACGACCCTCATATCAACGGCTCCTTCGAGATCGAGGAAGGCCTGCACATCGCTCGCCGCCTGCTGGTGGAACTGGCCGAAATGGGCCTGCCTCTGGCCACCGAAGCGCTGGACCCGATCTCCCCCCAGTACCTGCAGGACTGCATCAGCTGGTCGGCCATCGGCGCGCGAACCACCGAGTCACAGACCCACCGTGAGATGGCCTCCGGCCTGTCCTGTCCAGTAGGTTTCAAGAATGGCACCGACGGCAGCCTGGACGTCGCCGTCAACGCCCTGCAGTCCGTGGCTCATCCGCACAATTTCCTCGGGATCGACCAGGCCGGCCAGGTGGCGATCATCCGCACTCGCGGCAACGCCTACGGTCATGTGGTGCTGCGCGGCGGCAACGGCAAGCCCAATTACGACAGCGTCAGTGTCGCCCTGGCCGAACAGGAACTGGCCAAGGCCGGCATCCAGCCCAACATCATGATCGACTGTTCGCATGCCAACTCCAACAAGGACCCTGCCCTGCAGCCGCTGGTAATGGAAAATGTCACCAACCAGATCCTCGAGGGCAATCACTCGATCATCGGCTTGATGGTCGAATCGCATATCGGCTGGGGCAGCCAGAAGATTCCCGAAGACACGAGCCAGCTACAGTATGGCGTCTCGATCACCGATGCCTGCATCGACTGGGATACCACCGTTCAGGCTTTCCACCACATGGCCGAGAAGCTCTCCCCGGTATTGTCCCGGCGAACCCGCGACTGACATCGCCCGCTCCACTGCATCGGGCCTGCCGTGACGTAACGTCCACTGCAGTGGAGCGCCTTCCCCGGCGACCAGACCGCTATCCCCGGCCGTGCGTTTTCCTCATGCCCCGTGGTCACGGCTCAACGCTTACGCCATCGATCTCACGGGTGAAGGGCGGCAGTGAATCCAGCAGGGCCCGACCATAACGCCGCGTCAACACCCGTCGGTCGAGCAAGGTGATGCGCCCGCTGTCTTCTTCCTTGCGGATCAAGCGGCCACAGGCCTGAACCAGCTTGATCGAGGCATCCGGTACCGCGATGCGCATGAAGGGATTGCCACCGCGGCTTTCGATCCATTCCGCCAGGGTGGCGCCCACCGGATCGTCGGGTACGGCGAACGGCAGGCGAGTGATCACCACATGGGTCAGGTAGTCTCCGGGCAGGTCGATGCCTTCGGCGAAGCTCGCCAAGCCAAAGATGATGCTGCCCTCCCCCGCATCGACGCGCGCGCGATGCCGCTCGATCAACTCCCGCTTGGGCAACCGATCCTGAGCCAACACCCGCTCTCGATGGCTCCTGGGCAGCGCCTTTTCCACCGCGCGCAGCTGAGCCCGAGAGGAGAACAGCATCAGCACCGCCTCGCGCTCCCCCAGCGTCTCGATGAAGGCGACGATGGCTCGCTCGTGCGCATCCCGATCCCCCGGGTCGACGGCTTCGCGGGGCACGCTGAGCACCGCCCGGGAGTAGTCGAAAGGACTCGGCAAGCGCTGGTAACGGTAGCGATTGGCCAGGCCGGCACGCTCCTGCAGGCGCTCGAAGCGCCCTAGCGCGGTAAGAGTCGCCGAGGTCACCACTGCCCCATAACAGCCTCCCCACAGGAAGCGCGCCAGGGTTGCCGCCGCCGACACTGGGCTTGCCGAGAAGGTCAGTTCCGGATCGCCAGCGACGCGCTCGAAGGTCAACCAACGTGCTCGAGGCGGCTCCGCCGGGTCGTCCTCCTCGCTCATCGCCGTCCACAGCGCATGCGCCTCCAGCGCACGCCCATGTAGCAGGGCGACCAGCGGCAACCAGGGTTCGGCCTGCTCGCGGGGTAAGCCGGTATGTTTCTCCGGATCGAGGCTCTCGCGCAGGATATCGGCGATGGTTTCCAGGTTGCGCGACAATTCGGCGAAGACAGTCACCAAGGCGCCGGCATGCTCGCGCAAGGCCAGCGGCACCCGTCCCATGTCGAAACGGTGATGCCGACTGTCATCACCGGCCTCGGAGGGCAGACCATTGGGCAGTTCCGCCAGTTGGTGTCCCAACGCGAAGACCTCACCGAGCCGCGGTTCAAGTGCGGCGATAGCCTCGGGAAAACCCGCCAGCAGACGCGCCACAGTCGGCTGTACGGCCAACGCCGCGTTCAGTTCGGTGAGCGATTTCTTCAGGGTGCGCAGCCAGCGCACTGCCCCGTTGACGGCGAAGCGGTGGGTGAAGTGTTCGATGGCCTTGTCGGGAAGATGGTGCCCTTCATCGAACACATAGATGCAATCGGATGGCTTGGGCAGCACCACGCCGCCACCCAGCGACAGATCGGCCAGCACCAGGTCGTGATTGGCGACGATGATATCGGCGCTGTCGAGCCGGCGGCGGGCGCGAAAGAAGGCACAGGCGTTGAAATGGCCGCAGCGGCGGTTGGTGCACTGACGATGGTCGGTGGTCAAGCGACGCCACTGGGGATCGGCAATCGCCACCGGCCAGCTATCGCGGTCCCCTTCCCAGCGGCCGCTACCATAGGCGTCGGCAAGCTCCTTGACCAACCCATGGAAATCATCGCCGTCGCGGGAATCGAGCGCTTGCTCGAACAGCGACAGGGTCGGATTGTCCTCGACGCCATCCAGGACCTGGTCGAGCTTGGCCACGCATAGGTAGCGGCCACGCCCCTTGGCCAGGGCATATTCGAAATCGAGCCCACTGTGCGCAGCGAGGGACGGCAGATCCTGGTGCAGCACCTGTTCCTGCAGTGCCACCGTGGCGGTGGAGACGATCAGGCGCTTGCCGCGGGCCTTGGCCACCGGCAGGGCCGCCAGCAGATAGGCCAGGGTCTTGCCGGTGCCGGTGCCGGCCTCTAGCACGCAGACATGCGCGTCGGAGAGCCGCCGCCCGGCATCGTCAACCTCGATATCCGCCAGGGTCCGAGCGATCTCGGCGATCATCAGTCGCTGGCCATAACGCGGCGTCAGTCCCAGATTTTCCAGCACCCGGCGATACGCGGCCTGGATCTCGCCCTTGAGCGCCTCGTCGAGCATCGGGCTTCCGTCCTCGCGGCCTCGTGCCGCCCTTACAGCATGCCTTCCGGCGGATGTTCGCAGGGCAGCTTGTCGTTGATGTAGCGCTCGATTTCCGGCAGCGAAAAGGCATCCTCCTCGCCGACGAAACTGATCGATACGCCCTTGGCACCGGCACGACCGGTACGGCCAATGCGATGCACGTAGTCTTCCGGATCTTCCGGCAAGGTGTAATTGATCACGTGGCTGACATCGTCAATATGGATGCCACGGCCGGCCACGTCGGTCGCCACCAGCACCTGTACCTCGCCCTCGCGGAAACGTTCCAGGGTCTTGATGCGCTGCGACTGCGGCACGTCACCGGAGAGCATGGCCACGTCGATGTCCGCCTTGCGCAGCAGGTCGTCGAGCTTGCGCACCAGGTCGCGGCGATTGCCGAAAACCATGACCCGGTCGAAGGCTTCCTGCTTGAGCAGGTTGATCAACAGGCGTTGCTTGTCGTCATCGCTGACCATGTAGACGCGCTGATCGATATCGGCGGCGTTGTCTACCGTGACCTCGATTTCGACGTGGGCAGGCTCATGGGTCCACTGGCTGGCCAGGTTGAGAATGTCCTCGGTGAAGGTCGCCGAGAACAGGAAGGTCTGGCGCTCTTCCTTCTTGGGCGTATGCCGGATGATCCGCTTGACGTCGGGGATGAACCCCATCGATAGCATGCGATCTGCCTCATCGAGCACCAGCACTTCGACCTGGGTCAGGTCGACATCGCGCTTCTCATGGAAATCCAGCAACCGCCCGGGCGTCGCTACCAGGATGTCCAGCGGCTTGCCGAGATGGTCGCGCTGCTTCTGGTAATCCATGCCCCCTACCACGCTGGCCACGTTCAGCGAGGTGAAGCGTGCCAGGGCCTTGGCGTCCTTCTCGATCTGCAATGCCAGCTCGCGGGTAGGAGCAATGATCAACGCCCGCGGCGCCCCCGGTTTCTGTCCGTCCGGCGCCTTCTCCTCGAGGAAATAGGCCAGGATCGAGATCAGGAAGGCGGCGGTCTTGCCGGTACCGGTCTGCGCCTTGCCGACTACGTCGCCACCCAGCAGGGTCTTGGCCAGTGCCTCGGCCTGGATCGGGGTGCAGTATTCGAAGCCCAGCGCATGAATGGCGCGCATCAGCGGCAAGGGCAGGTCGAAGTCATGAAAACGCCACTTGCCTGCCACCGGCGGCACCTGGAACTGGCGTAGATCCCAATTGGACTGTGACTTGCGCGGCTTGCGGCGACGGCGCTTGGGCTTGCGGTTCTGGGCCGGTGCTGTGGTCTTTTCCGACTCGCTCATAGGCTGTGCTTCTGTCCCAATATCGGTGGATGTGTTGGTTGACGGCAAACGCCCGGACGTTTTTCAAGCTCGCTATTATACCAGCCATTGGTGAATAGAGCGCGCCCGGCGGTGAATGGACTTCGAAGGGCACCGCCGCCCTGATAGAATGCTTGAAAGTCTGTCGGCTTGACATCGCTCACCTTCGGCAGGCCTAGCAACTATCCCTAGGAGTCTTGCCCCATGACGCGCAAGAAAAAAACCCGCTCGCTGGCCGACAAGGTGACGATTCGCACCGGCAAGCGCAAGGATTTCAAGAAATGGCGCCACGAGAATCCCGACCAGGTCGCTCCGTCACGCCGTTTCACCCAGAAGAAAGTCCAGCAACGCAAGCTGCAGGCTGCCCGCAAACTGGCACGGCAACAGCAGGCCGCTGCTATCGAGGTTCATCCCCAGGGCGATGGCCCGCATGACGACAAGGACGCATGATGCGACTGGTATCTTTCAACATCAATGGCCTGCGTGCACGCGCGCATCAACTCGAGGCCCTGATCGACGCGCACCGGCCGGCGGTGATCGGCCTGCAAGAGACCAAGGTCCAGGATAGCGAATTTCCCGCAGACGCCGTGAAGGCTCTGGGCTATCACGTCTACTATCACGGCCAGAAGGGCCACTATGGCGTTGCGCTGCTGTGTCGCGAGGAGCCCGAGGCGGTGTTCTATGGACTCCCCGAAGACGGCGAGGAAGCCCAGCGACGCATGATTGGCGTACGGCTTGCTCTGGACGGCGGCGAGACGTTGACCGTATGGAACGGCTACTTTCCGCAAGGGGAAAACGTCAATCACCCCACCAAGTTTCCCAACAAGCGGGCCTTCTACGAGCAGTTCACCCACATGCTGGAAACTCAGTACCGTCCCGACGAACGCATCGCCGTCATGGGAGACTTCAATATCTCGCCGGAAGATATCGACATCGGGATCGGCGAGGACAACCGCAAGCGCTGGCTGCGCGAGGGCAAGACCAGTTTTCAGCCGATCGAACGCGAATGGCTATCTCGCCTCAAGGGCTGGGGCCTCCAGGACAGCTATCGGCTTTGCCACCCTGAGGTCAGTGACCGCTTCAGCTGGTTCGATTACCGCTCACGCGGCTTCGAGCGCGACCCCAGGCGCGGGCTGCGCATCGACTACATCCTGGTCACGTCTCCCCTCGCCGAACAGGTGCACGGTGCCGGCATCGATTACGACCTGCGCGGCATGGAGAAACCTTCGGATCACGCCCCGGTATGGGTCGACGTGGCACTCTGACCGCCGTTGCGACGCGATGCCTGGTTTGCCGCACCGGGCGTCGCCGTCTTTTCGTCTCCGGCGGCATCGCTTTGCAGATTGACCAACCAGTGCTGCGCCTCCTCGCTGCCTAGCTCGCGCGCCTGCTTTAGCGCCGACGAGGCAATCGCCGTCTCTCCCCAGCCGTACGCCAGTTGCCCCAGCCGCAGCCAGTCATCGCCCTCGCCGCTGCGCTCGGCCACCGTGCGCCATGCCGCCAGGGCACGCTTCCGATCGCGCGCCGCCGTCCACGCTTGGGCCAGCAGGCGTCGGTGTTCGAGATCATCGGCCAGCTCGCC
This sequence comes from Litchfieldella rifensis, assembly GCF_042646605.1. Taxonomy (NCBI): domain Bacteria; kingdom Pseudomonadati; phylum Pseudomonadota; class Gammaproteobacteria; order Oceanospirillales; family Halomonadaceae; genus Litchfieldella; species Litchfieldella rifensis. The sequence goes on along the minus strand of NZ_JBHRUG010000017.1, from coordinate 327,942 downwards.
ATCGGCCAATGCCCCTTGCAGGATTTCGGCCGCGCGCGCGGGGGTACCTCCCGCCAAGTGCAGGCGAATCCGCGTCAGCAGGTCGTCGCGTCCCGACAGAGTGCCACGCCGCCAGCCGGCTTCCCACAGGGCCGCAGCACGGCCATGCTCGCCGAGGCGCTGGGCAAGGCCTGCCGCGCGGCGCCACTGTGCGGCATCCTCGGGGGCACGCGCCAGTAAGCCATCGAGGATGCGCAACGCCTGCGCATCATGCCCCAGGCGCTGATAGACCGATGCCGCCAGCGCCAGACGTGTCTCGCTCGGCTCCGGATCTCGCTGCATGGCACGCTCGGCCCATGACATGGCCGCCTCCCATCGCTCACGACTCGCCTGGGCCTGGGCCATCAACCAGCGATCCTCCGCGTCGCCATCATGCTCGGCCAACCAGCGCTCGAGCAGCTCGCCGCCTCGACGCTGTTGGCCGGCACGTAGCCGCAGACGCGCTTCCTGTCGCAGCCAGCGGTCGCGGTGTTCGCGCTCGACGCCGTCGATGCCGCGCGCCTCGCGCAACAGTTCCGCGGCCGGCTGGTAATGACCGTCACGGGCCTCGGCGGTCGCCGCCAGTTGCAGATACAACGCCCGCGCCCAACGATCAGCGGCATTGCCACCCTCGAGACGCTCGGCCTGGGAGCGGGCGGTATCGCGCACGGTCGCCGCTTCGCCGCTGGCGAGACGGTGCTGCAGGGTTTCCAGGTTCCGCACCATGTCGGCGGGTAGTGCCGGCGCCGCCGATGCCAGGGCAGGCCATGCCCAGGCGATCCCTACCGCCATGGCATAGCGCCAGATTGCCGATTGCCGAGTGTCACGCATGGCTCACCTCAACTGAAATTCCAGCCGCTGACTGGCCCGTCTCGGCTGCCCGGCGGGAAACTCCCAGCGGGCGATCGACCGACGTGCCGCTCGATCGAAGACGTTGCGCGGCTGGGCCTCCACGATCTCGATCGAGCCCGGTACCACGCGGCCATCGGCACCGATCGTGAAGTGGACCTCCACGAAGCCCTCCAGCCCGCGCCGCTGAGCTTGTGCGGGATATTCCGGCGGTTCACGGTAAGTCGGACGTGGCGATGACTCGATGCTTTCGGAAGCGGCCGCCGCGCTATTCTCACTGGCCGGTGCCTCAGCCTGAGAGTCCGCTGCCGGTTCGCCGTCTTGCACGGACGGCTCGGCAGGCTGTGGCATCTCGACCGGTTCAGGCTCTGGCCGGGGTTCGGGCTCGGGTGCGGGCTGCTCCTCGGCCAATTCCGGTAATGGCGTATCTACCTCCACCTCGGGGGCTTCCATGGCGGGCATCTCGGGCTCTGGCAGGGCTATGTCACTGTCGAAAGTCGGTGCCGGCATGGGCACCGGGGGCGGCGGCGTCGCTTCCGGCGGCTGTGGAGGTGGTGTCTCGCTGGGCGTCGATGCCGGCTCCTGCCGCGACTGGTCGGACGCTTCCACCAGTGTCATCGGCATCGACATCTCGACCACCTCATGAGGCTCCTCCGGTGGGGCGACCAGCAGCGCCAACAGCAGGAACAGCAGCAAGGCCAGCAACGCACCGCCAACTGCAGCCAGCAGGACACGCATCAGGGGGAACCCCGCCTGGCAGCCACGGCAACGTTGTCAACGCCGGCCTCGCGGATCCGGTCCATGACCTCGATCAACAACCCGGTAGTGGAGGCTCGATCGGCCTGAATGACCACGCCGCCCTCACCGCTGACGAGGTCCGCCACCTCGCCGCCGACCCGGTGGACGTCCACCGGCTGACCGTCGACCCAAACCGCATCCTCGGCGGTGATCGCCACCATCACCTGGGCATCGGGGCGCGGCGACGCCGCCGACGATTGTGGCCGCTCGATCTCCACGCCGCTTTCCTTGATGAAGCTAGTGGTGACGATGAAGAAGATCAACATGATGAAGACCACATCCAGCATCGGTGTCAGGTTGACCTCGTGGGCCTCGCCACTCTCGGCACTCAAGCGACGTCTACGCATGGGCTTCCTCCGCGGCACGAGCCATGCGGTCATGCAACTTCTGGTCCTCGCGCCTGATGAGTTGTTCGAGTCGGGTCGTGAACAGCAGGCCAGCCACCGCCACCGCCATGCCAGCCAACGTCGGCAGAGTGGCACGCGCCACGCCGTCGGCCATGGCCCGGGCCTGATTGATCTCGCTGAGGGCAAGGCTGTCGAAGACACTGATCATGCCGGTGACCGTCCCCAGCAATCCCAGCAGCGGACAGAGCCCCACCAGCAGCTTCAACCACGGCAAGGTACGCCGCAGTCGCGCCATCAGTTCCCGGGTCCAGACCTCGCGCAGGGTCAGCGCACTCCAGCTCGCATGATCGTGACGCGCGCTCCAGCGCCGAATCAGGGCACGCCGAGCACGCCGATGGGTGAAGCGGAAATACCACCAACGCTCGATCGCCATGGCAAACAGCAACGTGGCCACCACGGCGATCGCTACCAGTACCGCCCCACCGGCATCGATCAGGCGGGCCAGCGGTTCAAGCCAGAGCGGGATCATGCGTGCGACGCTCCGGCTTGCGCTGGGCTTCCAGATGTTCCGCCAGCACGGCACTGGCCTGGCCTTCCAGCACCCCTACCAGATGGCGACTGCGGCTGGACAGCGCGGTATGGGCAAACAGCAACGGTACGGCCGTGATCAGGCCCAGTACGGTGGTCACCAGCGCCTGGCTGATTCCTCCGGCCATCAATTGCGGGTCGCCGGTGCCGAACACCGTGATCGACTGGAAGGTCACGATCATTCCGGTCACGGTTCCCAGCAGGCCGAGCAGCGGCGCCACCGCTGCCAGCAACTTGACCAGCGGCTGGCCCCGCTCCAGGCGTGGCTGTTCGGCGAGCAAGGCTTCGTCGAGCCGGGCTTCCAGGGCTTCGGGGGCATGCCCACTGCCCAAGGCCCGAAACCTGGTCAGCACCCGGCCCAGGGGGTTGTCGTCACGCAAGCTGTCGAGATCGCCGAGTTGGCGCTTCAGGGTGATGCTGATCCGCAGCAGGTACGCATACTGGCTCATGGCGACCAGTAGCCCAAGGACACCCAGCGCTACCACCACATAGCCTACGGCCCCCCCCTGATGAAAACGCTCGATCACGCCTGGCTGCTGCGCCAGGGCATCGATCACCTGCCCCTTGGTAGGGTCCAAGGCCACGCGGTCGGCTTCTCCGCGCTGAAAGGCTTCGAGACGCGACGCGACGGGACGCGGTGTGCGTTCGGCCACGGCCAGGCGTTGGCTATCCCCCTCGCCACTGTGCCGCAACAGGTTGCCCTCGCTGAATGCCAGGAAATCTCCCAGGCGTATCACTTCGCGTGGCTCGATCTCTCCCGACGGTCCGGCGACCGGCGCGGTAAAGCGAATGCCGCGACCGCTCTCGACGGTCAACCCCATCAGGCGGTCGGCCAGTGTCTCCAGGTGTCGGCGCTCGAGCACGGCTTGTTCCTCGATGCGCTCGGGCAGGGCCGCACCACCGACGGTCAGCCAACTGTCGGCCAGGGCGTCGCGCAGTTCGCGGCTGTGACGCGACACCACGGACAACACGCTATCGAGATCGCCCCCCTGCTCTCGGCGTTGGTCGGCCAGCGCCTCCAGACGCTCACGCTGGGCTTGCCGACGAGACTCCAGCGCATCGCGCCGCTCACGGGCGGCGTCTCGCTCGGCCTCGGCCGTCTCCAGCGCCGCTTCCAGCGCTTCCCGGTCGTCGACCAATTCGGCCAGCCGCGCTCGGTCCCGGGCCTCGGCAGCCTGCCGTTCGGCGCGCAGGGTTTCCAGGGATTCGTTGGGGGACTGGGCCTGCACGCCGGTAACCGGCCAGTACAGCAGCAACGCCAGCAGGCAGCAGCGGGCCGTGGTCATGGCGGCCATCTTCATGAGCCCCCTCCTTTTGCGCCTTCGCTCGCCGCTACCCGTTGCGAGACCGGCAGCGCCAACAACTCGGGAGCGCGCTGGTCGCGAGCGATCCGCAGCCCCTTGCGCAACTCGCTCAGGGCCTCGTCCTCGAGGGGTTGCCATTCACCGCGGGCCGCCTTCCATACGCCACCCCGGCGACCGTCCGGCGTCAGGTAATAGAGCCCGACCCGGCCGATGCGCAGGTAATCGACTTCCCAGGGGTCATCCGCCTCGAGCAGGCCGCTCCAGGCATCGAGTTCACGACCATAGTCCAGCTCGGTGCGCCAGGTCGCGAGAATCCGGTCGAGCTTGTCGGCCTGGGAGAGTTCGCCATCGGCCAGCATCGACCGCAGGCTCGCGACACGAGCCAGGCGCTCATCGCGTAGAAAGGGCAGGTCAGTGTCGACGAATCGTTCGAGACGGTCGACCAGCTCGCGCATCAGTACCGGTAAGGCATCGCGAGTCTCGGCCAGGGTTTCCAGCGCTCGCTCACGGTTCTCGAGGGTTTCCGCCTGACGCTCGACCATAGGCTCGAGTTCGGCGTTGTAGGCCTCCAGGCGTCGGCGTTCACGCCGCGCTTCCCGTAATGCAGCGAGATGCTCCCGCGTCGCCTCATCGGCGGCCTCGATGCGCGCCTGCAGCTCTGCCTGTGTCTGTTGGGCGTGGCGCGACTCATCCAGCAGCTCGTCCTCCGCTAGCGTCGGCAGGGTCAGGGATGACAGCAGGATCGCCAGGACCCACCGGGGAATGGTCACCTTGTCTTGCACCGCGTTCTCCAGGATCTTGTGGGGCGATAGGAGTTGCACGCTATCTCAAACAATAATAATTATCAATAATGCCCACAGCCCGAATACCAAAAAACCGGCCCTCGTACGAGGGCCGGCGACATGGCGTCATCCCGATCGATAGGGACAGGAATTACAACTTGCTCTCGAGCTCCGGCAGGACCTCGAACCGATCGCCCACCAAGCCGATGACCCTCGAGAGTGCGACCTGGAAGATCAGAGCTTCTGCTCCAGCTCCGGCAGCACCTCGAACAGGTCACCCACGAGGCCATAATCCGCGACCTGGAAGATCGGCGCGTCCTCGTCCTTGTTGATGGCGACGATCACCTTGGAGTCCTTCATCCCCGCCAGGTGCTGGATCGCCCCACTAATGCCCACCGCGATGTACAGCTCCGGGGCGACGATCTTGCCGGTCTGGCCGACCTGCATGTCGTTGGGCACGAAGCCGGCATCGACCGCCGCGCGCGAGGCGCCGATCGCCGCGCCGAGCTTGTCGGCGATGCCCTCGAGCAGCTTGAAGTTGTCGCCGCTGCCCATGCCGCGCCCGCCGGAGATCACCACCTTGGCCGCGCCCAGTTCGGGGCGCTCGCTCTGCGCCAGCTCCTCGCCGACAAACGTCGACAGGGCGTTGTCGACCACGGTGTCGACGGCCTCGATCGCGGCGCTGCCGCTCTCGCTCACCGCATCGAAGGCCGTGGTGCGCACGGTGATCACCTTGAGGGGATCGGCGCTCTGCACGGTGGCGATGGCGTTGCCGGCGTAGATCGGACGCCGGAAGGTATCGGCGCCGACCACGGCGAGGACGTCGGAGAGCTGCGACACGTCCTTGAGCGCGGCGACGCGCGGCAGCACGTTCTTGCCATGGGTCGAGGCACTGGCCAGCACGTGGGTGTAGTCGTCGGCCAATGCGGCGAGCAGGTCGCCCAGCGGCTCGGCGAGTTGGTGGGCGTAGACGGCATGGTCCGCCACACGCACCCGGGCCACGCCGTCGAGCCGGGCGGCCGCCTCGGCGATGGCCGCGACATGCTCGCCCGCTACCAGGACATCGATGGCGCCACCCCCCTCGTTGGCAATCTGCTGGGCGGCGGCCACCACATGGGCGGTGGCGCCGGCGAGCTGGCCGTCGTGATGGTCGGCAAGTACCAGAATGCTCATGCGATCCGCTCCTTTCAAAGCACTTTGGCTTCGTTCTTGAGTTTGTCGACGAGCTCATCGACGGAGCCCACCTTGATCCCGCCCTGGCGCTCGGCCGGCGGCTCGACCTCGAGCAGCGTGACCTTGGACGCGGTCTCGACCCCCAGTTCGGCCGGGGTGGTGACGGCGAGCGGCTTCTTCTTGGCCTTCATGATGTCGGGCAGCTTGGCGTAGCGCGGTTCGTTGAGGCGCAGGTCGGTGGTGACGATGGCCGGCAGCGACAGCGCGACGGTCTGCAGGCCGCCGTCGATCTCACGGGTGACCGTGACCTTGTCCCCCTCGACCTGAACCGCGGAGGCGAAGGTGCCCTGGGCCAGCCCGGTCAGGGCGGCGAGCATCTGGCCGGTCTGGTTGTTGTCGGTGTCGATCGCCTGCTTGCCGAGGATGACCAGCCCCGGCTGCTCGTCCGCGACCACCTTGGCCAGCAGCTTGGCCACGGCCAGCGACTCGACCTTGGCATCGGTCTCGACATGGATGGCGCGGTCGGCGCCCAGCGCCAGCGCGGTACGCAGCTGCTCCTGGGCGGCCTTGGGGCCGACGGTGACCGCCACCACCTCGCTCGCCACGCCCTTCTCTTTCAGGCGCACCGCCTCTTCCACGGCGATCTCGCAGAACGGGTTCATGGCCATCTTGACGTTGGTGAGGTCGACGTCGCTGTGGTCCGCCTTGACGCGGATCTTGACGTTGTAGTCGATGACGCGTTTGACCGCGACCAGTACTTTCATAGTGTCCTCGCTGGTTCAGTATCGGGAACCGTCAGTTAGAACGAGCAGACATGCCCTTATCGTAAAATCATTCAAGCGTTTGATAGATAAAAGAGCTCTGAAACAGGGCGTTAATCTGCCATAGTGCCACCCTCGGCGACAATCCTCCGCGCATGTTTCATTTTTCCGCATCATTCAAACGTTCACCACACCTCCGTGATCGCCCCCTCCTCTTGGTAAGGGTATCCTGTCGTCTTTATTATGCATATCATGGGTGTTAACTAGAAGCAAACGACCGTTTTATAACTTGAACCCACAACGGCAGACCGCTAATCAGGTACCAAGCCCGGGCCGAATAACGCACAATTGACGTCTGACTGGCTAACGGTCCCACGGGCGATGGGTGTCGCAAAGGAGGAGAAAAGACGTGGAACAGCAGGGTGAACGCGAATTCATGGATTTCGACGTGGTCATCGTCGGAGCCGGGCCCGCGGGCCTGGCCGCGGCCTGTCGCCTGATGCAGCAGGCCAACGAGGCCGAGCGGGAACTGACGGTATGCGTGGTCGAGAAAGGCTCCGAGGTCGGCGCCCATATCCTCTCCGGTGCCGTCTTCGAACCACGCGCACTGCAGGAGTTGTTCCCCGACTGGGAGCAACGCGGTGCCCCCCTGACGACCCCGGCGACGCGCGACGAGGTCCATCTGCTCAGCGATGCCGAGAAGTCCTGGAGACTGCCCAACGCCCTGGTGCCCAAGTCGATGCACAATACCGGTAGCCGGCACCCCGGTGGCGATACCCCCTGCTACGTGATCAGCGCCGGTAATTTGTGCCGCTGGCTGGCCGAACAGGCCGAAGACCTCGGCGTGGAGATCTTCCCCGGCTTCGCCGCCCAGGAGGTCCTGCTGGACACCGACGACACGGTGCGAGGCATCGTCATCGGCGACATGGGTATCGGCGCCGACGGCCAGCCCAAGGACAGCCACATGCCGGGCATGGAACTGCGCGCCAAGTACACACTGTTCGCCGAAGGCTCCCGCGGTCATCTGGGCAAGCGTCTGATTGCCACGTTCGACCTGGCCGCCGGAAAGGATCCTCAGCACTATGGCATCGGCCTCAAGGAACTGTGGGACGTGCCGGCCGACCAGCACGAGCCTGGCTTGGTACTGCACGGTTCCGGCTGGCCACTGGACAAGCACACCCATGGCGGCTGGTTCCTCTATCATGCCGAGAATCAGCAAGTGGTGGTAGGCCTGATCATGGATCTGTCCTACCAGAACCCGTGGCTGTCGCCATTCGACGAGTTCCAGCGCATGAAGCACCACCCGCTGCTCAAGCAATATCTGGAGGGCGGCTCGCGGGTGGCCTATGGCGCCCGCTCCATCACCAAGGGCGGGCTCAACTGCCTGCCGAAAATGACCTTCCCCGGTGGGCTGCTGATCGGCTGCGAAGCGGGGACGCTGAACTTCGCCAAGATCAAGGGCCTGCACACGGCAATGAAATCCGGCCTGGTGGCCGCGGAAACGGTCTTCGAGGCCATCGACAGCGGTGACGAGGGCGGGCATGAACTCACTGCCTTCACCACGCGCTGGGAGCAGAGCTGGGCCTACCAGGAACTCGAGGCCTCGCGCAACTTCGGTCCGGCGATCCACAAGTACGGCACAGTGGGTGGAGGCGCCTACAATTTCCTCGATCAACTCGTCGGTGGCAAGCTGCCTACCCTTCACGACACCACCCCGGACCATGCTGCGCTCAAGCCGGCCGCCGAATGCGAGAAGATCGACTATCCCAAGCCGGATGGCAAACTCTCGTTCGACAAACCCTCCTCGGTGTTCCTGTCCAACACCAACCACGAAGAGGACCAGCCCTGTCACCTCAGGCTTACCGATCCGGAACTGCCGATCCGCGACAATCTGCCGACATATGCCGAGCCGGCACAACGCTATTGCCCGGTAGGGGTCTACGAAGTGGTGGAGGATGAGGCGGGACAGCCGAAGTTCCAGATCAATTTCCAGAACTGCATCCACTGCAAGACCTGCGATATCAAGGATCCGGCGCAGAACATTACCTGGGTGGCCCCAGAAGGCGGCGGCGGACCCAACTACCCCAATATGTAAATAAAAAGCACGCCGGCTGGCGCTATCCCTCGATCGCCGTCAGCAAGGCATCGACCACCCGGCGCTGCTGCACTTCCTCGAGATAAGGATGCATGGGCAAGCTGAGGATCTGTTCGCAAACCGCTTCGACCTCCGGCAGGTAGCTGCCGGCATCCATCACGGCAGGTTGCCGGTATAACGGCAGCGGATAATGAACGGCAGTGGGGATTCCGGCCCGCTGCAGAGCGTCCTGCACCCTATCGCGCCCTGACAAGCGAATGCTGTACTGGGCATAAACGCTGGTGTTATGGGCGGCGATATAGGGGGGCGTGGTAATTCCCGCCGCTTGCAGGAGACGATCGTAACTCGCTGCCACCTGCTGGCGCAGCGCGATCTCCTCATCGAAAATGTCCAGCTTGGCTAGCACGATGGCCGCTTGCAGGGTGTCCAGGCGGCTGTTCATTCCCAATCGTGCATGATGATGACGATACGACTCACCATGGCGGGCGATCTGGCGTACGCTTTCCGATAACGCCTCGTCGTCGGTGAAGATCGCCCCACCATCACCATAGGCGCCCAGCGGCTTGCTGGGAAAGAAGCTGGTACAGGCGATACGGCTCAAGCCGCACGAGCGCCGACCACGATAAAGGGCTCCGAAACTCTGTGCGGCATCCTCGATTACCGCAAGCCCGTGTCGGTCGGCAATGCCCCCGATCGCTGCGAAGTCGGCACACTGGCCGAACAACGATACGGCGATGATGGCACGTGTCCGCGACGTGATCGCCGCCTCGAGTTGCCGGGGATCCAGCAGGTAGCTGTCGGGCTCGATATCCACGAAGACCGGCTTGGCGCCAAGCAGCGCCACACTTTCGGCACTGGCGATAAAGCTGAAGCCAGGCACAATGACCTCGTCACCTGGTCCGATATCGAGCGCCATCTGCGCGATCTGCAGGGCATCGGTCCCGCTGGCGCAACTGATGCAGTGTGACACGCCGGTATAGGCCGCCAGGCGGGTTTCCAGTTCTGCCACTTCGGGCCCGAGAATGTAGCGGCCATGAGCCAGCACCTTGCGGATGGCGGCCTCGATGCGTGGCTCGAGACGTGCCTGCTGGGCCGCGAGATCGACGAAATCCATCACGTCCCCCTTCTTTGTTATTACTTGCTCAATCTGCCTTGGTTTCCGGCGCCAAGGGATGCCCTTCATGACCTCGAGGCCGTTCGGGTTTCGCCGTGCGAATGGCATGCACCGTTTCCAGACAATGGCGCACGGCCTCGATGCCGAAACCACGACCGGCCAGGATCTCGCGATAACTGACGGTATGCAGGTCGGTAAAGCCACTGGAAAACTCGAATGACTCGCCGTCGCACTTAATGACGCGATAGGTAGGCTGCTGGCCCTTGACCGCATCCGGTAGGTCATTGGCGTCGATCGACAGGAACCAACGCACCCGGGCCTTCTCGTATTCGAGGAAGCCGGACGCCTTGTAGTCGTCGATATGGTGCAGCACGTTGCGTTCGAGTCGCCCGAAAATCACATGCAGCATATCGAAGAAATGCACCCCGATATCGGCAACCACACCGAACGAACGGCGCGGGTCGCCCTTCCAGCTTGCCATGTACCAGGGACCACGCGAGGTGATATAGGTCAGTTCGACCTCGTACTTCGTGGCGTTCGCTTCGTCGGCGACTCGGTCCCGAAGTTCGTGAATCGCTGGATGATGGCGCAACTGCATGATGCTGAACACCCGCCGGCCGGTCTCCTCCTCCACTCGTGCCAATTCATCCAACTGTGCCGGAGTCGGCACCAATGGCTTCTCGCAAACCACGTCGCAGCCGAGATATAGGCCGGCAACGATATGAGCGCTATGCAAATGATTGGGTGAACACACCGAGATATAATCGAGCGCAGCCCGTGTCTCTCGCCTGAGCCGCCAGGTATGCTCGAGGAAACGTTCGAACTCGGTGAAGAAAGCGCAATCGGTGGAGATCGAATCGATGATCCCCACTGAATCATTGATATCGTAGGCGGCCACCAGGGCATTGCCGGTCTCCTTGATGGCCTGCATATGACGAGGTGCGATATAACCGGCCGCCCCGATCAATGCAAAGTTCTTCATAGAAGATCCCTATCCTCGCCCTGTGCCACCAACTTCAGCAGTGCAGGTGTCCTCATGAGGCCCTCGATACGATGGTGATGCTCGAAAGCGCCATACATCATCAGGGTAGCGCCTGGCGCGGTGGACTGCTCGTACCAACAATCAGAGGGAAGGCGACCTTCAATCTCCCGTAGCGATCGGTCGCGCCGGATCGCGGATCCAGTGACTCCAGGAACCGGCATACAGGCGAGGCAACCTGCGCCCGGCCACGGCATAGGCGAGGATGTTGTGACAGGCCGTTACTCCGGAGCCACAGTAGGAGATCGCCTCGCTGGCCTCGGGTAGTTCGGCGTTCAGCGTCGTCGCCGGCTTGAAACGGCCATTTGACTCCAGGTTGTCGACACTGGGCCGGCACTGGGCACCGGGAATATGCCCCGCCACAGGATCGATCGGTTCGTTTTCGCCGCGGAAGCGTTCCCGGGTACGGGCATCGAGCTTGAGATCGCGCGAGACCAGTACCTCATTGGCATCGATCAAGACACTGTCATCGAAATCCGGCTGCCAGTCGCTAGGGGTGATCTCGTCCCCCGTTTCGGTGCTCAGGGTCCCGTTGTGCGCCTGCCAGGCCGGCAGACCACCATCCAGCACTCGCACCTGCGGGTGCCCAGCCCAGCAATGCAGCATCCACCAGGCCCGGGCGGCAGCCAGTTGCCCTCCTCGATCATCGTAGACCACTACCGGGATTCCGGGATGCACTCCCAGGCGTTGCAGAACGGCGGTGAATGCCGCAGGGTTCGGCAATGGATGTCGGCCACCCTCGCCCGGCCCACTGCTCATGTCACGCTCGAGATCCAGGTGCCGGCTGCCGGGGATATGCCCGTTGCGCCAGAGCGCCGCACCGGCCCCGGGGTCATCCAAGCGTGCCCGGCAATCGAGAAGCGTCACCGGTGTCATATCCGCCAGCCACGCCTGCAGTATGGTGGCATCGATCAAGACCTCGCTCATGCGCGTTCTCCCTCGAGGATTTCCAGTGGTGCCCGCAAGGCGATCAGCCGCCGCTTGCCGGCATGGGCAAAGCGCACCTCGATCACCGGATTCGCCGGGTCGCCTTCGACGACTCGTATCTCTCCCTCACCGAATACCGCATGCCGGACCCGTTGGCCGACGTCGAAGCGCCGCCCACCGATCACATAGGTTTCGGCAGGGCTGGCGACGCCGGCGGCTTGAGACACGGCTCGAACCGGCAGATGCCGCCCCACCGCCTCCAGATAGCGCTCGACCAGTGGCGGCGAGGCGACCTCCAGTGGCGCTTCGGACTCTGCCTGGAGGGCGGCACACACCGCCTGGCAGTCCTGCCATGCCGTTTCGGCGATAAAGCGGCTCGGGCGATGCTCTCCGCCGTCGTGAAGGATCCATAGTCGTTCACGAGCCCGGGTAATGGCCACATAGAACAACCGGCGCTCCTCCTCCAGTCGCTCCGCATTCAGCGGATTATCGCGGCTGTAGTGAGGAAAATCCTCTTCATTGGTAGCCCATAGCGCCACCCATGGCCACTCGAGCCCCTTGGCACCATGCACGGTGGTGATCAGGATACCATCCTGGCGGTTCTCGACCGGATTGGCCAGCAGGTCGATGAATGCCTCGGGATCGTGGGCCAACTCCCCGGCCTGCTCGATCAAGACATCGAGCAGACGCACATCTTCCTCGCCTTTCTCGCGGCGGGCAGCGGCTCGCTTCAGGATCTTCTCCGCTTCCAGCCGCTCCACCACGTGCTCGAGCAGCTTGGCCGGGGGCCAACTGGCCAAGCGCGGCAGCTCGCAAAGCAGCTCCCAGCGACGCTTGAGATTGCGGCGCTGGATCGGCTTGAGTCCGGCCAGCAGTGGGTCATGGCGCTCTGGCCAGCGTTGGCTATCGGCCAGGCGCTGTGCCAGGTGGACGAGCCGTTCGCGGGCCACGAAAGGGGTCGGCTGCGCCAACAGCATCAGCAAATGCGCCGGGTCATGCAGCAGGCCGGCATCGCGTGCCAGCCGGAGATAGCCGGCCAGGGCCTGCACCAGTGGCAGGCGAAACACGAAACGATCTTCCCGTGAAAGACGAAAGGGAATGCCGGCACGCAACAACTGCAACTGCACGGATACCGATAGCGCCCAGCTACGCACCAGGATGCAGGCCTCGTTGAGTGAATGTGCCGAGGAACGCCACTGCTCGAGGGCCTCGACCAACCGTCCTCCTCCCTGCCCCGTTTCGATGCGGGTAGCGGGGTTGCCGGGGGCGGCCAGGCATAACTGATCGGGACGTCGCTGGTTGGCGGCGATCGCATGATTGGCCGCCAGGGCCAAGGCGTGGCCATGACGAAAGGTCATCGATAGCGGATAATCGCGGGCCGCGCCGAAGGTCGCGGTGAAGTCCTCAAGCATGGTATCGGGACGCGCCCCTCGCCATTCGTAAATGCACTGATTGGCGTCACCCACGGCCATCACCGCCGCCTGACGACCCGCCAGCACGGCCAGCAGGCGTTGCTGGGCGAGGTTGATATCCTGGTATTCGTCGATGATCACATGATCGAGAAAACCTTGAACGCGATCGCGCAGGCCAGCATCCCGTTCGAGGGCTCGCAGCGGCCGATAGAGCAGATCGGCATAGGTCATCAGGCCCTGGCCGTCGAGCAAGGCTTCGCACTGCGCGAAAGCTTCGACGAAATGGCCGGTGTCATCGCCGAAATCCAGGCGTTCATAGAGTTCGCCCGGCGCCGCCATCTCGGCCTTGACCAGTTCACAGAAGTGACCCAGCGCCTCGAGCCGCTCGACCTCCAGCGCTGCTTCCAGGGCAGCATCGTCGCCTTGCAGGGTCTGCAGCGTGGCCTGTCGCAACAACCGTTCGCGCTGCCAGTCCAGCGACAGCAATTGGCGTGGCGCCAGCACTCCCCAACGGGTCAGGGTCTGGGTCAGGCGATGGCCGAGGGAATGGAAGGTGCGCACATCGGGCAGTGCCTGTCCAGGCGGGGCCAGCCGCGCCAGCTTGGCGGTGAAATCTTCCCGGGCGGCACGATTGAACATCAGCACCAGGATACGATTCGGTGGCACGCCCTGCGCCAGCAAATGCAGAACCCGCGCCACCATGGTGGTGGTCTTGCCGGCGCCGGCGACCGCCGCGACTCGTGCATGCCCCACGCTGTGGGTCACCACGGCGCGCTGCTGATCGGTCAGCCTCACGATGCGTCGACGTCCATCCGCCCCAAGGGCTGCCAGACCCCGGCACTGGTCAGGCCCAGCTCGACACCGCCGTCCTGCTCACGGGATTCGGCCTGCTCCACCAGACGGTAGTAGACATTGCGGTTGAGGCGCGCCGCCAGACCGAAGCGTACCGCCACCTCGGGTACCGTCTCGCCACTCGACGTCACACTCGGCGTAAGACGGTGCGTCGCATCCAGCATGACCCGGTCGCCGACATTGGTGGTCAGCATCCAGCCGTTCCGCGCCTCTTCGGCGTCGACGATCAGAAACGGGCGATCCTCGACACGGATGCGCCACTTCTCTCCCGGCGTCACCAGATAGTATTCGCCGTCGGCATCGCGCCTGAGCACGGTGGACAACAGGCGTATCAAGCGTGGCCGTGGTATCGGCGTCCCTTCATGGATCCAGCGACCATCCGCAGCGATCACCAGGTCCATCTCGCCACTCAGCGGCGGATCCCAGCGGTCCACCGGTGCGATGGCACCATCGGGATCGATACGGGCCAGCAGAGGGTCCAGGGGCATGGGGCGACCTCCTTCGCGACGCCTGCGTCGATTTAGCTTAGACCAGGCCGGCCAGGCTCAGCGACTCGCGCACGGCGTCGCTCGCCTGAGGCGCAGCGGCACGAAACAGTCGATAGAAATTCGCCGAGGTCTGCATGGCGACTTCATCGACGCTGATACCACGTTCGCGAGCAATGCATTCGGCGACCTCGACCACCCATTGAGGTTCATTGGGCTTGCCGCGGTGGGGCACCGGGGCCAGATAAGGGCTGTCGGTCTCGATCAGCAGGCGATCGAGCGGAATACGACGTGCCAGCTCGCGAATCGAGGCCGCATTGCGGAAAGTGACGATGCCCGATAACGAGATGTAGAAACCGTGGCGTACCGCTTCTCGTGCCATGTCCAGATCTTCGGTGAAGCAGTGCAGCACACCGCCCACGGCCGGGTCGGTATGCTCACGAATCAGCGCCAGGGTATCGTCCCTGGCCTCACGAGTGTGGACGATCACCGGCAGTTCGAGCTCGCTGGCAGCGATCAGGTGACGCTTGAAGCGCTCGTGCTGTCGCTCGCGCGGCACACCGTCCCGGAGATAGTGATAGTCGAGCCCGCTCTCGCCGATGGCCACCGCCTCGTGCGTTTCGGCACATGCCTTGATGGCTTCGACCGAGGGCTCGTCGGCAACATCATGCAGCGGGTGCACGCCGGCGGAAATCACCACATCCTCATGAGAGCGGGATAGCGCAGCCAGCCCCGGCACGTCTTCCAGGGTCACGGCGATGGCCAGGAACTGGCGGACGCCACGGGCGCGCGCCGCGTCGAGCACGCCTCCCAGATCGCCGTCGTGGGCGCTGAGGTCGAGTCGGTCGAGATGGCAATGGGAATCGACAAGCATGCAGAATTCGGCTCAATCAAATGAATTGGGAGGGTTCTTGCTCGTCAGAGCGTATACGTCGGTGTGCCCTTGTCGAGCAAACCGGCCAGATGGGTTTCGATGCGATCGCGCACGGCCTGGTCCTCGGCACGGAAGTGAATGCCGATGCCCGGCACACGCCGCCCCGACACGCCGGGTGGCGACACCCAGACCACTTGCCCGGTCACCGGCAGTCGCTCGCTCTCGCCGGGCAGGGTCAGCAGCAGGAAGACCTCCTGCCCCAGCGGATAGCGCTCCTTGGTGGGCACGAAGATACCGCCGCGCTCGAGCGACGGCATATAGGCCGACAGCAGAGTCGCGACATCGTGGATGGTCAGTGACAACGCTTTCTGTCCCGCCATGCTACACGCTCCTCGGTAAAGAACACGCTCATGAACGCAATAAGGCCGACCAGCGCACCAACCAGGCTTCGAGCACCAACTGTGGATTGGGGTTGCCCCCCACCGCCAGCAGGCGACGTTGCTCGCGGGCATAGTCGAGCAGACGAAACCAGTCGCGCACCCGGGCATTCTTCACTGCCTGGCGGAACAGCGGCAGCAGGTCGGGGTTGCGTACCCCTTGGCTGTCACCCGACAGGCCCAGACGAATCAAATCCTCCAACCAGGCAATACCGTACCACAGGACGCTATCCACTGAATGCCCCGCCAGACGCGAAGCTTCGGCAACCGGCTCGGCACCGCGCACCAGGGCATCGAACAGTTCGTGGAGCTCCTGACGCAAACCACGCGCCTCGGCACCGGCCAGCTCACGGGCCAGCAACGGCAGACCACCAGCCACGTTCAACCAGAATGCGGCATCCTGTCCTTCTCCCAAGACACTAGACAGCCATGGCAGGCAGGCTTCCGGTGCCGGTATCGCCAGGCTCCACTGCTGACAACGCGAGCGGATGGTCGGCAGCATGCGCGAGGGGATATCGGCCAGCAGCACGAACAGGGTGCGACTGCCGGGCTCCTCGAGGCTCTTGAGCAACGCATTGGCGGCGGAGAGGTTCATGGCCTCGGCGGGTTGCAGGACGATGACCCGATAGCCGCCCTGCTGGGCTGTCTGGACGACGAAGGCGTTGACCTCGCGGATGGGGTCGATGCGGATCTGACGGCTCTTGTCCGCCGGACTGATCCTCTGCAGGTCGGGGTGATAACCTGCGGCCAGCATCGCACAGCTATGGCAGCGACCACAGGCGGTCTCGGCGGGTGCCTGGCACAGCGTGCGCGCCACCATGGCCTCGGCCAGCATCTGCTTGCCCAGGCCGTGAGGCCCCGACAGCAACAACGCATGCGGCAGACGACCCTCGTCCTGCAGGGAGATCAGCTGGCGCCATAACGTCTGTTGCCACGGATAGGGCGCTATTGGGCTTGCCTGGTCTACCGCCATTGGGCCACCTGTCGTTCGAGATACTCGCCGAGCTCGGCCTGCACCGCCGTCAGGGGGCGGGAGGCATCGATGACCGCCACGCGCGCCGGCTCGGCCGCCGCACGTGCCAGATAGGCTTCCCGCACCGCCTGGAAGAAGGCGAGGCGCTCACGCTCGAAGCGGTCGCGCTGCCCACCCGCCTGTCCCAGGCGGTGGTCGACGCGCGCCTGGGCAGCGTCCACCGGCATATCCAGCAAGAGTGTCAGGTCTGGGGTCAGGCCGCGCTGGACCAGGGTTTCCAGGGTGGCGATGCGCTGCATGTCGAGCCCGCGACCACCGCCCTGGTAAGCGAAGGTGGCATCGGTGAAGCGATCGCAGATTACCCACGCGCCGCGGGCCAGTGCCGGGCGGATGACCCGGGCCAGATGCTGGGCGCGCGCGGCGAATACCAGCAGCAGCTCGGCATCGTCGTCCAGCGGTTCCTGCGGCGCGGGATCGAGCAGCAGTGCGCGGATGGCCTCGGCACGTGGCGTCCCCCCCGGCTCGCGGGTTCTCACGACCTCGATACCACGCTCGGTCAGCCAATCGCAGACCCAGTCGAGATTGGTGCTCTTGCCGACTCCCTCGCCGCCTTCCAGGGTGATGAAGCGCCCGCGCCTGTTCATGTGGCTCCTGACCGTTGTCTGCCGCCGAGTGCAGCGTGATCAGCGGTTGAGAATATATCGCCTGACCGCTGCATTATGCTCTCGGAGGGTACGTGAGAAATGATGTGTGCCATCGCCACGCGACACGAAATACAGAGTATTGCCCGGTAGCGGCTTTACCGCCGCCTCCAGCGAGGCCCGACCAGGCATGGCGATCGGGGTCGGTGGCATGCCATCGATGACATAGGTGTTGTAGGGGGTTTCCTCGCGCAGGTCGGCGCGGGTGAGGCGGCCGTCGTAACGCTCACCCATGCCGTAGATCACCGTAGGATCGGTCTGTAGCCGCATGCCGTTTTCCATACGACGCTTGAACACCCCGGCGATCTTGCGACGCTCCTCGGGGGCACCGGTCTCGCGCTCGATCAGCGAGGCCATGATCAGCGCCTCATAAGGACTATCGATAGGCAGGTCGTCATCGCGCTCGGCCCACACTTCCTCGAGCTGCGCTTCCATGCGTTGATGGGCCTGGCGCAGGATATCCAGATCGCTCATGCCCTTGTGATAGCGGTAGGTATCGGGAAAGAACCAGCCTTCCGGGTGCTCGCCATCACGCCCCAGTTCGGCCATGAGTTCGTCGTCGCTCATATCCTGCGTGCGTTGTTCGAGCTTGGGGGCACTGGCCAACAGCTCGCGCATCTGGCGAAACGTCCAGCCCTCGGGAAAGGTCAACGGGTAGGAGACGACATTGTCACTGCCCAGCAAGGCGACCAGTTCGCGCCCGTTCATTCCCGGTTCGAGCATGTATTCGCCGGCCCGCAGACGCGGCACTGCCCCCGGCTTGAGACGCGTCAGCAGACGAAATGCCCACGCGTCGTCGATGACACCGCGGGTAGCCAGATCCGCCACCACACGATTGTAACCAGCGCCACGCGGCACCTCATAGAGAGTCGGCTCGTCCACGGCAATGGGCGCCTCCAGGCGGCTTTCCCAGTAGTGGTACATCCCGAAGCTCGCGATACCGGCCAGTAGGGTCAGCACCAGCAGAACTTTTACCACACGCATCTTGTTTCCTCGGTCGACTCAGGATACCCCAGCCGGGGGCAGTACCGGATAGCCCAGCAACTGCTGGGCGCTATTCTGTAGCTCACGATGGCGATCGGTCAGCTTCCATTCGGCGAGACAGCAGCCCTCGGTATCGTCGAGCCGGATCACGGGCCAGATTCCTTGTACCGAGTTGCCCAACCATAATGCATCCACCTCGTTCAGTATCCGAGGGTCGGCATCCACTTCGGAGATCGGCAGTCGCTCGAGCAATGCTTGACGCAGGGTACCGGCGACACCGCAACGCTCGAGGCGCGGCGTTTCCAGGCGCTCGCCTCGGCACCAGAAGACGTTCATGCAGGTCGCCTCGACCAGACGCCCCTCGTGATCGCTCAACAGACCCTCGATCGTCTCGGGATCGGACCATTCGCGACGGGCCAGCACGTTCTCGAGTCGATTGAGATGCTTGAGACCAGCGAGGGCCGGCTGGATCGCGAGGCGTAGGGCGCAATGACGAACGCGTATCCCATCCCGCCAGTGGCGTTCATTGGCAGCGAATGGGGTGCACTGCCAGCGCAGGCGCGGCTCCGCGGTTTGCGGCGGCAGATAGCCTCGCCCCCCACTCCCTCGGGTCAGGACCAGCTTGAGCACCTGGAGACCGGGACCCGCCTGGCGGGGCAAACGATCCAGGGTAGCGCGCGATGGCGCCGGAATGCCCAGCCGCTGGCAACCATCGAGCAACCGCGCCACATGATAATCCCATAAACGGGGCCGGCCATCGTACACCAGCACCGTTTCGAACAGTCCATCGCCATATGCCAGGCCACGATCGTCCAGCGGCAGCGTGGCGTCATCGCTCACCATGCTTCGACCCTGGCGTCACAAACGAGTAAAGACCAGCGAGCCATTGGTGCCACCGAACCCGAACGAATTCGACAAGGCGACATCGATCTTCATTTCCCGCGCGGTGTGCGGCACGTAGTCGAGGTCACAACCCTCCTGGGGATTGTCCAGGTTGATGGTCGGCGGTGCAATCTGGTCGCGAATCGCCAACACGCTGAACACGGCCTCGACCGCGCCGGCGGCTCCCAATAGGTGACCGATCATCGACTTGGTCGAACTCACTGCCACCCGATTCGCCGCCTCGCCCATGACCTTCTTCACCGCTCGCGTCTCGGCCAGGTCGCCGGCCGGCGTGGAGGTGCCATGGGCATTGATGTAATCGATGCGTGCCGGATCGATGCCCGCATCGTGAATGGCATTGCTCATCGACAAGGCCGCTCCACTGCCATCTTCCGGTGGCGCGGTCATATGGTAGGCATCATCGCTCATGCCGAAGCCGGTGAGTTCGGCATAGATGGTCGCCCCCCGCTTCTTGGCGTGTTCATACTCTTCCAGCACCAATACGCCAGCGCCATCGGAAAGCACGAAGCCGTCGCGGTCACGGTCCCAAGGCCGGCTGGCGGCTGCCGGGTCGTCGTTACGCGTCGACAGTGCGCGTGCCGCGGAGAAACCGCCCAGTCCCAACGGGGTGGTGGCCATCTCGGCGCCACCGCACAGCATCACGTCGGCATCGCCGTAGGCGATGGTGCGCGCACTGTAGCCAATATTGTGCGTGCCGGTGGTACAGGCGGTGACGATCGCGATATTGGGTCCCCGGAAACCATGCTGAATCGCCAGGTTGCCAGAAATCATGTTGATGATCGAACCCGGCACGAAGAACGGTGAGATGCGCCGGGCGCCCCCCTTGATCATGGCTTGATGGTTATGCTCGATCATCGGCAGGCCACCGATTCCCGAGCCGATCGCCACCCCGATGCGGTGGGCATTCTCCTCGGTACACTCGATTCCGGCATCCTGGATTGCCTGCGTTCCGGCGGCCACCCCGTACTGGATGAACAGGTCCATCTTGCGGGCATCCTTGGGGTTGAGATACGGACTGATGTCGAACCCCCTGACCGAGCCGCCGAAACGCGTGTTGAGCCCATTGGTATCGAAATGCTCGATAGCGGCGATACCACTCTTGCCGGCCAGGATGTTGTCCCAACTCTCCTTGACGGTATTGCCCACGGGGGTTACCAGACCGAGTCCGGTGACCACGACCCTTTTACGAGGCATCAGCTTTCCTCCAGACTTCTTTGGGTGGCACGTTCCTACCAACGCGAAGATGGGTAGCATGCCATGTTTCGCGCATTATACCTGAACAGCCTGGACGTGTGCCGCCGGCATGCAAATCCGTTAACCTCGCTCCGGCTGCTGCGCTTGCCAAAAAGCGAGAGCCGTTCTGTTTCCAGAACGGCTCTCCATACAGACACTGGTCCCAGCGCTGCGTTCCGCTACGGTCACGAACGTGACGTCACGCCTTACTGGTGCGCGTTGACGTAGTCGATCGCTTCCTGAACGGTAGTGATCTTCTCAGCTTCTTCGTCAGGGATTTCGGTATCGAATTCCTCTTCGAGCGCCATCACCAGCTCGACGGTATCCAGGGAATCCGCGCCGAGGTCCTCGGTGAAGGAAGAAGTGTTCTGGATGTCCTCTTCCTTGACGTTCAGACGTTCGGCCACAACCTTCTTCACGCGCTCTTCGATGGTGCTCATTATGTCGTCACTCCTAGTCGTACGAAATCCGCAAGCCAAAAAGCTGCGGGGTAGTTTATAGACCGCCCCTCGCCGACGCAACACAAGCGTCGACCGAGCTGTCAGCGCATATTCATGCCACCATTGACCTGCAAGGTCTCCCCGGTGATATAACTGGCCGCATCGCTGGTCAAGAAACCCACGGCAGCAGCAATTTCCTCAGGCTGCCCCAGGCGAGCCAGCGGAATCTGTGCCAACAATGCTTCGTGCTGTGCCTCGGGCAATGACTCGGTCATGTCGGTGGCAATGAACCCCGGCGCCACCGTATTGACAGTGATATTGCGCGATGCGACTTCACGTGCCAGCGCACGCGAGAATCCTTCCATGCCAGCCTTGGCGGCAGCATAGTTGCTCTGGCCCAGGTTGCCCATGGTGGCGACAACCGAACTGATACTGACGATGCGACCGAATCGCGCCTTGGTCATGCCACGGACGCAAGCCTTGGACACACGATAGACGGACTTGAGATTGGTATCGAGCACCGTATCCCACTCATCTTCCTTCATCCGCATCAGCAGATTGTCGCGAGTGATCCCGGCATTATTGACGAGAATCGTCGGCGCGCCGAACGTTTCACCGATCTCCTTGATCAGCGCATCGACGCTAGCCTGGTCGGTGACATCAAGTTTTCGACCGGCACCTTCGATCCCCTGCGCCTTGAGCTCGGCATCGATCTTCTCGGCTCCTTGTTCACTGGTGGCCGTTCCGATCACCACACGTCCCTGACGACCCAGTTCGTGAGCGATGGCACGGCCGATACCGCGACTGGCCCCAGTGACCAGAGCAATTCTGCGAACGCTTGTCATAATCCGTCCCGAATGAATCCACGTCGTTGTCGGGCAGCATTGCCCATTTATTGGCTGGCCATGTCCCGGGCCAGCTCCAGTGCTGCAGCCAGGCTATCGGGGTCGTTGACCGCCAGCCCCTTGCTGCCGCGCGCGATGCGCTTGTTGAGTCCCGTCAGTACCTTGCCCGGGCCGCACTCGATAAAGACCTCGGCGCCCTGTGCGACCATCGCCTCGATGCAAGCGGTCCAACGCACCGGCCGATAGAGCTGCTCGACCAAACGAGCGCGCAGTGTTTCGACATCGGCATGCGCCTGGGCATCGACATTCTGTATCACGGTATAACGTGGCGGACGAATATCGATGTCCTGCATGGCGGCCGACAAACGCTCGGCGGCCGGACGCATCAATGCGCAATGCGATGGCACCGACACCGGCAAGGGTAGCGCACGCTTGGCACCGGCTTCCTGACACAGTGCCACAGCACGCTCCACCGCGGCCTTGCTGCCGGCGATAACCACTTGGCCTGGCGCATTATAGTTGACCGCCGACACCACTTCATCCCGCTCGGCAGCCGTTTCGCAGGCCTGCTCCACGGCAGCATCGTCAAGACCCAACACGGCCGCCATGGCACCCTGTCCCACCGGCACCGCTTCCTGCATGGCCTCGCCACGCAGCCGAACCAGCTGCACCCCTTCGGCGAAGGTCAACACGCCGGCGCACACCATGGCGCTATACTCGCCCAGGCTATGCCCCGCCATGACCGACGGACGCGGACCTTCAAGCTCCTGCCACACGCGCCAGATGGCGACACTGGCTGTCAGCAGCGCCGGCTGAGTGCAAGCGGTAGCATTCAGGGCCTCCTCAGGCCCCTCCTGTACCACATTCCAGAGGTCATACCCCAACGCATCCGACGCTTCCTCGAAGGTCGTGCGCACCACGCTGTAGCGTTCGGCCAGCTCCCGCATCATTCCGACATGCTGGGAGCCCTGCCCCGGAAACACGAGGGCCAGGGATTGTGTCATGGCTATCACCTTTCACTATTGTATTCATCGGGTCGGCAAGCTGGGGGCCCACCCGTGCCGAAATCGCGCGGGACCGCGGCGATCGCCGACCGGCGCCTACTGAGTTCGGAGGCAAGATGCGTCGGCAGAGCACGCTCGACTTCCTGCACGGCTCGCGACACGGCATAGGCAAAGCCCGTGGCCTCGGCACCGCCATGGCTCTTGACCACGATCCCTCCCAACCCCAGAAGACTGGCACCATTGTAGCGCACCGGATCGAGCTGGTTTTTCAAACGCCGCAGGGCGGGGCGCGCCAGGGCCCCGATCAGGCGGCTACTCCAATGGGCCTCAAACGTTTGCTGGACCCGACCGATCAACATTCGCGCCAACCCTTCGCTGGCCTTGAGCACGGCGTTGCCGACGAAACCATCGCAGACCACCACGTCGACCTCTCCCGAGAAGATGCCGTCGCCTTCGACGAACCCGCGGTAGTCAAGGTCGCCGGCCTGACGCAGCAAGGCATCGGCCTGGCGCACGCTGGCGGTACCCTTGGTCCCCTCGACACCGACATTCAGCAGTGCGACTCGCGGCGCTTCCAGCCCATCGACCTGACGCGCCATGACGTCGCCCATCCAGGCAAAGTCCACCAACCGCTCGGCGCTGGCTTCGACGTTGGCCCCCAGATCGAGCAAATAGCAGCGCCCCCCGCTACGGGTGGGGATCGCCGTGCTGATCGCCGGACGCGGCACCCCGGCCACCGTTCCCAACGCTCGCCGTGACAAGGCCATCAGGGCACCGGTATTGCCGGCACTGACAGCAGCATCCGCCTCGCCGGTCGCCACACAGTCGAGCATCATCGCCAAGCTCGAGTCACGAGGCGCACGCAGCGCACTCGAAGGCTTCATGGCCTCGGCAATGATCGTCGGCGAGTGTTGCAGGGAAAGACGTGTCAGAACGGTGGACAACGAGTTGGGCAGAGCATCGAGCGTGCGCTCCAGCTCGGCTTGGCGACCGAACAGCTGGACCTCCAGCCGGGGATGCGCCAGCAGCGCCTGAGCCGACCCGAGTACGGTGGCACGGGGACCCAGGTCCCCGCCCATCGCATCGATGGCGAGTCGCACGGTCAGCGTCAGCTATCGAGCGTCGCCAGAGTGGTCATCGACTCAAACGTCGATGACCTTGCGACCACGATAGAAGCCGTCCGGAGAGACGTGGTGGCGCAGGTGAGTGGTACCGGTCTCCTTGTCCTGGGACAGGGTCGGCGCGGACAGCGCATCGTGGCTACGGCGCATGCCGCGCTTGGAACGGGTCTTGCGATTCTTTTGAACTGCCATGGGATATCACTCCAAAGTGCATCGACAATGATCAGGATTTGCCTTTCAAGGTGCGCAACACCTCGAAAGGGTTAGCAGCAGGATTTTCCGAGCCCTCGGAGTCCGCCCCGCTGGTCAGCTGGTCGCGAGAGACGTTGCACTGGGCCTCGTCGTGGTAAATCACCTGAGGCAGGCTGAGGATCAGTTCGTCCTCGAGCACACTCAGGAGATTCAGCTGTTCGTTTTCCACCAACACTGGCTCGTGGGTGCTCGGCAACGCGGCCGCCACAGCATCGTCGGAAACCACCCCCAACAGGAAGTGGCTCTCGACACGCACCGGCATCGCTTCCAGACAGCGACGACAAGGCAGCAGCACCTCGGCCTCGAGCCAGCCTTCGATGACTCGCCGACCCTGCGCATCGATACCGAAATCGAGCCGCGCCTGGCAATCGCCCTGCTGCGCGCCGACGTCAAGCGCCAGGCGCTCGAAGGCCTCGAGTGCCACCAGGCCCTCGAGACGTTCATCCTGGGCGGCGAGCCGATAGGGCTCGACCTGTAATGGGAGTCGTGTGGTCAACATAGGCGCGCAATGATAGGCACTCCCCCCGCCTCTGTCAAAGCACCCGTACCCCTGTACAACCCTGCCCACTGCAAGGCAGACTCAACTGGGCGCGCCGCGACTCCCCCATCCTGGTTCACCACCGAGGAAATGCCCATGACATCTCTGGTACTCGCCTCGGGGTCACGCTGGCGCCGCCAGCTACTCGACCGGCTTGCCCTGCCCTATGCGTGGGCCAGCCCCGATATCGACGAAACCCCGCGCCCCGACGAGTCGCCCGAGGCACTGGTACACCGTTTGGCGCTGAGCAAGGCCAGCCGCCTCGCTGCCGACTATCCCCGGCACTTGATCATCGGCTCCGACCAGATCGCGCTCTTCGACAGCGAAATTCTCGGCAAACCCGGCGACGAGGCCACCGCACGCGCCAACCTGGCACGCTTTTCCGGCCAGCGGGTGCGTTTTTTGACCGGGCTGGCCCTCCTCGACACCCGCCGCGGCCAGCATCGCGTCTGTCATGAGCGCTACGACGTGGTCTTCCGCCGTCTCAGCGAGCGCGAGATCGCCAACTACGTGGCACGCGAGATGCCGTTGGACTGCGCCGGCAGCTTCCGCATGGAGGGGCTCGGCATCGCCCTGTTCGAGAAACTCGAGGGCGACGACCCCAACACCCTGATCGGTCTGCCGCTGATCCGCCTGTGCGAGATGCTACGCGAGGCCGGACTGGACCCGCTCGCCGAACCGTAAGCCGTAAGCCGTAAGCCGTAAGCCGTAAGCCGTAAGCCGTAAGCCGTAAGCCGTAAGCCGTAAGCCGTAAGCCGTAAGCCGTAAGCCGTAAGCCGTAAGCCAGAATATGCGGCCTTGTGCCATACAACTAAGCCTTTGTGGTTTTCTTACAGCTTAAAGCTTACAGCTAATAGCTAGTATACCTGGTAGCGCAGCGGCGACTGGCTGCTGGGGATACCCATCCACTCAGCGGCAACCCGCCCGAAACGTCGCGTCAGGCGTTCAAAGGGATCGAGTGGCGGCGTGTAATCGCGCAGACGCGGCTCTTCCAACCGCTCGCGCGCCACACCGTCCAGGCTGTTGAGGCTGTCCACCAACCCCAGATCGACAGCTTGCTCGCCGGTCCAGATCAACCCGGAGAACAGCCGCTCGTCATTGGCCAGACGCTCGCCACGCCCTGCCTTCACGGCCTCAATGAATTGGCGGTGAGTCGTGTCCAGCACTTCCTGCCAGAATGCCCGCTGCTGAGGTGCGATCTCCGAGAATGGGTCGAGGAATGCCTTGTTGTCACCAGAGGCAAAGACACGACGCTCCACACCCAGGCGATCGATGGCCTCTTCCAGGCCGAAGCCGGCGGAAACCACCCCGATCGACCCCACCAGGCTCGAAGGCGCAGCAACGATCTCATCGGCGGCCGCGGCAATATAGTAGCCCCCACTGGCACCGATATCCTCGATCACCGCGATGATAGGCTTGTCGCCTGTATCGCGCAGCCGCATGATCTCCTGGTAGATGCGCTGCGACTGCACCGGGCTGCCACCGGGGCTGTTGATATGCAGCACCACGGCCTCGGTCGTCTTGCTTTTCCAGGCGCGCTCCAGCCCCTCGATGATCCGCTCGGCATTGGCCGGCGACTCGCTGTCGATGGGCCCCTCGATGCTTACCACCCCCAAGTGCGGCACCGTGGGCACCGACGAGCGGCTCGCTGCAAACAGGCCATAGGCGGCAATCGCCAGCGAAGCCAGGATCAGAGCCGCAAAGAAGAAACGAAAGAACAACTTCCAGCGCCGACTGCGACGTTGCTCGACGAGCACACCATCGATCCAACGCCCCATCATTTCGAGCTGCGCCAGGCGCTGGCGCTCGCGCAGCGTCTCGGCATCCTCGCCCGCCTGAGCCGACGGTCCGGAGCCGCGAGCTTGCGAATCACGTTGGCGCTGCGCCTCTTCGGGGCTCAATTGGGGGCCTTGCGTCCATTTGTCGTCGTGGTGGTTGTCGTCACTCATTGGCATCCCGCTCGGTAGTGAAATCGGGTCAGTGGCATAGCCAGTCAATCAATTCGGGGAAACTATCGACAGTGAAGGTCGGCGTGCTTCGCGCCAGCCGTTCAGCGGCGTGCACCCCATAGGTCACGGCCACCCGGTCCATGCCCAAGGCACGAGCCATATCCAGATCGTATTCGGTATCGCCGACCATCAGGGCATCGCCTACCTCGACGTCAAACTCGGCCAGGAGTTCCTCGAGCATCTGCGGATGCGGCTTCGAGCGGGTCTCGTCGGCCGTCCGGCTGGCATGGAACCAGGCGCCACTGCCGTTGGCTGCAAACACGCGATCGAGGCCACGACGGCTCTTTCCGGTAGCCACGGCCAGCCGCAGCTCAGGGCTCTCACGCAGCCTGGCGAGGCCCGCCTCGACACCGGGAAAGAACGCCTGCGGCGTCTGGTCGGCCAATACGAAGTGATGGGAATAACGTTCACGCAACAGGAGCGCCTGTTGCCCCGAAATCCCTGGACACATCCGTGCTATGGCTTCGGGCAGGCCCAGTCCGATGATATCGCTTACACTTTCGCGACTCAGCTCCCCCCACCCGGCATCTCGGGCCGCTGCCTGCATGCAAGCGACGATCCTTGATTCGGAATCCATCAGGGTGCCATCCCAATCGAAGATCACCAATCGGTAACGCATCTTTTCTCCAGACGTCAGGACTGCTGGCGCGCCCTCGTCAGCGCCTCGTTCAGTTCGTCGCCAAGCGGTGCCTTGATATGCACCGGCCGACCACTGGTGGGCTCGGGAAAGGTCAGCGCGGCCGCATGCAAGAACAGCCGAGACAACCCGAGACGAGCAGCGAGCTGCTGCCCCTCGCGCGAGCCGTACTTGTCGTCGCCCAGTAGGGGGTGGCCGGCATGAGCGGCATGCACGCGGATCTGGTGGGTACGCCCAGTGACCGGCTCGGCCTCCACCAGGGTGGCCTTGGCGAAGGTTTCGCGTACCGCAAAGCGGGTCCGTGAGACTTTGCCTTCGGCATCGACCCGCACCCGTCGTTCGCCATTGCCGGCCTCGAAGCGGTCCAGTCGGGCGCTGACATAGTCGCGCCGCGCCGGCCAGCGCCCGGCCACCAGGGCCAGATATTGCTTGTCCATCTGGCGCTGCATGAGGGCGTTATTGAGCGCGAGCAATGCCGGACGTGTCTTGGCCAGCAACAGGCAACCTGAAGTGTCCCGGTCGAGGCGGTGCACCAGCTCGAGAAAATCAAGGTCTTCGCGCACCTGGCGCAGCGCCTCGATCAGACCGATCTTGACCCCGCTGCCGCCATGCACCGCCAGCCCCGACGGCTTGTTGATCACCAACCACTCAGGCCCCTCCACCAATACGCTGCCGGCCAGCAAGTTACGCAGATTGTCACTGACATCTCGCACCGCCTCTTCGGGCGCCAGACGCAACGGCGGGATACGCACCAGATCGCCGACCACCAGCCGATAGTCGACCTTGACGCGCTTCTTGTTCACGCGCACTTCCCCCTTGCGCACGATCCGGTAGATCAAGGCCTTGGGGGCGCCCTTGAGACGTGTGCGCAGGAAATTGTCGATACGCTGCCCAACCTGTCCCTCGGAAACCTCGACCCACTGTACATTACGCCCTTCGGCCATGCCCTTTCCTCACCGAACCTGCAAAAAGGACATTCTACCGCAGAGCGACAGCGACTGCGTCAATTGCTGCTATCCAGCATTACTGGTATATTTCCAGCTCGCTCAAATGGGCAACAAGCGCCCGGAAAACGCGCCTGCACTGCTGACACGCAGGCCAGAGCGACGAATAAGGCCGCCACGACGAACAAGAGTCGTCACGGCGCCAGTAGCAAATGAAGTGACATAGATAGAACGAGAGAACGCCACGCCCGGACCCCGGACCGTACCCGCGCCACAACGCCGGACGGTTCGCAGGCCACGGGGACTTTCAACACCGTGCCGGAGGCCGGCGTTGGCGAATCGATGAATGCCAGGTGTCTGGCGGTAGACCGCAGGGCCGGATGGGCGTGATCATGCCCACCGAAACATGTCCTGCCGCCGCCGCGTACTCAACATGATCAAGTCATGGCCGTGACGCTATCCGCGTGCGGTCATGTCCGGGCGCTGTACCGCATCCGCGACATGCGCTGAGCACAAGCACGCAGCACCAGAGGTTCGCCTTCGTCGACGCACACTGCCCGCCATCCGGCGCGACTCAGTTAGCGAGACAACATGAAACGGATGCTCATCAATGCGACCCAGCCCGAAGAGCTGCGCGTCGCGCTGGTCGATGGACAACGCCTGTACGACCTGGATATCGAATCCGGTGCCAGGGAACAGAAAAAAGCCAACATCTATCGCGGTAAGATCACCCGCATCGAACCCTCCCTCGAAGCCGCCTTCGTCGACTTTGGTGCCGAGCGTCACGGCTTCCTGCCGTTGAAGGAAATTTCCCGCGAATACTTCTCCAAGGAACCCAGCGGGCGCCCCAACATCAAGGAAGTGCTCAAGGAAGGCCAGGAAGTCATCATCCAGGTCGACAAGGAAGAACGTGGCAACAAGGGTGCCGCCCTGACCACCTTCATCAGCCTGGCCGGTCGCTTCCTGGTACTGATGCCCAACAATCCACGGGCAGGCGGTATTTCGCGGCGTATCGAAGGTGACGAACGCACCCAGCTCAAGGAGGCCATGGGGCAACTGACCCTGCCCGACAAGATGGGGGTGATCGTGCGCACCGCGGGGATTGGTCGCAGTCCCGAAGAGCTGCAGTGGGACCTCGACTACCTGGTCCAGGTGTGGGAATCGATCACCGAGGAAGCCGGCAAGCGCCCTGCGCCTTTCCTGATCTACCGTGAATCCAACGTCATCATCCGCGCCATGCGCGATTACCTGCGCCAGGACATCGGCGAGGTACTGATCGACAACCCCGAGGTACACCA
Source organism: Litchfieldella rifensis (assembly GCF_042646605.1). Lineage (NCBI taxonomy): Bacteria > Pseudomonadati > Pseudomonadota > Gammaproteobacteria > Oceanospirillales > Halomonadaceae > Litchfieldella > Litchfieldella rifensis. The sequence continues at coordinate 298,205 of NZ_JBHRUG010000017.1, read as the reverse complement.
GGAGGCCCTGAGCTTCATTCGCCAGGTCATGCCGTCCTACCAGCAGAAGATCAAGCTCTACGCCGACGAGGTGCCACTGTTCTCGCGCTTCCAGCTCGAATCGCAGATCGAGACGGCCTACCAGCGTGAAGTGAAACTGCCGTCCGGCGGTTCCATCGTCATCGATCACACCGAAGCCCTGGTCTCCATCGATATCAACTCGGCGCGTGCCACGCGCGGCAGCGATATCGAGGAAACCGCGCTGCAGACCAACCTGGAAGCCGCCGACGAGATCGCCCGCCAACTGCGCCTGCGCGATATCGGCGGCCTGGTGGTCATCGATTTCATCGACATGAGTCCGGCACGCAACCAGCGCGATGTCGAGAATCGCATGCGTGATGCGCTCAAGCTCGACCGCGCCCGGGTACAGATCGGTCGCATCTCGCGCTTCGGCTTGATGGAGATGTCTCGACAGCGTCTGCGCCCGTCGCTGGGCGAAACCAGCGGTGTGGTCTGTCCACGCTGCGTTGGCCAGGGCACCATTCGCGATGTGCGTTCGTTGTCGCTGTCGATCATGCGCCTGATCGAAGAAGAGGCCATGAAGGAGCGCAGCGCACAGATTCGCGCCATCCTGCCGGTGCCGGTGGCCACCTATCTGCTCAACGAGAAGCGCAGCGTGCTGGCCGAGATCGAGCGTCGCCAAGGGGTCAAGGTGGTGATGCTACCCAGCCCCGAGATGGATACGCCTCACTACGATGTCCAGCGTCTGCGTGACGATCATATCGACGAGGAAGAGGCCGACAAGTCGAGCTTCGAACTCTCCACCGAGACCGAGATCGGCAAGGAGCCCGATCCGAGCTTCAGCAAGCCGGTACAGCGCGCCGAAGCCGCGGTCAAGAGCGTGGTGCACAATGCGCCGGCGCCCGCCTCCTTGCAGCAGGACGTCCCCGCTGACGAAGCCGAGGTCGCTCCGGCCAGCACTCCGCAGAGTGAAGGAGCCCTGTCGCGCCTGGTCAAGGGACTTGCCAAGCTGCTCGGCGGTGCCGATGAGCGCCATACGGCGCCGACACCCCGTGACCAGCAAGCCCCTTCCCGCCAGCCAGCAGCTCGCAGCCAGGAGAGCGATTCGCGTGGCGAACGCGGTAGCCGAGGCGGGCGCAACGGAGGTGGCCGTCGCGGTCGTGGTGATAGCCGTGACGAGACGCGCCAGGGCCGCGGCCAGCGCCAGGAGGCAGGACGTGGCGACAGCCGCGAGGCCAAGGACAGTCAGGTCAAAGCGGATAGCCGCAGCGATACTACCCGTAAGAGCCCGGCAGAGGGCCATGGTCAGCGCGGGCGCGGGCGCTCGAGCGACGAGGGGCAGCGGCCTCAGGATAGCCGACAGCGGGAAGCGGCACAGGCCGACAAGACTGCCACCACTGGTGATGTCTCCAAGAGCAAGGACAGCGACAAACCCAGCAGTGACGGCAAGCCCAAGCGGACCCGCAACAATCCGCGGCAACGCACCCGCAAGCATGCGCTGAACCCTGAGGCCCAGGCCGAGCAGGAGCGTTTACAGGCGGAGGCCGCCAAGGCAGAGGCGCCAACGCCGGCTGCCGAGCCCAAAGCCGAAGCCCAGCCTACGGCGGAGGCGCCCAAGCAACCGGCAGCCAAGCCGGTTGCCGAGCCCAAGGCTGAGACAGCCCAGCCCGAGACCAAGGGGGAAACCAAGCCGGCTGCCGAGCCCAAGGCCGAGACAGCCCAGCCCGAGACCAAGGGGGAAACCAAGCCGGCTGCCGGGCCCAAGGCCGAGCCCAAGGCCGAGAAAGCCCAGCCCGACGCCAAGGCGGAAACCAAGCCGGCTGCCGAGCCCAAGGCCGAGCCCAAGACCGAGACAGCCCAGCCCGACGCCAAGGCGGAGACCAAGCCGGCTGCCGGGCCCAAGACCGAGACAGCCCAACCCGAGGCCAAGGCGGAGACCAAGCCGGCTGCCGAGCCAAAGGCCGAGCCCAAGACCGAGAAAGCCCAGCCCGAGGCCAAGGCGGAAACCAAGCCGGCTACCGAGCCCAAGGCCGAGCCCAAGACCGAGACAGCCCAGCCCGACGCCAAGGCGGAAACCAAGCCGGCTGCCGGGCCTAAGGCCGAGAAAGCTGAGGCCGAGGCCAAGACGGAAACCAAGCCGACTGCCGGGCCCAAGGCCGAGAAAGCTGAGGCCGAGGCCAAGGCGGAAACCAAGCCGACTGCCGAGCCCAAGGCCGAGAAAGCTGAGGCCGAGGCCAAGGCGGAAACCAAGCCGACTGCCGAGCCCAAGGCCGAGAAAGCTGAGGCCGAGGCCAAGGCGGAAACCAAGCCGACTGCCGAGCCCAAGGCCGAGAAAGCTGAGGCCGAGGCCAAGGCGGAAACCGATGCCGTTGCGCCGGAGGCCGTTACCAAGTCGGCGACTCGTCGTCGGCGCCGGGCACATAACGACCCACGGGAAATCCGCCGCCGCGAGCAGCAGACCACCAAGGCCGAAGACGGCAAGTGAGCCGAATGTCCGGGAAAGCACGAGCTCCCGGATCTCTATCGAAAACGCCCACCGCAAATCGCGGTGGGCGTTTGTGTTTCAGGGACTCGACGCGCTCAAGCTGGCTCGTCGACTCCCACCAGTCGTGGCTCGCGCTCGAGCTTCACACCAAAGCGCCGATACACTCGTGCGGCAATGGTGTGAGCGAAATCCAGCAGTCCACGAGCATTGCCCCCACCATGGTGTACCAACACCAGTGCCTGACGATCATGTACCCCGAAGGCTCCTTCCCGATGCCCCTTGAGCCCACAGCGATCGATCAACCAACCCGCCGCCAGCTTGACCCGGCCATCCCCTTGAGCAAAGTGGGGCAAGTCAGGGTTCTCGCGCAGCAGGGCCCTGGCCTTTTCGGCGCAGACCAGGGGGTTCTTGAAAAAACTGCCGGCATTACCCAGCTGCGAGGGATCGGGCAATTTCTCGCGGCGCACTCGACATACCGCCTCGGCAATCTCGCGTGCCGACGGCGCCAGTCCTAGTCGGCTGGCCAGGTCACCATAATCGAGGCGCGGTCGTGGTCGGCGGGAAAGTCGCAATACCAGCCGAGTGATCGCCACCCGGCCATCCAGTTTCCCCTTGAAGATGCTATCGCGGTAACCGAAAGCGCAGTCGGAGACGCCGAGCACCTCCTCGTGGCCATTATCGAGATGCACCAGATGCACGGCCTCGAGCACCTCGGCCAGCTCAACCCCGTAGGCACCGATATTCTGGATCGGCGCCGCGCCACAATGGCCGGGAATCAGTGCCAGATTTTCGATGCCCCACAGGTCACGCTCGACCAGTGCCATGACCAGCGTGTGCCAGTCCATGCCTGCTTCGACGTGAACCCGCACCGTCTCGGCGCCCCCCTCCTCCAACCACCATTTGGCAAAGACTGGTTGCACTATCAATCCCGCCAGACGCTCGTCAAGAATCAGGTTGCTCCCCCCGCCCAGCAGCGTCAACGGCCACTGGCGCTCTCGGGCCAGGGATATCGCTGCCATCAGCTCGGCATGGCTGGCGGGAGCCACGAAGCGGTCGGCGCGACTGGGCAGGCCTAGCGTATTGGCGCCACGCAGGTCGTGATCGTGGTATATCTCTAGGCTCAAGGCGACGTCTCCAGGCGGCGGCGCAGGGTGGCAATCAGGCCGTCGGCACCAGCCTCGATCAAGTCCAGCACCTCCTCGAAGCCCCGTGCGCCGCCGAAAAAGGGATCGGGCACCGCCTTGTCCTCGTAGCCGGCAAAGTCCAGAAAGAGCCCGATATGCGCCTGGCAATCCGGTGGACGCCGCGCCTCGAGCGCCAACAGATTGTCATGATCCATCGCCAACAGATAGTCGAAGCGTTGGAAGTCGCTATCGTCGAGCTGACGGGCGCGCAGCGCGCTCAAGTCGAACCCGCGCCGTGCCGCCGCGGCCCTGGCACGCCGGTCCGGGGTCTTGCCGAGATGCCAGTGTCCGGTACCACAGGAATCGACCTCGACCCGGTCCGCCAACCCGGCCTGCTCAAGCTTGTGACGCAGGATGCCCTCTGCGGTAGGCGAACGGCAGATATTGCCCAGACACACCAGCAGTACGCGCATCGCTTATCGCTCCCCATCGTCAACGGCTAACAGCGCCCTGACCCGTTCCAGATCCTCGACGGTATCGACCCCGGCCGGATGGCCCTCACAGGCCAAGGCCACCTGAATCCGATGACCGTAGTGCAGGGCCCGCAGTTGTTCGAGCTGCTCGAGCCGTTCCAGAGGCGCGGGCGGCCAGTCGCGATAAGCGGCCAGAAAGCTCGCCCGATAGGCATACAGGCCGATATGGCGCAGCCAGTTCTCATGCTCGAGCCGCTCATGATGCGGGCCACCGATCTCGCGCCCCCAGGCTTCCCTGTTCCATGGGATGGGAGCACGCGAGAAATACAGTGCCCGGCCGGCAAGATCGCGTACCACCTTGACCACACTGGGATTGAACAGCGTCTCGGCGTCGCCGATCGGCTCGGCAAGGGTGGCGATCGATGCCTCGGAATCCTCGGCCAGGCGTACCGCCACCTGATCGATCAACGCCGCCGGCAGCAGCGGTTCATCGCCCTGCACGTTGACCAGGATGGCGTCACCGGTCAGCGCCAGTGACTCGACCACCTCGGCCAGGCGGTCGGTTCCCGTGGGATGGTCGGTGCGGGTCATGACCACTTCGCCGTCGACTGCCTCCACGGCATCGCGGATACGCTCGTCATCGGTCGCGACGATCACCCGCGAGGCCCGACTTTGCAGGGCCTGACGCCAGACGCGCACCACCATCGGCTCACCGCCGAGATCGAGCAGCGGCTTGCCCGGCAGGCGGCTGGAAGCATAGCGTGCCGGAATCACCGCGATGAAATCACTCATTCCTGGTCGCTCCCGGCGACTTGCCAAGCTTCTCATCGACATCCATGACCCGGGCTTCCTCTTCCAGCATCACCGGGATACCATCGCGTATCGGAAACGCCAAGCCATCGAAATGACACTTCAGTTCACCCCGCTCACGGTCATACTTGAGCTTGCCCTGGCACAATGGGCAAACCAGCATGGCCAGCAGTTCCTTGTCCATCGTCTCATCTCCTGGAACGTGATAGGTAATCGTCACTCATCAGGGATCGCAGGCGAACCGCCAGCCAGTCGATGAAGGCGGGCTCCGGTCGAGCCTCCACGTCCAGCGCCCAACAGCGGCCATCGGCGATGTCACGACATTTCACTGCATCCTTGGCGGTCATCACCACGGCGCGCCCATCGCCGAAGGACAGATCCGCCGCGCCGAAATCATGATGATCGGCAAAAGGGTGCGGCTCGACCTCGAGCCCCAGGGCATCCAGAGTGGCAAAGAAGCGCTCGGGATGCCCGATCCCGGCGACGGCATGCACCGGACCATCGAAAGGCGGTGTCTCGACGGGCGTCCGGGTATCGTCGCACACTCGTCGCCAATAGCGTGGCACCAGGCGCATCTCGTGATACGGCTCGGGCATGGTCTGACGCGACCGGCCGTTGACGATCAGGGCATCGCAACTCGCCAGCCGCGCCAAGGGTTCGCGCAACGGACCGGCCGGCAGACAACGGCCGTTACCGAAGCCCCGTTCGCCATCGACCACCACCAGTTCGAGATCACGACCCAGTGCGAGATGCTGCAGCCCGTCATCTGCAATCAGGATATCGCAACCTTCCTGCAGGAGGCGACGCGCTCCCCGCGGGCGCACGGGATCGACCACCACCGGCACTCCGGTCTGCCTCGCCAACATCAGCGGCTCGTCGCCACACTGGCTGGCCGGGGTATCGGCCAGCACTCGCAGCGGGTAAGCGTCACTGCGACCCGCGTAGCCACGCGACAGGATGCCCGGTCGATAGCCCTGTTCGGATAGCCAGCATGCCAGCCAGGCGACCAATGGTGACTTGCCGGTCCCGCCGAGCGTGATGTTACCGACCACGATCACCGGTACCGGCGCCTGCCATACCGGCTTGCGACCCGCGGCATACGCCCGAGCGCGAGCGCGCATCCAGTAACGATATATCCACTCGAGCGGCGCCAGCAGCCTGAGCCAGGCGGCACCTCGATACCACGCCGACAGCAAGTACACACCCAGCACGGCCTTTACCTTCACGCCGGCTCCTGGAACTGCAGGCGATACAGTGCCGCATAGGCCCCATCTCGCGCCAGCAACTCGGCATGGGAGCCACGCTCGACGATTTCGCCCTGCTCCATGACCAGAATGCGATCGGCACGTTCGATGGTCGACAACCGATGAGCGATGACGAAGGTGGTCCGCCCACGACAGACTTCCTCCAGCGCTCGCTGGATATAACGCTCGGACTCGGTGTCCAGTGCTGACGTGGCCTCGTCGAGAATCAGGATCGGCGCATCCTTGAAAATGGCGCGCGCGATGGCCAGGCGTTGACGCTGCCCACCGGACAGCATCACACCATTGTCGCCGACCACGGTGTCATACCCTGCCGGAAGACGCTCGATGAACTCATCTGCATAGGCGGCACGGGCGGCGGCCTCGATGGCATCACGGCTGGCCCCAGGTACCCCATAGGCGATGTTGTCGGCGATACTGGCATTGAACAGCGTGACCTGTTGCGATACCAGGGCGATCTGACGGCGCAGTGGCGACAGGCGGTATTCTTCGATTGGCACTTCGTCGATGAGAATGCGGCCCTTCGTGGGGCGGTAGAAACGCGGCAGCAGACTGACCAGAGTCGATTTGCCGCTGCCCGAACGTCCCACGATGGCGATCATCTCGCCCGCAGCGACGTCGAGATCGATGCCCTTGAGCACCTCCGGCTGGTCCTTACCATAGGCAAAGCGCACACCCTCGTAGCGCACCCGGCCGACGAAACGGGGAGGCACGCGAGTGCCGGTATCGTGCTCGGGCGATTCGGCCAGCAAACCGAACAGTTCGCTCGACGCGGCGATGCCTTTCTGGATCACACTGTTGACCTCGGTGAGCTGGCGCACTGGTTTGGCCATCAGCGAGGCCGCGGTGACGAAGGCGACGAACTCCCCTGCCGTCATGTTATTCATCAGCTCCGGCGCCATCGCCAGCCATACCAGCACCGCCAGCGCCAGCGCCACCAGCAGTTGGATCACCGGTGTGCTGACGGCCTTCGTCAGGGCTTCTTTCATGCTCTGCTGGCGGTTGTACTCGCTGGCCTTGGCGAAGCGGCGCTTCTCGTAGTCCTCGGCCCCGTGGGTGCGTACTACCCGGTACCCGGACAAGGCTTCCGAGGCCACATGGGTGACATCGCCCATGGAATACTGGATACGCTGCGAGATCCGCCGGAAGCGTTTGCTGGCATAGGTGACGACACCACCGATCAGCGGCGTCACGGCCAGGAACAGCAACGTCAGCAGCCAGTTGGTCCACACCAGGTAAGTGATCAAGCCGATCACGAACAACCCTTCGCGCAGCAGAATGGTGATCGCGTTACTCGCCGCTCCGGTGACCTGCTCGACATGGTAGGTCACCCGCGAGATCAGATGGCCACTGGAATGGGAGTCGAAGAAGTGCCCGGGCAGGTGCAACATGTGGTTGAATACGTCGCAGCGCAGTGCGTGCACCACATTGCGCGCCACATCGCTCATGAAATAGGTACCCAGGAAGGTACCCACCCCACGGGTGACGAACATGCCCACCACGAACAGCGGCAGGAACAGACGAAAGGCTGCATCGGGGCTCTGAATGCCATCGATCAGGCGCTTCATCATCTCCGCCAGGGCGGTGCTGGACGCCGCATAGATGGCATACCCCAGCACCGCCAGCAGGAAGGATTTCCAGTATGGCCTGACATAACCCAGCAGGCGCTTGTAGAGGGACCAGCCTGACGTCTGTGTCACGGTGTCTCCGCTTGTATGAATGAATCTTCGCCCTCACGCGTGGCGATGCGCACACGAGTGATACCCAAAGCGGCGGCCTGATCCAGAGCCCTGACGACGACGGCATGTCGTGCGCGGCCATCGGCCTCGACGATCAATCCATGCTCCCGCGCCACCTCGACCCGGGTCGCCAGTGCCGATGCCAATTCCTCGGCCGACACCTGCGTACCGCCCAGCCGATATTCGCCCTCGGCGTCGACCACCAGCGTCACCGGCGACGCTTCCAGAGCCGAGCCCGCGACGCTTTCCGGCAACTCGAGCTGCAGCGCCTGTCGGGTTTCGAAAGTGGTCGACACCATGAAGAAGATCAGCAGCAGAAAAACCACGTCGATCAATGGGGTAAGATTGACCTCCACCGGATCACGACGTCGCCGGGGGAATCTCACGAGCCCTCCACTCGAGTTCCGTGACGCCCCTCGGTATCGTGCCGCTCGCCATCATGCCGTTCGGCCAACGTCAGCTCACCCTGGTGATGCGCCAGAAACTCTACCAATTGCCCGGCCTGCTCCTCCATGCGCACGGTGATGTCCTCCACACGGCGCTGGAAGTAACGATGGAACATCAATGCCGGAATGGCCACCGTGAGGCCGGCAGCGGTGGTCACCAGTGCCTGCGAAATACCGCCGGCAAGATCGGCAGTGCGCTCGACGCCATCGGCAGTGACGATCACGGCAAAGACCTCGATCATGCCCACCACCGTACCCAGCAGACCGATCAGGGGCGTAATGGCGGCGATGGTGCCCAGCGGGCTCAGGAAGCGCTCCATATCGTGGATCACCGCCGTAGCGGCTTCCTGCAGCCGCGCCCGCACCTGTTCATGGCCGAGTCGCGCATTGCGCAGCCCGGCAGCCAGCACGCCTCCCAACGGCGAATGGCTCTCCAGCCAGTAGAGGTTCACCTGGCCTCGGGCAATTAAGGTGCAGACCTCCTGGCTCAGCCCCAATGGGGCGATCCGTCGGGCTCGGAGCGTCCACAACCGCTCGATAACGATCACCGTGGCCACCAACGAACAGCCCAATAGCGGTATCATCAACCAACCGCCGGCCACCAAGGCGTCGAGCACATCCATCCGAAGCTCCCCCTCCAAACCCAAGAGCAGCGGGCGACGAAGCCTCTCGCCCCCGCTCAAGGCTGCGATTCTACCTCATGACAGGGGCCTTCGACACCGCCGCCCGGCAGCGGCCGTGTGCCGGCCACCGGCGCCGCAGCACCATCTCCCAGCCACAGAGTGACGGCACCGTCCAGGGCAGTGTTCCACAGGCAGCTTCGCTGGCGACGAAAACGACGCACCACGTCGTCATGGGGATGCCCGAAGGCATTGTCGCGCCCGGCGCTGAAGATGACGTGCCGTGGCGAGAGTTCGGTGACCCACTGCGGCCCCGAGCTGGTACGGCTGCCATGGTGGCCGGCCACCAGCCCCTGCAACGGCAACGGTACCTGACGCAAAAGGCGTCGCTCGATATCATTGCCGACATCGCCGGTGATCAGCAGGCGTTGCCCGCCGGCCTCGACCAGCAGCACGCAGGAGCGGTCATTGCTCGACCAGCGCGCATTGTCTCCGGATGGCGGCCACAGAAAGCGCAAGTCCACGCCATCCCAGCGCCAGGCCTCTCCAGCACGGCAAGGAGAGAAAGGCACCCCGATGATCTCGCCCGACGGTGCCCGGTAGTCCTGCACGCGATGGTCGGCCAAGGCCGGCACGCCGCCGGCGTGATCGAGATCGTCATGGCTGACGATGACCCTATCGAAGACCTGCCCGGACGGCCATAGCATGGCCAGAGGCATGAAGCCGGAACGGAAGCGCGGTCCGGTATCATACAGCAGGCGATGGGTTGCGGTACGCAACTCGACCACTTGCCCCTGCCCCACATCGTGCACTCGCACGCGAACCTGCCCCTCGCCGATCGCTGGGGGCTCCAGCACTGTTGGCAGTACCCCCAGCAATAGCGTTCCCGTCACGCGCAACCCACGCTCGAGCCCGGGCAATGCCCACAGCATGCTGATCATTCCCAGCGCCGTTGCCACAGGCAGCACCTGCCAAGGTGCCGGCTCCCAGAGTGGCAACCAGGCAACGGCCTGGACGAGCAGTGCCTCGAGGCCACCGGCCAACCAGGCGAATAGCCCCCAGCACCCTTGAGCCAGTGGAGGAATGCCGACCAGCAGCCAGCCCAGCAGCCCCAGTGGCACCATCAGCATACTCACCAAGGGCACCGCCACCAGGTTGACCAGCGGCGCCACGGGCGCCACGCGCGCAAAGGCCAGTATCACCGCCGCCGCCATCAATGGAGCCAACAGCAGTTGCGTGCGTACCAACGCCCAGCACCAGCCATACACCCCTCGCGGCCGTCCGCGTCGCTGCCAGATCAGGATCAACAAGGCCACGGCAACAAACGATAGCCATAACCCCGGACGCCATACCGACAGGGGGTCGCTCGCCACCACCAACGCCAGGGCCAGCCACCACCCCTGCCATGCCCCGGGGGCATGGCGGCCGCTAGTCACCCACAGCCCCATCAGTGTCATGAGCATGGCACGCATCGCGGGAGGTTCGAGCCCCGCCAGCCAGGCATAGCCGACACTCGCCACCCCCGCTGCCCACCATGGCCACACCGCCATTCGCCAGCGCCCCGGGGTGACCAGGCGCGCCCCGCCTCGCGCCAACAGCAGTACAAAAGCCGCCACCAGTCCCACATGCAAACCGGAGATGACCATCAGGTGGGTGGTGCCGCTGGCATTGAGCAACGCCCAGTCGTCTGCGTTCAGGCGTTCCCCCGCGCCCAACGTGAGGGCGGCCAACCAGCGTCGCGCCGAATCGTCCAGCACCTGGTCATCCAGGTGCGCCAATGCCATGCGGCGTAGCGAGGGTCTTGCCGCCTCCAGGCGAACCGCCGCCGGCTCGCGGCGCACATAACCGGTGGCATCGATCCCCTCTCGCCATAGCCAGGCGCCATAATCGAAGGTATGCGGGTTGGCGAACCCCCGGGGCGGACGCAGTCGCACGCTCAAGGCCCAGCGCTCGCCCACCTCCCAGTCATCGGCAACAAAGGCACTCAGGCGTATGCGACGCAGGCGATTGCAGGGCAGTCGGTTCGCCTCGAGCGGCTGGCAGTCCTTCACCTCGAAGTGCAGGCGCGCCCGGTCGCCTTCGCGGGTCAACGAGACGATTCGCCCTTCAACACGAAGGGTCACGCCGGAGAGCCCCTGCGGCAACTGCGCCTGGCGCGCCCACAGCACTTGGCCGGCCGCCAACGCCAGCGTCAGCAGCAACAACACCCAGACACGCTGCCGGGCAACCACCAGTAGTGCCAGTGCTCCTGCCTCGAATAGCCCGGGCGGCGACAGACCACCCAAGGCCGCCCCCGACAACGCGGCAACAGCCAATGGCATCGCCAGTCCCGTTCGCATTCCTTTGCTCCTGCTGCTCATGACTCCCACGCCGCGTCATCGCGCCGATCACCACAGCCGCCTCTCCTGCGGCAGCTTCAAACATGGCGGGGCCTACGGCTTGTATGGATAATAGCTCGGGTCACGAACCGACGGGCCGACTTCATGCCGCGCCGCTTTCTACAGCGCTACCTACCCCATCCCGACACGCTCAGGCGCAGACGCTCTTTGCGCTTCGTCAGCCATTTGATCGGCAATCCCTCGCTGTGGATGTTATCGCGCCGCTCGGTGGCCAACGCCTTCATGGTGGGGTTGTTCAGTGCGCTGTTGCCGATCCCCTTCCAGATGCTGGTGGCGGCTTTCGGGGCCTGGCTGCTGCGCTGCAACCTACCGCTATCGGTAGGGCTGGTGTGGATTACCAACCCCCTGACCATGCCGGTGATCTTCTATGGCAATTATCGGCTCGGGGCATGGCTGCTGAGCACCCCGGCACGTGAGGCACCGGCACGGCTATCGACGCGCTGGATCGCCGACCAGATGCTCGACATCCTGCCGATACTGGCGCTAGGGTCGCTGGTATCGGCGGTCGTGGCGGGGCTGGTTGGCAACCTGGTGATCCGCCTGATCTGGCGCTGGCACGTATCGCGCAGTTGGAAGCGTCGCCGCCTCAAGCGCCGCCACGCCCGACGCTCGGCAGTCGACGATCTCTGACATCCATCCGCCTCACTCGTCCCTCAGGCCGGCGACAACCGCCCCTCATCGAGACGCAGCACACGATCCTGATGAGCGGCCAGCGCCGGGTCATGCGTCACCACGACGAAGGCGCAGGCACTCTGCTGGGCCAGCTCGTCCATCAAGGCCAGGATGCTGGCCGCGGTGCTTTGATCGAGGTTGCCGGTGGGCTCGTCCATCAGCACCAGGCTCGGGTCGGTGATCAGGGCGCGGGCGATCGCGACGCGCTGGCGCTCACCGCCTGACAGCTCGCCAGGCTTGTGATCGCCGCGTGCCGCCATGCCGACCCGGGTCAGGATCTCTTTCGCACGTGCCATGGCCGGCTTGCGCTTGTGGCCGCGCACGATCAACGGCAACGCAGCATTCTCCAGTGCCGTGAACTCGGCCAGCAGATGGTGGAACTGGTAGACGAAACCGATGTGACGATTGCGAAAGCGCCCCATGGCTGCTTCATCGAGTTCCGCCAGACACTGGCCTGCCACGTACACCTCTCCTGCAGTGGGGCGATCCAGGCCACCCAGCAGATTGAGCAGGGTCGTCTTGCCTGAGCCGGAACTGCCGACCACCGCCACACGCTCACCGGCGCGCACCTCGAGGGCCAGCTCATGCAGCACCGTAACGTCCTGAGGACCTTCACGATAGATGCGAGTCAGTCCGCGACAGGTCAGCATGACCGGTGCTGCCGAACGCACGTCGTCGGCGGGCAACTCTACAGATGGCATGTCGGCTCCCTTGTTCATGACAACACCTCACTCATAGCGAAGAACTTCGGCGGGCTGGATACGCGCGGCACGCCAGGCGGGATAGAGGGTCGACAGGAACGTCAAGCCAAGGGCCGCGGCCACGATGTTGCCGACATCGCTCCACTCCAGTCGCGATGGCAGATAGCTGATGAAATACACATTGGCGTCGAGGAACTGGATACCGAACAACGACTCGATACCACGAATCAAGTCGGAAACCGTCAACGCCAGGCCGATGCCCGATGTCACCCCGACCAGGATACCGATGATCCCGATCGCCAGCCCCTGCACGATGAAGATGCCCATGATCGAGCGTGGTGTGGCACCGATGGTTCGCAGGATGGCGATGTCGGCATGCTTGTCGGTCACCACCATCACCAGTGTCGAAACGATATTGAAGGCGGCCACGGCGATGATGACCGTCAGCAGCAGGGCAATCATGCGCTTCTCCATCTGAATCGCCTGAAAGAGGTTGCCATGCGAATAGGTCCAGTCGAGCCCCCGATAACCGCTACCCAATTCGCTGACGATGGCCCGCGTTTCGGCACCCGCAGCGAACAGGTCGTCGAGTTCCAGGCGTAGCCCGCCCACGGCATCGCCCATACGAGCCAGGGTCTGCATGTCCTCGATATTGGCATACGCCAGGTTGGCATCGAGTTCGGCACCGACGCTGAAGATGCCACTGACGGTGAAGCGCTTGAGGCGCGGGAAGACTCCTCCCGGCGTGATCGAGGCCTCCGGCACCAGCAAGGTGACACGGTCCCCCACGCCGACCCCCAGGTTGCGGGCCAGCAGCGAGCCCAGCACCACATTCCATTCGCCGGGAACGAGGGTGTCGAGACTGCCTTGCTGCATATGGCGGCCGATGATCGACACCCGATCCTCGTATTCGGGATCGATGCCATTGACCATGGCGCCCGCGTTGCGTCCCCCTATCGAGAACATGCCATGTTGTTCCACGTAAGGCGCCGCGCCGACCACCCGCTCGCGCTGCATCAGGCGCTCGGCCAGCGATTGCCAGTCGGTCAGCCCCCCACGAGCCTCGATCTTGGCATGCGGCACCATGCCCAGCACCCGGGTACGCAACTCATGGTCGAAACCATTCATTACCGAGAGCACCAGAATCAGCACCGCCACCCCGAGCATCAGGCCCAGCATGGAGGTCAGGGAAATGAAGGAAATGAAGTGGTTACGGCGCTTGGCGCGCACATAACGCAACCCTATCAGGAATGGCAGGCGGTCGAGCATCGCATCGGTTCCTTGTCAGCGGGGGCTCATGGTACGGTTTTTTGCATCGGGCTGCACGGGAAGCCGCATGACATCCCCACTCGATGTTATGCTTGCAACAACGCCACAGCGGTCCTACATTGCGCGGTCTCGTTGCCCACCCGAGAGAAGACTGCGATGGCAAACCGCTTGTTCCCCGAATGGCATCCACAGGATGCTGTCCAACTGACCTGGCCGCGCGCGGATGGCGACTGGTGCGAACTGCTCGAGCGCATCGAAGCGACGCTGGAAACCATGGTCGTGGCCATCGCCCGGTACCAGCGCGTGCTGATCAGCGCTCCCGACACCGCTACCCGCACCCGACTCGCGGCGAGTTTCCATCAAATGGGCGTCCCCATGCAACGCCTGCGACTGATTGTCGCCCCCGCCGACGATACCTGGTGCCGCGACCATGGTCCCATCGCCATCGAGCGCGACGGACGGCCCGTGCTGCTGGATTACACCTTCACCGGCTGGGGCGGCAAGTTCCCCGCCACACGCGACAATGCCTTGACCCGAAACCTGGGGGGCCAGGGCGCCTACCGGGCGCCGGTCGAGCCACGTGAACTGATCCTCGAAGGCGGGGCCATCGACACCGATGGCCAAGGAACCCTGCTGACCACCGAGGCGTGCCTGCTCAACCCCAATCGCAACGCCGGCCTCGAGCGTCAGGCGCTGGAAGCCCGGCTGCGCGAGGACCTGGGGGTCGAGCGAATCCTGTGGCTGCGTCATGGCCACCTCGAAGGTGACGATACCGACAGCCATGTCGATACCTTGGCACGCTTCTGCGACCCGAATACCATTGCCTATGTGAGTTGCGACGACGAGCGGGACCCCCATTATTCGGCACTCAAGGCCATGGAGGCCGAACTCCAGGCGTTCCGGCAGGCCGATGGCACCCCCTATCGCCTGGTGGCGTTGCCTTGGCCACGCCCCTGCTTCGACCCCGAAGACGGCCATCGCCTGCCGGCCACCTATGCCAACTTCCTGATCATCAATGGCGCCGTGCTGGTTCCCGTCTACGGGGACGCCGCCGACGGGCGAGCCCTGGGCATCCTGGCCGACACCTTCCCCGGACGCGATATCGTGCCGATCGATTGTCGCAGCGCGATTCGTCAGCACGGCAGCCTGCACTGCTTGACCATGCAACTGCCCCACGGGAGCCTGAGACCCTTCGCCGAGGAGTAACGAGATGAGCAAGACCCTGAAAGTGGGCCTGGTGCAGCAAGAGGCCTGGCCGGACAAGGCCCGCAGTCTGGCCGAAAGCGAGGCCGGGGTGCGCGAACTCGCCACTCGAGGCGCCGAGTTGGTGATGCTGCAGGAATTGCACGCCACCCATTATTTCTGCCAGTACGAAGACACCGCCCTGTTCGACCTCGCCGAGCCGTTGGACGGCCCCACCGGCCAGCGCCTCGCCGCGCTGGCCGCCGAACTGGACATCGTGCTGGTCGGCTCGCTGTTCGAGCGCCGCGCGCCGGGCCTCTACCACAACACCGCCGTGGTCTACGATCGGGGACGTGGCCAAGTCGGTCACTACCGCAAGATGCACATCCCCGACGATCCGGGCTTCTACGAGAAGTTCTACTTCACCCCCGGCGATGGCGACGCGGGTCGAGGCTTCGAACCCATCGACACCTCGGTGGGCCGCCTGGGGCTGCTGGTGTGCTGGGATCAATGGTACCCGGAAGCGGCGAGACTGATGGCCCTCGCCGGTGCCGAACTGCTGCTCTATCCCACCGCCATCGGCTGGCATCCGCCGGACGACGATGCCGAGAAGGCTCGCCAGAAGGATGCGTGGACCCTGATCCAACGCTCTCACGGCGTAGCCAATGGCTTGCCGGTACTGGTCGCCAATCGGGTTGGCCACGAGCCGGACCTGTCGGAGGTCAGCCCGGGCATCGATTTCTGGGGCGGCAGCTTCGTCTGCGGGCCGCAGGGCGAACTACTGGCCCATGCCGGCGAGGCTCCCGACCGGCTGCTGGTCGAACTCGACATGCGCGGGAGCGAGGACGTCCGGCGCATGTGGCCCTATCTCCGCGACCGGCGCATCGATGCCTATGGCGACCTGACAAGGCGCTATCGGGACTAGGGCTTCGGGCTTCGGGCTTCGGGCTTCGGGCTTCGGGCTTCGGGCTTCGGGAAGCAATCTGCTGTCCCTTCCAGTTGGCTGCCAACTGCCAGTTGCCCGAAGCTCGCGGCTCGACGCTGAGGGTTACTTCCAAAAATCCCGAATCGAGGCAATTCCCTGGGCGCCCACGGCCCGGGCATGGTCGGCGTCGTGGCGGGTCATGCCGCCGAGAGCGAAGACCGGCATCGCGGCGGTTTCCACCAGTTGCTGGAAGTCGTGCCAGCCCAGTGGCTCGACCTCGGGATGGGAGGGAGTGGTACGTAGCGGCGAGAGGGTCACGAAATCGCAGCCGATGCGCGCGGCCTGATCGAGCTGGACCCGATCATGGGTCGAGGCCGATAGCCACTTGCCTTCGGCGACCGGACGACGCTCCAGGCTCATCAATCGCTCGCTGGTCAGGTGCACGCCATCGGCATCGACCGCCTTGAGCAGCTCCGGTTCACCATTGAGCAGCAGACGAGCGCCATGCTCGCGACACAATCCCAGCGTCTTCTCGGCACGCGCCAGATAGGCGTCGCGATCCAGTGTCTTGGCACGCAACTGCACCAGACGGATCCCATCCTCGCGCAGCGCTCGCTCGAGCTTGGTCAGGAAAACCTCGTCGTCGCTCTCTTCGTCGCTGATCAGATATTCGGTGGGCAGCATCACGGCACGCAGAATCGGCAGGTTGGCGGCCGGGAAGGGATAGTTGAACAGCTCGTCCATCGCCACCCAGCGCACCGCCTGGCCCTCACGACCGAAGGGCTCCCCGGCGAAGGTGAGCACCTGCCACACATCCAGCAGGATATGTTTATCGGGGTACTCGTGATGCACGCGGATCAACGGTTGCGCACGCTGGATTTCCACCCCCAGCTCTTCGTGAAGCTCACGCTTCAAGGCTTCGAAGCCGGTCTCGTAAGGGGCCAACTTGCCCCCGGGGAACTCCCATAATCCGCCCTGATCGACGGTGGACGGGCGCCTGGCGATCAGCACCCGTTGACTGTCACGACTGACGATGGCGGCAGCCGCCACGTGTACCCTTCTCTTGACCATGGTGCTCATTGACTCTTCCGGAATGAGTAACGCGTTCCTCGCAAGCTCGGATCAGCTACGATAGTCGGCGTTGATCGATACGTATTCGTGGGATAGATCCGAGGTCCATACCGTGGCGGCCTGCTCGCCCCGCCCCAGACGGATACGGATGACGATTTCCTCGCCAGCCATCACCGCACTGCCGGCCTCCTCGGTATAGCCGGCGGCACGGCCTCCGCTTTCCACCAGGCGCACGTCGCCAAGATCGATGACCACCCGCTCGACATCGAAGTCGGCCACCGGCGCGCGCCCCACGGCTGCCAGGATGCGTCCCCAGTTGGCATCCGAGGCATACAGGGCGGTCTTGACCAGTGGCGAATGGGCCACGGTAAAGGCGACATCCAGGGCTTCCTGACGGGTACGCGCTTCGCCGACCTCCAGGGTGACGAACTTGGTGGCCCCTTCGCCATCGCGAATGATCGCTTGCGCCAGGTCGATCAGCACCCGATCCAGGGCATCGCGGAAGCGGGCAAGATCGGCATCACCGGCCACGCGTGGGCCGCGGCCGGTAGCGATCAGCATGCAGGCATCGTTGGTCGAGGTGTCGCTGTCTACGGTGATGCAGTTGAAGGAGCGCTCCACCCCCTCGCGCAACAACGTTTCGAGCAACGCCTGATCGATGGCGGCGTCGGTGGCCACGAAGCTCAGCATGGTCGCCATGTTGGGCTTGATCATGCCCGAGCCTTTGCTGATGCCATTGATGGTCACCGTCCGCCCGCCGATCTCGACCGTCGCCGTGGCGCCCTTGGGGCGCGTGTCGGTCGTCAGGATACCCTCGGCGGCGGCGTGCCAGCCGCTGTCCGACAGTGCCTCGAGGACTGCCGGCAAAGCACTCAGCAGACGCTCCATGGGCAGTGGTTCACCGATCACGCCGGTGGAGAACGGTAGCACCGACGTGCCTGGCACGCCGGCAAGACGGCCGAGTTCCGCGCAGGTCGCCTTGGCATCGCGCATGCCGATCTCGCCCGTTCCGGCATTGGCATTGCCGGTGTTGATCACCAGATAGCGTGGCGACCCGCTTGTCAGGTGGCGCCTGGCCACGTGCACCGGCGCGGCGCAGAAGGCATTGCGAGTGAAGGTACCGGCAACAGTGGCCCCCTCGGCAACTTCGATCACCACCAGATCGCGCCGTCCTGGCTTCTTGATGCCCGCCTGTGTCGTGCCCAGCCGCACGCCCTCGATCACCGGCATCGCCGGAAACAACGCCTCACCCACCGCCATGGTGATCTCTCCTCAACTAAGTTTTCCGCAACACTGTTTGTACTTCTTGCCCGACCCACAGATGCACGGATCGTTGCGTCCGACTTTAGGTCCTTCGCGACGCACCGGCCGCCCGTCGGTGCCGGGTGGCACCGCGGCCTGAGCGCTGCCGGCGGCACCGGCGGCACCGGCGGCCCGGTGTTCCTCGAGGGCATCGCGACGGCTGGCCGCATTGGCCTTCTCGCGCTCCAGGGCTTCGCGCCGCTTGCGCTCGAGTTCCTCGACCTCCTCCTGACGACGCACCTGCACATGGCTGAGGATCCGCGTCACATCGGCCTTGATGTTGGTCAACAGATTCTGGAACAGCTCGAAGGACTCGCGCTTGTATTCCTGCTTGGGGTTCTTCTGGGCATAGCCGCGCAGGTGGATCCCGCGGCGCAGGTGATCCATGGCCTGCAGATGCTCTTTCCAGCGGGTGTCCAGCACCTGCAGCATTACTTGCTTCTCGAAGCGGCGCATCAGTTCCGCGCCGACCGCCTCGACCTTGGCAGCGTAGGCCTCGCGGTGCTCGGTCTGCAGCCGCTCGCGCAATCGATCTTCGTGGAAGTGCTGGTCTTCCTCGGCCCACTGCAGCAGCGGCGCCTCGAGGTTGAACTCGCTCTTCAAGTGCGCTTCGAGGCCCTCCAGGTCCCATTGCTCGGGCAAGCTCTGGGGCGGCACGAATTCGCTGATCGCTTGATCGAGGACCTCTTCGCGAATGCCCAGCACGTTCTCGGACACGTCTTCGGCGCCGAGAATCTCGTCGCGCTGCTCGTAGATCACCCGGCGTTGGGCATTGGCCACGTCATCGTATTCCAGCAGTTGCTTGCGAATATCGAAGTTGCGACCCTCGACCTTCTTCTGCGCCCGCTCGACGGCATTCGACACCATCTTGTGCTCGATCGCCTCGCCATGCTCGATGCCCAGCGCCTTCATCATCCGCTGGACCCGCTCGGAACCGAACAGGCGCATCAGGTTGTCTTCCAACGACAGGAAGAAACGGGTCGACCCGGGATCGCCCTGGCGACCGGAACGACCCCGCAACTGGTTGTCGATACGCCGCGACTCGTGGCGCTCCGAGCCGACCACGTGCAGACCGCCGGCGGCCAATACCGCGTCGTGGCGCTCCTGCCATGCCGCCTTGATGGCATCGATCTGACTTTGGTCGGCGTTGTCGAGCTTGGCGACCTCCGCCTCCCAGTTACCCCCGAGCACGATGTCGGTACCGCGACCGGCCATGTTGGTGGCGATGGTGATCGCCCCGGGACGCCCGGCCTGCGCAATGATCTCGGCCTCGCTTTGGTGCTGCTTGGCATTGAGCACGTTGAAGGTCATGCCCTCCTGCTTCATCAGCTTGGCCAGATACTCGGAAGTATCGATAGAGGCCGTCCCCACCAGCACCGGACGCCCGGCTTCGGTCTCAGCCTTGACATCCTTGATGATCGCCTCGAACTTCTCCTCGGCGGAGAGGTAGACGAGATCGTTGAGATCTTTCCGAATCAATGGCCGGTTGGTGGGGATCACCATCACGTCCAGGCCGTAGATCTGGCGGAACTCGAAGGCTTCGGTATCGGCGGTACCGGTCATCCCGGCCAGCTTGTCGTAAAGGCGAAAGTAATTCTGGAACGTGGTCGAGGCGAGCGTCTGGCTCTCTTTCTGGATCGCCACGCCCTCCTTGGCCTCCACTGCCTGGTGCAGGCCCTCCGACCAGCGACGGCCTGGCATGCTGCGTCCGGTATGTTCGTCGACGATCACCACCTGACCGTCGTTGACGATGTAATCGACATCGCGATGGTAGAGATGTCGTGCGCGCAGGGCAGAATGCATGTGATGCAACAGATTGAGGTTCTGGGCGGCATACAGCGAGTCGTTCTCACCGAGCAGACCCTCGCTACGCAGCAGTTCCTCGACCTTGTGGTGCCCCTCTTCGGTCAGTTCGACCTGCTTCTGCTTCTCGTCGAGGAAGAAGTCGCCGCTGGCCGGATCCTCCTCATCGGTGCATTTCCCGAGATTCACGGCCAGGCGATCGACCACCTTGTACATGTCGGTGTTCTCGTCCACCGGCCCGGAAATGATCAGCGGCGTACGCGCCTCGTCGATGAGGATCGAGTCGACCTCGTCGACGATGGCGTAATACAGCTCGCGCTGCACCTTGTCCTCCAGCGAGAAGGCCATGTTGTCGCGCAGGTAATCGAAACCGTACTCGTTGTTGGTGCCATAGGTGATGTCACAGGCATAGGCGGCGCGCTTCTGCTCCGAGGTCTGGCCGGCATAGATGGTGCCCACCGACAGTCCCAGAAATTCATAGAGCGGGCGCATCCATTCGGCGTCGCGACGCGCCAGATAGTCGTTGACGGTCACCACGTGCACCCCCCTGCCGGGCAGCGCATTGAGGTAGACAGACAGGGTCGCGACCAGGGTCTTGCCTTCGCCGGTCTTCATCTCGGCGATGCGGCCATGGTGCAGGGCCAAGCCACCGATCATCTGCACATCGAAATGCCGCATGCCCATGACGCGCTTGCTGGCCTCGCGTACGACGGCAAAGGCCTCCGGCAACATCGCGTCGAGGGTTTCGCCAGCGGCCAGGCGCTCACGGAAATCCGTGGTGGAGGCCTGCAGCGCTGCATCATCGAGGGACTCGAAGCGCTCCTCGAGGGCATTGATCTGGGCAACTGTCTTGCCCAGGCGCTTGACTTCGCGGTCGTTCTTGGAACCGACCACCTTGCGTAAAAGAGTATTCAGCATGACATGTCCAGTAGCTTGAGTGCCTGAAACGAAAGCCAGGACGGCACGATGGATGGCGTCCCGGTTGGCGTGTGGCGCTTATCGCAGCATCACGCGGCGATGACGGCTGGACAGGCAGGTGGACCGCGGCGGGTCAACACATCGTGTGCGGCACTGGGCCGGCATGGCGGTACGCCACGGCGCCGCGAGTGCCGGCGCAGGCGAGGCAAGGGAAACTCCCTGCGCGGCTGCCAACGGCGTCGCCAAGCGGCGCGACGGGACTCGGCACGGATGACGTGCGGTGCCAGCAGGCAAATCTGCACCACGCGCTCGGCATGGCGAGCGGCATCGCCGGCGATCAGACCCGCCGGTAGCAGGCAGCCTACCAGTAAACCGGCCAGCCACCAGCGAGAACGCCCTCGACGTCGCGCCACCGGCATGTCGGCTGCGAGCACTGAAGTTGTCGCGTGGTTGGGCTGGCTCATGCTGTTGGCGAGCTCCCGGGCATGCTAGGCTCTGTATTCATCTGCGCTCGTCGTAAATCTCTCGGCCGGCACATGGCCCGTTGTTGATTCGGCACCTCAAGGGCAAGCACATGAGTATAAAGGTTAAGCGTTTCCGCGCCCAGCCCATGTCAGCACTGCTGTCGGGCAGTGGCGAACTGGGAGGCCTGATGCGCATGGCCTCGCTGATCGAGCGTGCCCAGCAGGAGCTTCGTGACCACCTCCCCGAAGAGGTCGGCCCCCATGTTTTCGTCGGCGGATACCGCCAGGGCAGACTCACCCTGATCACCGACCGCGCCGTCTGGCTGACCTGGCTGCGTTACGAACAACCGCGACTGCTGGCCATCCTGCAACGCCGGCCGGAGTTCGAGTCGGTACTCGGTTTCAACCTCAAGGTCCGCCCGATACGCCCTCCCAAGGCCCCTTTGCGACAATCCCGTCAACTTTCGACGACCGCCGCCGACGAAATCTCGTGCTGTGCCCGCGACACCGAAGACCCTCGTCTCAAGCGCGCCCTGGAGCGCCTGGCCTCCCACGCCGAATGTCGACAAGACCCGGACGGAGCCGAATGAGCAACGAAAAACGCCGCCTCCCGACTGAGGGAAGCGGCGCCAAGCCTGGCATATCTGAACCGATCCGACGCGGCGGGACTATGCCATGGCGGGAGCGGCGTAAGAAATCGGCGCTCGCTGGGACTCGTCTTCGAAGGTGACGACCTCCCACGCATCCGGCTGCGCCAGCACGGCCCGGCACAGTTGATTGTTGAGCGCATGCCCCGACTTCACGCCACGGAATTCGCCGATCAGGCTATGCCCCAATTGATAGAGGTCGCCGATGGCGTCGAGCACCTTGTGCTTGACGAATTCATCGTCATAGCGCAAACCACCCTCGTTCACGATGCGGTAGTCGTCGACAACGATGGCGTTATCGAGGCTGCCGCCCAGCGCCAGGTTATGCGAGCGCAGGAACTCGAGATCGCGCATGAAGCCGAAGGTGCGCGCCCGCGAAACCTCCTTGACGAAGGAGGTGGTGGAAAAATCGACCACGGCGCTCTGCTTCTGCAGTTCGAGGACCGGATGATCGAAGTCGATGGCAAAGGACACCTTGAAGCCATTGTGCGGCAGGAAGATTGCTTCCTTGTCATCCTCGCGGACCACGATCTCGCGCTTGATGCGAATGAATTTCTTGGCGGCGCTCTGCTCTTCGATCCCCGCCGACTGGATCAGGAATACGAAGGGCCCGGCGCTACCGTCCATGATCGGCACCTCTGGAGCACTGACATCGACGAAGGCATTGTCGATGCCCAGGCCGGCAAAGGCCGACATCAGGTGCTCGACGGTCGCCACCTTGACACCGTCCTGGGAGAGCGCCGTGCACAGCGTGGTGTCGGTGACATTTTCCGCACGGGCGGCAATGCGCACCTCAGGATCGAGGTCGGTCCGCACGAAAACGATGCCGGTATTCACCGGCGCCGGGCGCAGGGTCAGATAGACCTTCTCACCGGAGTGTAGGCCGACTCCGGTGGCGCGGATGATGTTCTTGAGAGTCCGTTGTCTGATCATGGGATACCGCCAGGTTATGATTTAATTATCAAACACCGTTCACTATAACAGCGAACGAGCGTTTCAACAAAAAAATGATACCCGGCGTTCCCTACTCTCCCCGATAGCAACGATCAATCGGCCTGACGACGCAAGAACGCTGGGATATCGAGGTAATCATCCAGTTCCTGAGACTTGCGCTTGTCGCTGCGCGAAGAGGCGGCCTCCTGCTCGGCCTTGGCGGCCTGCTGACGCATCACCGTCGGCTGTTGCAGCTTGCGATAGTCCGTGGTCTCGGGACGCTTGGCGGCGACTTCCCGCGGCGCAGGTTGTTTCTGTTGGCGACCTTCGAGGCCCGCCGCCACCACCGTCACGCGAAGCTCGTCGGTCATTTCCATATCGATGGAAGTCCCCACCACGATGGTCGCGTCCTGGGACGCGAATTCCTGCACGGTAGCGCCGACATCGTTGAATTCACCGATGGAAAGATCCGGACCGGCCGTGATGTTGACCAGGATGCCGCGAGCGCCATGCAGATCGATGTCTTCCAGTAGCGGGCTGCGAATGGCCTTCTCGGCGGCTTCGCGAGCACGGTTTTCACCGGTAGCCCCGCCGGTGCCCATCATCGCCATGCCCATCTCGGACATCACGGTACGCACGTCGGCGAAGTCGACGTTGATGATACCGGGGCTGGTGATCAGTTCGGCGATCCCCTGCACTGCACCCAACAGCACATCGTTGGCGGCGCTGAACGCCGTCAACAGGCTGGCGTTCTTGCCCAGTACGGCCAACAATTTTTCGTTGGGAATGGTGATCAGGGAGTCGACATGTTCGGAGAGTTCACGCATGCCCTCTTCAGCGGCACGCATGCGCTTGGGCCCCTCGAAGGGGAAGGGACGCGTGACCACGGCCACGGTGAGAATCCCCAGCTCCTTGGCCACCTGGGCGACCACTGGCGCCCCCCCGGTGCCGGTGCCGCCGCCCATGCCGGCAGTGATGAAGACCATGTCGGCGCCGTTGATCAGTTCCGCGATCCGCTCGCGATCCTCCATTGCCGCCTGACGACCCACATCGGGATTGGCTCCGGCTCCCAACCCCTTGGTGATCTCGCTACCAAGCTGGAGAACGGTCTTGGCCGCCACGCGTTTCAACGCCTGGGCATCGGTATTGGCGCAGATGAATTCCACGCCTTCGATGCTACTTTCCACCATGTGATTGACAGCATTACCGCCGCCGCCACCGACACCGATCACCTTGATGACTGCGCTGCTTGAGGGTGCGTTATCTACCAGTTCGAACATAAGCCCCGTCTCCTGGACCATTAATGGCCCCTGTCAGAAATTTCCTTTGAACCAGCCCTTGATCTTGTCCAGCGCCGGAATACCATCCTTGAATCCACGCCGGGAGACGTCCTCCCTTCTCGGCTGAGCCGAGACTACGCGGCCATGCCCGTGCCTGGCGTCACGCATTCCGTAATGTAGCAAACCCACGCCGGTGGAATAAATCGGATTACGCACCACATCGGCCAGGCCTCGCACATTCTGAGGGCAGGCAATACGCACTGGCATATGGAAGATTTCCTCAGCCAGCTCAACCACGCCTTCCATGCGTGAAGTTCCGCCGGTCAACACCACCCCGGCGGCCACCAGGTCTTCATATCCGCTGCGGCGCAGTTCTTCCCGCACCAGAGTGAAGAGTTCCTCATACCGTGGTTCGACGACCTCGGCCAGAGACTGCCGCGAAAGATCCCGAGCCGGTCGATCGCCGACGCTGGGCACCTTGATCATCTCGTCGCTCGAGGCAAGCTGTGTCAACGCACAGGCGTATTTAACCTTGATATCCTCGGCATACTGGGTTGGTGTGCGCAGGGCCATGGCAATATCGTTGGTCACCTGATCGCCGGCAATGGGGATCACTGCAGTATGTCGAATGGCGCCTTCGGTGAACACCGCGATATCGGTGGTCCCGCCACCGATGTCCACCATGCAAACGCCCAGTTCACGCTCGTCTTCGGTGAGCACAGCATGACTCGAGGCGAGCTGCTCGAGAATGATGGCATCGACCTCGAGGCCACAGCGCCGCACACACTTTTCGATATTCTGTACCGCATTGAGTGCGGCGGTAACCAGATGCACACGCGCTTCGAGGCGCACCCCGGACATGCCCAATGGCTCGCGAATACCCTCCTGGGTATCGATGGCAAACTCCTGAGGCAATACATGCAACACTCGCTGCCCTTCGGAAATGGCCCGCGCACGTGCCGAATCGATCACTCTGTCGATATCCGAGGGCGTGACTTCACGATCCTTGATCGCCACCACACCATCGGAATTCATGGAACTGATATGGCTGCCGGCCACGCCGACATATACCGAGTGAATATCACAACCGGCCATCAGCTCGGCTTCTTCCACGGCACGCTGAATCGATTGCACGGTCGACTCGATATTGATGACCACCCCTTTCTTCATGCCTCGGGAGGGGTGTGAGCCGATACCTGCGATTTCAATTCCACCATCGTCGGTAGGTTGTCCCACGATCGCCACGACCTTGGATGTTCCGATATCCAGCCCGACTACCATATTGGAAGCATTGGATTGTCCTGCCATGGGTCGGGGTTACTCCTCGATCTTAATCCGGGTTTAGAATCCATTTAAAGGCACAATAAGACATTGGGCCAATTATAGGAACAACTTGGGTTGTTTCACCAGCCCAGTTGCAAAACATACGTCAGAATACGGGGCTTTTTTCCCGAAAGGAACACCCCGACAGCTTGATTAGCGGGAGTTGGCTCAAGAAAACGGTTCAGGATCCTTCCGACTCGACAGGAACACCGGCATCGGTTTCACCGTGCCAGGCCACGGCTACTCCATTGGGATAACGCAGGTCAATGTAGCGAATTTGCGACGCCTGGCCACCGAGCTGACGCTTCCAGGCAGCCCGCAACCTCGACAAACGTGCCTCGCGATCGCCACGTCCCAGCATCACCCAGACACTATCATCGAGCTGAAAACGCCAGGCCCCTCGGGCTTCAAGACGCAATTGGGTGATTTCCAGGCCCAGCGCAGAAAAGCGCGGCTGGAGATGGTCGTAATAGGCCAGAACCTCGGGGCCGCTGCCCTCGGGTCCGGCCAGATCAGCCAAGCCGTCCGGCGGAGTGACCGGCCCAATAGCGAAGGGTTTGCCTTGAGGATTGAGCAGATAGGTATCATTCCAGCGTGCCACCGGTACTTCTTCGAAGAGTTCGAAGGACAGCGCATCGGGCCATTCGCGTGACACCCGTACTTCGGAAAGCCAATCGATGGCGCGGGCACGGCGACGCAACTCGCCAAGACTCACCGACAGCCAGGTTTCGCCTTGAATCAAGGGCGAGAGTTCCTCGCGTAAATAATCGGCACTGACATGATTCAGGTCGCCACGAATCGAAACGCGTTCGATGGGCCGGTCGAGCCACAGCCACAGCGCGCGTCCACCGGCCACCAGCAATACCAGCAGCAGCAACAGACCCAGCCAGGAGCCACGCTTCGTCGACATGATGGATCAGGCTTCCCACGAGGTATCGAGGATATCCAGCACCAGGGCATCGAAATCCACCCCGGCATGTGCGGCCGACTGCGGTACCAGGCTATGGTCGGTCATTCCGGGCACGGTATTGACTTCCAGTAGCCAGAAACGCCCCTCGGCATCACGCATGACATCCACACGCCCCCAGCCCCGACCACCGATCGCCACGAAAGCCCGGCGGCACAATTCACCCAATTCGGCCTCTTCGGCTGACGAGAGCCCACAAGGCAGATGATAGAGAGTCTCGTTGGACAGGTATTTGGCTTCGTAATCGTAGAAGCCGCTGGGTACTTCGACGCGAATTGCCGGCAACACCCTGTCCCCCAACAGCGACACGGTGTATTCCGCACCTTCGACGAAGCGTTCGGCCATCACCTGGGCATCGAAGCGCGAGGCCTCTTGATAGGCGGCTTCCAACGACTCGCTGCCGTCGACGATACTGATGCCGAGCGTTGAGCCTTCGTGTACCGGCTTGACGATCAATGGCACACCGAGGGCTTCGCAAACGCCGGGCCAATCGGCCCGGGCGTCAAGGATCACGCTCTCTGGTGTCGGCAGGCCCAGTGCTCTCCAGACCTGCTTGGTGCGTTGCTTATCCATGCCCAGTGCCGAGGCCAGCACCCCGCTGCCGGTATAGGGGATCTTCAACAGCTCCAGTGCCCCCTGCAGAGTGCCGTCCTCGCCTCCCCGCCCATGCAGTGCGATAAAGACACGATCCGGCCGCAGGGCCTCCAAAGCATCGAGGCCGCCAACCGCCAGGTCATGACCATGCGCATCGAGGCCGCTGCGCAGGAGCGAGGCCAATACGGCACTGCCGCTGATCAGCGACACCTCGCGTTCGGCGGAATCACCGCCATAAACGACCACCACCCGGCCGTAGTCGGGCCGCCCTGTCACTTGCTGGCTCATAGGGCCACCTCATCGAGCTTCAACTTGGCCTGTGCCAGGCGCAGGGCGATACCCCCCACATCACCGGCACCCTGGGTAATCAGTATATCGTCGGGACGCAGCACCCGGCCCAGCAGGGCCGGCAGCTCGGCCTTGCTTTCGACGAATAGGGGATCGACCTGACCTCGCTGGCGGATCGAGCCCGCCAGGGTACGCCCTTCGGCACCCGGTATCGGCGCCTCACCGGCGCTGTAGACATCCAGCAACAGCAAGGTGTCGACCCCGGAGAGCACCTTGACGAAATCCTCGTAGAGATCGCGCGTCCGGGTGTAGCGATGCGGCTGGTAGACCATCACCAGGCGCCGTTCGGGCCAACCGGCGCGTACCGCCTTGATGACCATCTCCACCTCACGGGGGTGATGACCGTAGTCGTCGACCAGCATCACCTCGCCCTGGCCACTCGGCACGGCAAAGTCGCCATGCACCTGAAAGCGTCGCCCGACCCCGGCGAAGCTGGCCAGACCGCGCAGGATGGCCTCATCGTCGATCCCGGCGTCACTGGCCACGGCGATCGCCGCCAGGGCGTTCAGGGCATTGTGCTCACCGGGCATGGCCAGACGGACCTCCAGTGCTGCCATACCCTCCGGACGCCGGGCGGTAAAGCGCACCTCCCCGGCCTCCTGCACGAAGTCGACGATACGATAGTCGGCGTCTTCGCTGAAGCCGTAGGTGACGAACTGACGATGCACTCGGTCGAGCAGCCCACGCACGTGCTCATCGTCGATACATAGCACCGCCAGCCCGTAGAAGGGCAAGTTGTGCAGGAATTCGAGGAAAGTCCCCTTGAGGCGTTCGAAATCACCGCCATAGGTGGCCATATGATCGGCATCGATATTGGTGACGATGGCAACCATCGGCTGCAGATGCAGAAAGGAAGCATCCGACTCGTCGGCCTCGGCAACCAGGTAATCGCCCTCCCCCAGCCGGGCATTGGTGCCGGCGCTGGTCAGGCGGCCGCCGATCACGAAGGTCGGATCGAGTCCGCCTTCGGCGAGCAGGGTCGCGGTGATGCTGGTGGTGGTGGTCTTGCCGTGGGTACCGGCCACGGCGATGCCGTGCCGGAAGCGCATCAGTTCGGCGAGCATCTCGGCGCGCCGCACGACCGGGACGCGATGCTCATGAGCCCAACGAATTTCCGGATTGTCCTGATCCACCGCCGTCGATACCACGACGACATCGGCCTCCTCGACGTTGCTGGCGGCATGGCCGATGGCGATACGTATGCCACAGCCGCGCAGGTGCTCGACTGCCGGCGACTCCTTCAAGTCACTACCGCTGACATGATAGCCCTGGTTGGCCAGCACTTCGGCGATGCCACACATGCCGACACCACCGATACCAACGAAATGAATGTGTCGAATACGCCGCATGCCCAGACTGCCGGGCGCTTGTCCACGCGGACGCCGAGGTGACGCCGCTGCTTGCCGATTATCGCTCAAAGCCTGTCTCCATACAGCCATCCACCAGGCGCTGTGTCGCATCGAGCCGGGCACTGGCCCGGGCCGCCGCCGCCATGGTGGCAAGAATTCGAGGGTCGAGCATCACTCCCAGCCGCTCGGCCAGGGAAGTCGCCGTCAAGGAGGATTGCGCCACCAGTTCGGCACCACCTGCCTCGACCAGCACTCGGGCATTGACCGTCTGATGATCGTCCACCGCATGGGGAAAAGGAACCAGCAAGGCCGGCTTGGCCGCCGCGGCGAGTTCGGCCACGGTCAGGGCCCCGGCGCGACATACCACCAGATCGGCCCAATCGTACGCTGCCGCCATGTCATCGATAAAGGCCGACACCTGCGCGTCCACGGCATGCTCGGTATAGGCCTGGCGTGTCGCCTCATCCTTGTCGCGGCCGGCCTGGTGACGCACCTCGGGACGCCTGGTCTCAGGCAGCCGAGCCAATGCCACCGGTAGCGTCTCGTTCAATGCCAGGGCGCCCAGCGAGCCACCGACCACCAGCAGTCGCAACCGCCGAACCTGCATCTCCGAAGCGGTACGTGGCGTCTCACCCAAGGCGGCGATATCACCACGCACCGGGTTGCCGATCACCTCGGCCCCGATGCCGGGAAAGGCACCGGGAAAGGCGCAGTAGACACGTCTCGCCAGGCGCGCCAGCACCTTGTTGGTCAACCCGGCCACGGCATTCTGCTCGTGAATCACCAACGGCCGCCGCATCAGCCAGGCCGCCAGCCCGCCGGGTCCACTGGCGAATCCGCCGAGCCCCACCACCAGTTGCGGATCGTAGGCGGCGATGATTCGGCGTGCTTGCCATACCGACCGCACCAGACGCCAGGGAGCCAGTAGCCAACCGACCGCTCCCTTGCCACGCAAGCCCTCCACTGCGACATGATGCAGCCGGATGCCGGCCTTGGGGACCAGTCGGTTCTCGATGCCCTGCGGACTGCCCAGCCACTGGACCTCGAGGCCTTTCTCGATCAGCTCCCTGGCCAGGGACAGGGCCGGAACCACATGGCCCCCGGTTCCACCGGCCATGATCAGGGCCCGGCGCTGTGGGTGCTGCTTCACTTGCGCGCTCCTTGCGAATGACGGTGGGGCACGGAGCCGCCGGCTTTCGGTGCGGTCGGGCTTGCCCGCCTCACCGCTTGCCGCGTCTCGACATCGACCCGCAGCAACAGGCCAACCATGACACAACTGATCAGCAGACTCGATCCGCCATAACTGAGCAATGGCAAGGTCAAGCCCTTGGTCGGCAGCATGCCGGTACTCACGGCGATGTTGATGAAGGCCTGGGAGCCGATGACCAGAGCGATACCGTAGCTGAGGTAGGCGGCGAACGGCAATCGCGCCAACTCGGCGCGCCGCCCCACGGCCAAGGCGCGGTAGATCAGCAGGGCGAACAGCCCCACCACGGCGATGGCCCCGAAAAGTCCCAACTCCTCGGCGATGACGGCAAACACGAAATCGGTATGCGCCTCGGGCAGGTAGAAAAGCTTCTGTACGCTATTGCCCAGCCCCAGCCCCAGCCAATGACCGCGACCGTAAGCGATCAGGGCCTGCGTCAACTGGTAGCCGCTGGCGAACTGGTCCGCCCAGGGATCGGCGAAGCTGGTCAGTCGTGCCAGACGGTAGGGCTCGGCAATGGCGATATAGAACCCCAATGCCACGACACCTGCCATCAACAACACGAAACGCCCGATCGGTGCGCCAGCCATCAACAGCATGCCCATGACACACCCGGTCATGACCACCACGGCGCCGTAATCGGGCTCCAGAATCAGTAACAGCGCGACCACCACCATGACCGCCAAAGGACGCAGGAAGGCCCCCCACTCGCGACGCACCTGGGGAAGAAAGCGCTCCAGATAGCCCGCCATGTAGATGATCAGGCACAACTTGGCCACTTCGGACGCCTGCAGGTTGAAGGGTACCCCGGGGGCCGACAGCCAGCGCTTGCTGCCGTTGATCTCGCGCCCCACCAGCAGAACCAGCCCCAGCAGCGCGATGCCGACCAGCAGCAACAGGGGGCCATTGACCCGCCACCAGGCCAGGGGCACGCGCACCACCAGCAGAGCGGCGCCCAGCGACACCAGCATGAAAATGCCGTGACGAATACTGAAGTAATAGGGATTTCCGGTCAGACCCGATGCCACTTCGGTCGAAGCCGAGGTCACCATCACCCACCCAGTCAGCAACAATGACAGGGCGGCGACCAGCAGCCAGCCATCGAACGGTTGTTGCTGGTAGGACAGTCCTGCTTTGTGCCTTGCCGTCACGCTGGCCTCCTCAGGCATCCGTGCACCCAACGGCGAAATACTTCGCCACGCTCCTGATAGTTGACGAACTGATCGAGACTGGCACAGGCCGGCGATAGCAACACGCAGTCACCCGGCTCGGCGATGGCAGCGGCACGCCGCATGGCCTCGGTCAAATCGGTGACCTGACGGGTCGCCACCCGCCCTTGCAGGACGTGCTGCAAGCGCGGTGCATCGAGTCCGAACAGCACCACCTCGCGCGCATAACGGGCCAGCGGCGCTACCAGCGGCACGAAATCGGCCCCCTTGCCCACGCCGCCGGCCAACAGAATCAGCTTGCCTGACAGCGTCGGTCCCAGGCCGTCGATGGCCGCCAGCGTGGCGCCGACATTGGTACCCTTGGAGTCATTGATCCAGGTGACGCCGTCGACTTCGGCCACCAGCTCACCACGATGAGGCAACCCCGGAAAACGCTCCAGCGCCTCGAGCATCGCCGTCATGGGCAGCCCCAGGCGACTGCCCATCGCCAGGGCCGCCAACGCATTGGCCTGATTGTGCCGTCCCTTGAGGCGCAGCCGGTGACAGGGCAACAGGGCTTCGGCACCGTGCATCAGCCAGTCGGTTTCTCCGCTGCCGTCGTCGTGCTCGGCGACGCCCCACTCATCGGCTTCGGGGGCGCGGGTAGTGAATCGGTCGAGCGCCGGCAAGGCGCTCTCCGGCCAGGTCATGGGATCCTCGGCATTGACCACGCCATGTCGGGCTCCGCGGAAGATGGGAAGCTTGGCGGCGCGATAGCCGGCCAGGTCGCCATGGCGGTCGAGATGGTCGTCGGACAGATTGAGGAAGGCAACGGTTTCGGCACCCAGACAGGGCGTCATCTCCAGCTGGAAGCTGGACAATTCCAGCACATAGAGATCGGCATCGGGCTGTTCGTGGAGCAGATCCAGCGCCGGCGTGCCGAGATTGCCGCCCACCGCCACATTGCGGCCGGCGGTACGTGCCATTTCCCCCAGCAAGGAGGTCACCGTGGACTTGGCGTTCGAGCCGGTGATGGCGGCGATCGGCGCCCGACAGTCGCGCACGAACAAGGCAATCTCGCCCACCAGCAGCGGCTCGCCGGTCGCCTTGTGTACGCGACCGGCCAAGGATTCCAGACCAGGCGTACGCGGATCGACACCGGGGCTCAGGATCACCGCCCCGACGTCGCTCAGATCGAGCGCCGACAGGGGGCCGCAATGAACCTCCACCCCGGGGTGAGCCGCATGGAAATCCTCCACGCCCGGCGGCGCCGCACGCGTGTCGGCGACCATATAGGCGGTACCCTTGCGCGACAGGTGCCGGGCGATGGCACGCCCCGACACGCCGAGCCCCACGACCAGGGCCACTCCAGGTGACACCTTATGCATCCTGCACTCCTCGGACCTTGCCCTGCCGGGCAACCAGATGACATTGCCCCATGAGCTACGCCTCAGCGAATCTTGAGCGTCGCCAATCCCAGCAGCACCAGCACCACGGTGATGATCCAGAACCTGACGATGACCCGTGGTTCCGGCCACCCCTTGAGTTCGAAATGATGGTGCAGCGGGGCCATGCGGAAGATGCGTCGTCCGGTCAACTTGTAGGAACCGACCTGCAGGATCACCGATACGGTTTCCATGACGAAGATGCCCCCCATGACGAACAGCACGATCTCCTGACGCACGATCACCGCCACGACGCCCAGCGCGGCGCCCAGGGCCAACGCCCCGACATCGCCCATGAACACCTGCGCGGGATAGGTATTGAACCACAGGAAACCCAGACCAGCGCCGGCGATGGTGCCACAGAACACAGCCAGTTCACCGGCACCGGCGATCATGGGGATGTGCAGATACTCGGCGAATACCGCATTGCCGGTGGCATAGGCAAACACCGATAACCCCATGGCCACCATCACCGTGGGCATGATGGCCAGGCCATCGAGGCCATCGGTGAGGTTGACCGCATTGGAACTGCCAACGATCACGAGATAGGTCAACACCAGGTAGAACAGCCCCAGCGGTAGCACGATATCCTTGAACATCGGCACGATCAGGCTGGTTTCCACCGGGCTCGCGGCGGTCACATACAGCACCCAGGCCGCTGCCAGGCCAATCACCGACTGCCAGAAGTACTTCCAGCGCGCCGGTAACCCTCGGGGATTCTTCTCCACCACCTTGCGATAGTCATCGACCCAGCCGATGGCGCCGAACCCCAGCGTCACCGCCAGCACCACCCACACATAATGGTTGTCGAGATCGCCCCACAGCAGGGTGCTGACGGCGATCGCCATCAGGATCATCGCCCCCCCCATGGTCGGCGTGCCGGCCTTGGACAGATGCGACTGCGGCCCGTCGTCGCGCACCGCCTGGCCGATCTGTCGTTCGACCAGGCGCCGTATCATCGGCGGCCCCAGCCACAGGCACAGCAGCAATGCCGTGAGCGCCCCCAGGATCATGCGCAGGGTCAGATAGTTGAATACACTGAAGGCGCTCTGGAATTGCGCCAGAAAATTGGCCAGATAAAGCAGCATGTGTCGCGTTCACCTTGATGCATCACGGCGCAGTGCGGTCACCAGTCGTTCCATACCGGCACTGCGTGAGCCCTTGACCAGCACGCTGGCCCCTGGCGGTAGATGGTCCCGGGCATGACGCGCGAGCGCCTCCCAGTCGTCGAAATGGCGCCCGTCTTCCCCGAAGGCCAGGCTTGCCGCTCTGGCCGGCGCGCCCAGGGTGCCGAGGAAATCGATCCCCAGCTCCCGCGCGTACTGGCCGACCTCGGCATGGAGGCGCTCGGCCGCCCCCCCCAGTTCCCCCATGGCACCCAGCAGGCACCAGCGGGGAGCCGGCAGCTCGGCCAGTAGCTCGAGTGCCGCCTTGACCGCGCCGGGATTGGCATTATACGTATCGTCTATCAAGTGTGTCGCCTTGATTCCCGGTACCACCGCCATCCGGCCTGGCAGCGGTTGCAACGAAGCCAGACCGGCGACCAGCTCGGATTCGGGCAGGCCCATGGCCAGTGCCGCGGCGGCGGCCGCCAGGGCATTGACGACGTTATGCCGACCGAGCAGGGCAAGTGATACCCGACCCAATTCCCGACCATCGAACACAAGCGTGAAAGCATAGCGCCCCAGCCCGTCGACGACCAGTTCACGTGCGCTCATCCGCGCCGGCGCCGTCAGCCCGAAATCGATCACCTCGTGCGGAGCGGCCAGGCGCTGCCAGATGGCGAAGAAGGCGTCATCCCGATTGAGAACCGCCACCCCATCGCCAGGCAAGCCGCTCAGGATCTCGGCCTTGGCCTGGGCGATCCGGCCCATGCCACCGAACTCCCCCACGTGGGCGCCGGTGACATTGGTGATGACCGCGACATTCGGCGCCGCCAGGCACGCGGTCCAGGCGATCTCGCCCAGGTGGTTGGCCCCCAGCTCGATGACGGCCTGGCGATGGGAAGCGTCCAACCCCAGCAGGGTCAGCGGGGCGCCGATATCGTTGTTGAGATTGCCGCGGGTTGCCAGGGTATTCCCCTGTCTCGACAGCAAGACGGCGAGGATTTCCTTGACCGTGGTCTTGCCGCTGTTACCGGTTACCGCCACCAGGCGCCCTCCCCATGCCTGACGGCGGGCCTGGGCCAGCAGCCCCAGTGCCAGGCGCGTGTCGGCGACCACCAATTGCGGCAATGGGTCCTCCACGGGGCGTGACACGACCGCCGCGATGGCCCCCGCCTCACGCGCCT
This sequence comes from Litchfieldella rifensis, assembly GCF_042646605.1. Lineage (NCBI taxonomy): Bacteria > Pseudomonadati > Pseudomonadota > Gammaproteobacteria > Oceanospirillales > Halomonadaceae > Litchfieldella > Litchfieldella rifensis. Next base: position 263,009 of record NZ_JBHRUG010000017.1, on the reverse strand, counting down.
GGGCCAGGAAGTCATGCGCATCGAAGCGCTCGCCGACCAAGGCGACGAAGACATCGCCGTGGATCAGGGCACAAGTATCAGTGGCAATGCCGGTGACCGGTTGCGCCGCGGCGGCAGGGCACGCGGTGTCCAGCACACGGGCCAGCTCGCCCAGGGTCTCGAGCCCACGGGTACTCATGGATTGTGCTCCCGCTGTCGGAGAGCCGCCTCGGCCACGGCAAGATCCGAAAAAGCGTGACGTACGTCGGCGATCTCCTGATAGGCCTCGTGCCCCTTGCCGGCGATCAGGATCACATCCTCGGCGCCAGCCTCGGCGATCACCCGCTCGATCGCCGCTGCACGCCCGGCAATATTCCAGGCGGCCGACCTGCCCTCGGCAGACAACCCACCCATCACCTGCTGGCGAATCGAATCGGGTGCCTCTCCGCGCGGGTTGTCATCGGTGATCACCACACACTCGGCCCGAGCCTCGGCGACTTGAGCCATCAGGGGACGTTTGCCGGTGTCGCGCTCACCGCCGCAGCCGAACAGGCACCACAGACGTCCTCGCGCGCGCCCCTCACGCACGTCCAAGTGCGCGCGCAACGCCTGCAAGGCATTGTCCAGCGCATCCGGCGTATGCGCATAATCGACCACCACACTGGGCAAGCCGGGACGCGCAAGCAACTGCATGCGTCCCGGTACCGGTGCCAGTCGTTCGGCGGCGACGCTCAGCGCCTCGAGGCTTTCGCCCAAGCCGTAAAGCACCGCCATCGCCAGCAGCACATTGTCCAGGTTGAAGCGGCCCATCAGGCCAAGCGCCAGGGAGAACTCACCCTCGGGACTGGCGACCAGCGCCCGCTGGCCCGCCTCATGAGGCTCCCAGTCGAGCACTCTCAGCGTGGTGGCTTCATCCTGGCCGGTGGCCAGCACACGTACACGCGGGGCAATGCCGGCCAGCATCAGTCTGGCGAGCGGGTCATCACCGTTGACCACCGCCAGCTCGAGCTCGGCGCGCTTGAAGAGCTGCGCCTTGGCAGCGGCATAGGCGGCCATGCTGGCGTGATAATCGAGATGATCGCGACTCAGATTGGTGAAGACACCGGCGTGCACCCGACACCCCTCCAGACGCTGCTGATCCAGCGCATGGGATGATACTTCCATGGCGACCCGCGAGACCCCATCGGCCGCCATGTCAGCGAGCTGCGCCTGCAGCGCCAATGGGCCGGGAGTCGTCAGGCCGCTGTCGATCAGTTGACCGGGGCGTCCGTGCCCCAGGGTACCCACCAGGCCGCAGGGACGCTCCACGGCCTCGCTCAGGGCGGCAATATAATGGGTCACGGAACTCTTGCCGTTGGTACCGGTGACGCCGATCACCTCGAGGTCGTCGGGCACCCCGAACAGCGTCCGGCCCAGCTCGCCCTGCAGGACCTTGAGGCCCGGCAGGTGTAGTACGCGCGAATCCTCGATGGCAGCGCCGGCGGGATCGTCGTCGTCATGATGGCAAAGCACCAGGGCCGCCCCGTCGGCCAGTGCCTGGGCGATATGGTCACGACCATCGGCACGCACTCCGGGCAGTGCCACGAAGACGTCACCGGGGGCCAGTTCCCGGCTGTCGAGCACCAGGCGCAATGAGCCCTTGGCCGGCGCCGGCCAGCTCGCCGCGACCCCGGGCCACAGGCGCTCGAGGCTCTCGATAAGTTGCTGACACTCGACCTGCATGACAGTGGCTCTCCCTGATTGTGAACGTCGAGGCCGGCACCCCGGCCTATGGCGCGGGCGCTACCGGCTCGCGCTGGTCGGGCGGTACATCCAGCAGGCGCAAGGCACCGCCGGTTACCCTCGAGAACACCGGCGCCGCCACGGCCCCGCCATAATATTCGTCGCCACGCGGATGGTCGATCATCACCACGGTGACGATGCGTGGATCGGAAACCGGGGCAACACCGGCGAAAACGCTGCGATAGGCGTCTTCCTGATAGCCTCCACTCGAGGTCTTGCGGACCGTGCCGGTCTTGCCCGCAACGCGATAGCCAGGCACGCCGGCACGGCGCGCGCCGGTCCCCGGCTGGACGGCCTGCTCCAGCATCCGCAGCAGGTCGTTGGCCACCGCAGGAGCGATGGCGGGGGTGCCCGCGGGCGGTTCGGAGAGCTTCAGCAGCGACGGCGGCAAGCGCCGGCCGTCATTGGCAATGGTGGTATAGGCGCTGGCCAGTTGCAGGGCGGATACCGAGAGGCCATAGCCATAGGCCAGGGTCGCGCGCTGGCTGTCGGACCAATGTGCCGGCGCTGGCAGGCTGCCTGACGCCTCGCCCGGGAAGCCGGTGCCGGGTGCCTGTCCCAGCCCTAGCGCCTGATACTTGTCCACCACTACCGTCTCCTCGAGCTGCAGCGCGATGCGCGTCATGCCGATGTTCGATGACTTCTCGAGAATCCCGGCGAGCGTCAGATCTCCATAGTTGCGGAAATCACGAATGGTGAAGCGATGGTCGAGACGCATCCAGCCTGGAGACGTATCGACCACGGTATCGGGTTCGAACTCGCCGCTTTCCAGGGCCGCCGACATGGACAGCGGCTTCATCACCGAACCGGGCTCGAAGACATCGACGATCGCCTGGTTGCGCAATCCTCGGGGATCCAGGCCAGCTCGGTTGTTGGGGTTGTAGGAAGGCTGATTGGCCATCGCCAGCACTTCGCCGGTGCGGGCATCCATCATTACCAACGTCCCGCCATCGGCATCATGCTCGGCCACCGCCGCCTTGAGTTCGCGATATGCCATGTATTGCAGGCGTTGGTCGATGGCCAGTACCAGGTCGCCACCGGGCTTGGCCTCACGCAGTAGATGCAGGTCGCGCACCAGGCGTCCCTTGCGATCCTTGAGCACTCGGCGCTGACCGGGCGTGCCTGCCAGGTAGGAGTGGTAGGCCAGTTCGAGCCCCTCTTGCCCCTGGTCGTCGACGTTGGTCACGCCCAACAACTGGGCGGTGACTTCACCGGACGGGTAGTAACGCTTGTACTCGTCCTGTGCATAGACGCCGGGCAGCCCCAGGTCGAGCACCTGCTGAGCGGCTCCGGGTGTCATCTGGCGCTGTAGATACATGAATTCGCGCTCGCTGAAGCGCTCGACCCGGGCATTGAAGTCGTCCAGGTCCAGGCCCAGCGCCCGGGTCAGCACCAGACGCTGAATATCGTCGGGCGGCAGCTCCTGGGGGTTGGCCCACAAGCTGACGACCGGGGTGGAAATCGCCAGCGGCTCGCCATGACGATCGGTAATCATGCCGCGGTGGGCACTGATCGGCTCGACGCGCAGGGTACGCGCGTCCCCTTGCCCCTGCAGGAACGTCCGATCGATGACATGCAGGTCGACGACACGCCCCACCAGCAGTCCCAGTGCCAGCACCACCAGTATCAACATGAGCACGTAGCGGCCGCCTCCCAGCGGCTCGGCAGGCGGCCGGCGACGCAGGGTCACCGCCTCACGGGTGTCGGCTTTCATGGCCGAATGACCTCCACTTCACTGACATCCGGCACCCGCATTTCGAGGCGTTCGACGGCCAGCCGCTCGATACGTGCCGGTGACGACCAGGCACTTTCCTCGAGCAACAGTTGCCCCCACTCGGTCTGCAACTGGTTCTGCTCGCGCTCCAGTCGCTGCAAGCGTGCATACTGTTCACGGGTCAGATGACTGCTGGTGATCACGGCAATGGCACTGGCCAGCACGGCCAGCACCAGCACTGCCACCAGCATCAGGCGCCATGCCGATCGCACCGCGGGAAACCAGTCGCTGGTGGGTAGAAAGGATCGTCCCTGACTCATATTCGACCTCAGATGCGCTTGCGCGCGACACGCATCACGGCGCTTCGAGCACGGGGGTTGGCCTCGACCTCCCTGGCCCCGGGACGGCTGGCCTTGCCCACTGGTTCCAGGCGCTTGACAAGTTGATCGTCGCGAATCGGCATGCCACGGGGCAAGTGCATGTCACCTCGCACATGGGTGCGGATGAAGCGCTTGACGCGCCGGTCTTCCAGCGAATGGAAGCTGATCACCACCAGACGCCCTCCGGGCGCCAGCGCCTCCAGCGCGGCATCGAGGGCAGCGTCGAGCTGTTCCAGCTCACCGTTGATATGAATGCGCAACGCCTGAAACGCCCTGGTGGCCGGATGCTTGCCCTTTTCCCAGGCCGGGTGCGCAGCCTTGATGACCTCGGCCAGATCCTGGGTGCGTTCGAAAGCCCGCTCGCGGCGACGCTCGACGATGGCCTGGGCAAGGCGCTTGGCAAAGCGCTCCTCGCCATAGGTCTTGAACACCCAAGCGATGTCTGCGGCACTGGCCCTGGCCAGCCAGGTGGCGACGCTTTCGCCCCGGCTCGGGTCCATGCGCATATCCAATGGACCATCGCGCAGGAAACTGAAGCCACGCTCGGGATCGTCGAGTTGCGGTGACGACACCCCGATGTCCAGCAGGATACCCGCCAACTTGCCATGCAGCCCGTGGTGCTCGGCGTACTCGCCGAGGCGTGCGAACTCGCCCTGCTCGATGGCAAAGCGTGGATCGACAATGGCCCTGGCTTCGATCAGTGCCTGGGGATCGCGATCGATGGCCAGCAGCCTGCCTTCGGGCGAGAGACGCTCGAGGATCGCTCGCGAGTGGCCACCGCGACCGAAGGTGCCATCCAGATAGGCACCCGCCGGATCATGCACCAGCGCCTCCACGGCCCCATCGAGCAACACGCTGGCATGACGATAGGCAGGGGAAAGCGGAACATTATCGGATGGCGGCATGCAGGTCTCGGTAGAAGGCGGCGAAGAAAACGAAATGCTCGTTGCTCCGGAGCGCTGGATGGAATTGGGAGGGAGTCGGCCGATAAGCCGGGTTCTGTCGTGGACAGCCATTCATCTAGGAACCGCGTCACCGCGGCTCTCAAGCGACCTACCCGAACCCAGCGCGGGCCACGCCGATGGGTTCCTATTTGGTCTTGCTCCAGGTGGGGTTTACCGTGCCACGCACTGTTGCCAGGCGCGCGGTGCGCTCTTACCGCACCCTTTCACCCTTGCCGGCAGCCGTAGCTGCTTAGGCGGTCTGCTCTCTGCTGCACTTTCCGTCGGCTCACGCCGCCCAGGCGTTACCTGGCACCCTGCCCTATGGAGCCCGGACTTTCCTCCCCCGATACCAGATCGGCGGCGACTGTCAGGCCAACTCCCAGCAGCGAAGAATAACAGCGCATCGCAAGCCCCTCAAGCGCCGTCCTTGAGCGCCTGCGCCTGGCCATACCAAGTCTTCTTCGTGCCTCCCAGTACACGTGCCGCCACGCTGGCAGTCTGCTTGACTCCCAGACCCTCGGCCAACAACGCCGACAACAGCACCGAAGCATCGATCTCTGAGCGGCTTTCCTCGCTGGCGGCAGGGGCTCCGGCCAGCATCACCACAAACTCGCCACGCGCCTGATCGGGATCACTGTCCATCACCGCCAGCAAGCTCTCGGCATCGCCGTCGAGAAATGTCTCGAAGGCCTTGGTCAATTCACGCCCCAGCACCACACGGCGCGAACCGAATACTGCGGCGATGTCGCTCAGCGTCTCGCGAATGCGGTGCGGTGACTCGTAGAACACCAGGGTCTCGTCACGCTCGACCAGTGCCGTGAGACGCGCCTGTCGTGCAGAACGCTTGGCCGGCAGAAAACCATTGAAGACAAAGCGATCGGTGGGTAGCCCCGCTGCCGACAAGCCAGCCACCAAGGCGCAGGGCCCGGGAATCGGCACGATGCGATGCCCGGCGCGACGTAGTTCACGCACCAGGATGAAACCGGGATCGCTGATCAAGGGCGTACCGGCATCGCTGACCAGTGCGACATCCTGCCCCGCCCGAAGGTGCTCGGCGATCCGGGCGACGCGGTTCGCCTCGTTATGCTCATGCAGCGAGAGCAAGTGGCAGGCAAGTCCCAGGTGGCGCAGCAGCCGAGCGCTATGGCGAGTGTCCTCCGCCGCCACCAGGGACACCTCACCGAGCACTCGTGCCGCACGCGGCGACAGGTCGTCGAGATTCCCAATCGGCGTGGCGACCACGTACAATGCCCCGTAAGCTGAATCTGTCATTGCGATTCCGAAAGCCAGTTATCGAGATTAGGGATGAGATTGATGGACAAATCGCGACGCGGCCTACTGGCCGCCGCCCTGCTGACGCTGCTGGTCGCAGGCTGTGCACCGACGGGACTGATCGAGCGCGTGAGCGAGCCCGAGCCAGCCGAACTATTGCAGCAGGCCCAGGAACAGGCGCCGGAGCAGGCGGCCGGCACGCGCCTGGACGCGGCCGACATTCTAGCACGACGCGGCCAGGCCGAGCAGGCTCTCGAGGTGGCCAGCGAGCTGAACGCCGAGCACCTTTCGCCCGAGGCACGCATCCGCTGGGCGCTGTTACTGTCCGAACTGGGTCTGCAGCAGGACAATGCCTGGAGCACGATTCAGGCCACCCAGATTCTCGATGACGACCTGCCGCTTTCGCCGGACCAGCGCAACGTCCTGCGTTATCGCCAGGGCATCGCGCTGGGCATGGTCGGCGAACCGCGCGCCGCCAGCGAGTCGCTCCTTCAGGTTCAGGCCGATACCGGCAACACCAAGCTCAACGACGCCATATGGAAGCAGCTCTCCCGCCTCGGCCCCCAAGGGCTCGAAATGCTGGGTCGCGATGCCGATGAACTGACCGCAGGCTGGCTGTCGCTGGCCAGACTGCAACGTCGCAACGGCAGCGATATCGAGCGCTTCTTCCGCCAGTTCGAGGATTGGCGCGAGCGCAACAGCGGGCATCCGGCTGCCCGCCGCCCTCCCGCCGACCTGATGGCCCTGCGCGAACTACGCGGACGCGAGGTGCGCCACATGGCCGTCTTCCTGCCGGAGTCCGGCCCACTGGCCAATGTCGCCCAGAAGATCCGCCAGGGGATCCAGGCACGCCACATGCAGGCCGTCAATCAGGGTGAAACCACGCCGCAACTGACTTTTCTCGATGCCAGTCACGGCAACCTGGAAAGCCTCTACGCCGAAGCCACCATGGCCGGCGCCCAGGTGGTGATCGGGCCTCTCGACAAGAATCTGGTCAGCGAGCTGGAGCAGCGTGACAGCGTGCCATTGCCGACCCTGGCCCTGAATTACGGCCAGGGCCAGAGCAATAACGCCCGCAACCTCTACCAGTATGGCCTCTCCGCCGAGGACGAAGCCCGACAGGTCGCACGTCGTGCCTATGCCGATGGCCATCGGCGCAGCGCCGTCCTGATCCCCAACAACGAGTGGGGAGAGCGGGTGGCCGATGCCTTCCGTGAGACATGGCAGGAGCAAGGCGGCGAAATCGGCTCCACCATTCGCTACAACCCGCAAGCGACGGTTGCCAGTGCGGTACGCCCGCTACTCAACGTCAGCGGCGAACGCGCGCATCTCAATGGCATCGACATGCTGTTCCTGCTGGCACTGCCCAGCTATGCCCGCCAGGTACCTCCGACCCTGGACTACTACTACGCGGGTGACCTGCCGATCTATGCAACCTCGCATCTCTATGAGGGGCATCCGCAGCCACGCGACGATCACGACCTCAATGACGTGCTGTTCGTGGACATCCCGTGGATGATCCCCAACGCGGCGGTGGGTGGTGAGGAAGCCCTGCCCTTCTTGGGCAGCTACCGCGAATTGCGCCAGGAAAACGATCCCGCCTTGCTCAAGCTGACCGCCATGGGCGTTGACGCCTACGAGCTGGGACGCCGCCTGCCGCAGATCCAGACCATCCCTGGCAGTGAGATTTTCGGCGCCACCGGCACCCTCCGCGACAACGGCAACGGCCGTATCGAACGCCAATTGCCCTGGGCACGTTTCGTCAGCGGCATCCCCCAGCCGCCACTGCGCGACGGGATTCTCCCCGATGGTCTCGACGCAGGCATCGCGGATGACCAAGGCAACTGACGCACGCGCCCGCGGCGCTGCCGTCGAACGGGCGGCAGCGGCCTGGCTGGCACAACGTGGCCTGGTGCTCGTCGCCCACAATCAATATGCCAAGGGCGGCGAACTGGACCTGGTGATGCGTGATGGCGATACGCTGGTCTTCATCGAGGTCAAGCACCGCGCCGATACCCGTCACGGCCATCCGCTGGAGATGGTCACCGCCAGCAAACAGCGGCGCCTAATCAAGGCCGCGCGTTTTTATCTCCACCGCAACGGGCTATCATGTCCGTGCCGCTTCGATGTCGTTGCCACGACCGGTCATCCTCCCGACCTGGACTTCATGTGGGTCCAGGCGGCCTTCGAAGCGTTCTGACGGCCATAGGACCAGTAACCCAATGGATTTCCAATCGCGCATTCTCGGACACTTCAACGCCAGTATCGACACCAAGACCTATGCCAGCGAGGTCCTGCCCTCCTTCATCGAAGTGGCCAGCCAGATGATGGTGCAGTGCCTGGTCAATGAAGGAAAGATCCTCGCCTGCGGCAATGGCGGCAGTGCCGGTGACAGTCAGCACTTCTCCTCGGAACTGCTCAACCGCTTCGAGCGCGAGCGTCCCAGTCTGCCGGCTCTGGCACTGACCACCGATACCTCGACGCTGACCTCGATCGCCAACGACTACAGCTACAACGAGGTCTTTTCCAAGCAGATCCGGGCGCTCGGCCAGCCTGGCGACATCCTGTTGGCGATTTCCACCAGCGGCAATTCCGCCAATGTGGTACAGGCCATTCAAGCCGCCCACGACCGTGACATGGCCGTTGTCGCCCTGACCGGACGCGATGGCGGCAACATGGCCTCGCTACTCGGCCAGGACGACTGCGAGATCCGTGTTCCCGCAACCTCCACGGCCCGCATTCAGGAAGTTCACCTGCTGGTGATCCACTGCCTATGCGACCTGATCGACGAACAACTCTTCGGTGGTAGCGAGCAATGACCATGAAAACAGGATTTCTCCCTCCCGTTCTGCTCGGCCTGGCCCTGACCGTCAGCGGCTGCGCCTCCATGGGCGTCGGCTATTCCGGCAACGAGAACTACGGCGAGCGCACCTTCGGCATGCAGGTCGAAGACCAGGGTATCGAGTCCAAGATTCGTAACAACCTGGTTAGCCAGGACGCCCGCTTCGGGGATGCCCATGTCAATGTCGACAGCTACAACGGCGTGGTTCTGCTGACGGGCCAGGTGCCCAGCCAGGAGCTCAAGGACAAGGCCATCACCGTTGCCCAGAACGTGCGCAACGTCCGCCAGGTGCACAACGAGCTGGCCGTGGCCGCCAATGCGCCGCTCTCCCAACGCACGACCGACACCTGGCTCACGGCTCGAATACGGACCGCCCTGATCGGCAACGAGCGTATCGACGCCGGCCGGATCCGGGTGATCACCGAGAATGCCAGCGTCTACCTGATGGGCCTGGTCACGCGTGCCGAAGCCGAACGCGTCGTCAATGCGGTTTCCGAGATCGGTGGCGTACAGCGCATCGTCAAGGTTTTCGAATATCTCGACTGAGCTGCCGCGCCCACCCATGTCACAACGCAAGACGGCAGGCCTTGGCCTGCCGTTTTCGTTTATGCTGCAACACCCCAGCGAATGGCGATGTCTTACTTGATGATGCGCAGTGACGGGCGCCGCTTCGGCGGAGCGTCCTCACGCTCGGATGACTCCGGTGCGGATGAAGACTCTTCTTCACTCTCCACGCTGGACAACCCGGGACGCTCTTCCCCGGCCTCGTCCCCCCGGGACGACTCGGCATATTCCGGCATGACCGGCTCGTGGCCGAAGACCATGCCCACCCCATTCTCTCGGGCATAGAGAGCGACCAACGCCTCCAGTGGCACCACCACCTGCATTGGCTGTCCACCGAAGCGCGCACTGAACGTGATCGCGTCATTTTCCATGAACAGATCGCGAACCGCGGTCGGTGCGATATTGAGCACGATCTGACCGTTCTGCACGAACTGCTCCGGTACCACTACACCATCGCGTTCGGCATCGACGACGACATAAGGAGTCTGATCGTTATCCAGCAGCCACTGATACAGAGCCCTGGCGAGATAAGGACGACTCGACAGCATGGACCAGTCCCTCCTCTTTGAGTGAGTTCGGCAGAGAGAGCCCCCAACTGCCGAAACAGGATTTCAGGTACGCATCTCGCGTTCGGTTTCCGACAGCGACGCCTTGAAGGCTTCGCGCATGAAGATCCGCTCCATGTACGCCATCAGTGGCTTGACCTGCTTCTCGGGCAATTCGATCCCCAGCGCAGGCAAACGCCACAGCAGCGGCGCCAGGCAGCAATCCACCAGCGAGAACTCCTCGCTCATGAAGAACGGCATGTCCTCGAAGATCGGGGAAATACCCACCAGGCTCTCGCGCAATTCCTTGCGTGCCTTGTCGGCATCTCTCCTCGCCCCGGCCTGGATCTGCTCGACCAGCGGGCACCACTCGCGCTCGATGCGATGCATCCACAAACGGCTCTGCGCCCGCGCTACCGGATAGACAGGCAACAGCGGTGGATGCGGGAATCGCTCGTCCAGATATTCCATCATCACCTTGGACTCGTAGAGCACCAGGTCACGATCGAGCAACGTCGGCACGCTGTTATAGGGGTTGAGATCCGCGAGTTCCTCGGGATGATTGTCTTCCGTGACATCCAGGATGTCGACGGCAACGCCCTTCTCCGCCAGGACGATACGCACGCGATGACTGAAGTGATCATCGCTGCCGGAGTAAAAGGTCATCGACGACCGCTTGGCCACTACACCCATGAAACAATCCTCGCATCAATTCGAGTCACGATGATAACACGAGACACCCCGGTCGAGGGCTCGCCATGCTCGTTCGGGGGAGATAAACACAGGGCGCATGACCGATCGGCCATACGCCCCAGCATTGCTTGATCGCCTCAGGAATCAGTGTATGTCTCGCCAGTATTCACGCTTGAGCAAGTAGGCGAGGATCCCGAAGATGACGATGAAGATCAGCACTCCTGGACCCAACGCCCGAGCCTGCAGCTTGGACGGCTCGCCGACATAGGCCAGGAAGTTGGTCAGATCGTAGACCGCCGCATCAAACTCGTCGACCTCCATCTTCCCCGGCTCGGTGACCTGCAACACTTCACAGGACTGGTACTTGCCGGTGAGCGGGTCCGGCTCGTGGCCAGGGACGGGCTTGTCGGTTTCGGCACAGACCATTTCCTGCACGCCCTGCAGGGGCTCCAGGACGTTGGGCATACCGACCAGCGGGAACACCGTGTTGTTGACGCCCCACGGGCGCTCCGGATCCTTGTAGAAACCGCGCAAGTAAGTGTAGATCCAGTCCGGGCCTCGCAGACGCGCCTCCAGCGTCAGATCCGGCGGCGCCGCTCCGAACCAGCCTTCGGCATCACCCTCGGCCATGGCATTGCGCATCTGATCATTGAAGGCCAGGTCGCTGGAGAAGATCAGATTCTCCTCGACCAGGTCCTGAGGCATGCCGAGATCCTCGGCGGCCCGTGCGAAGCGCTGGTAGTCGAGCGAGTGACAACCCATGCAGTAGTTGGTGAACAGTTTCATCCCATTCTGCAGCGACGCCTTGTCACTCAGGTCCGGCGTCATCTCGTCGAGGTGTACCGACTCCCCTCCTGCGGCGAACCCGGTCATCGGCACCAGCGTGAACAGCAGTGCGAACAGTTGCTTTCTCATTAGCCAGTCACCCTTTCCGGAACGGGTTTGGTTTTCTCGAGCCGGGTATAGAACGGCATCAGCACGAAGAAGGCGAAATACACCGCCGTGCAGATCTGTGCTACCAGGGTACGCCCCTCGGTGGCGGGCAATACGCCGAGCACGCCCAGGATCACGAAGCTGATCGCGAACAATGCCAGCATGATGCGTGACAACCAGCCCTTGTAACGCATGGAGCGCACCGGGCTGCGATCGAGCCAAGGCAACACGAACAGGATGGCGATGGCCGCCCCCATCAGCACCACGCCCCAAAACTTGGAGCTGAGACCGAACAGCGAAAAGGTCACCGCGCGCAGGATCGCGTAGAAGGGTGTGAAGTACCATACCGGCGCGATATGGTCAGGCGTCTTCAACGGGTCCGAGGGCTCGAAGTTGGGCTTCTCGATGAAGTAACCGCCACCCTCGGGGAAATAGAAGATCACTGCACAGAACACGAACAGGAAGACCGCCACGCCGAACAGATCCTTGACGGTGTAATAGGGATGGAAAGGAATGCCATCCAGCGGCTGGCCAGCCTCGTCCTTCTTGTCCTTGATCTCGATGCCATCGGGGTTGTTGGACCCCACCTCGTGCAGGGCAATCAAATGTAACACGACCAGGCCCAGGATCACGATGGGCAACGCCACCACATGCAAGGCAAAAAAGCGGTTCAGGGTGATACCGGAGATCAGGAAGTCGCCGCGGATCCACTGCGTCAGATCCTCCCCCACCACGGGAATCGCCGAGAACAGCGAGATGATGACCTGAGCGCCCCAGTAGGACATCTGCCCCCATGGCAGCAGATAGCCCATGAAGGCCTCGGCCATCAGCAACAAGTAGATGGTCATGCCGAAGATCCACACCAGCTCGCGCGGCGCCTTGTAGGAACCGTACATCAGGCCGCGGAACATGTGCAGGTAGACCACTACGAAGAAGGCCGATGCCCCGGTGGAGTGCATGTAGCGAATCAGCCAGCCGTACTCGACATCGCGCATGATGTATTCGACGGAGGCGAAAGCACCTTCGGCCGTGGGATTGTAGCTCATGGTGAGCCAGACACCGGTAAGGATCTGGTTGACCAGCATCAGTAGCGCGAGCGAGCCGAAGAAGTACCAGAAATTGAAATTCTTGGGTGCGTAATACTTGGACAGATGATCCTGCCACATCTGAGTGGCGGGGAAGCGGTCATCGACCCAGCGCATGAAGCCGCTCTCTGCCTTGACGCGATTCGGGTTACCCATCAGGCAGTCTCCTCGTCTTCGCCAACCACGACGATACTGTCGCTCTCATAGCGATACGGCGGCACTTCCAGGTTCAAAGGTGCCGGTACGCCGGTGAATACGCGCCCAGCCAGGTCGAAGCGCGAACCGTGGCAAGGGCAGAAGTAGCCGCCCGGCCAATCACCACCGAGGTCAGCGGCACCAGGCTCGGGACGGAACGTGGGCGAACACCCCAGGTGGGTACAGATACCGATCAGCACCAGGTACTCGGGCTTGATCGAGCGCAACACCGGGTCTACATAGGCCGGCTGCTGGGGGCTGGCGGACTCGGGGTCGCGCAGGCGCGAGGGGTCTATCTCCTTGATTCGCTCGACCATGGCGTCGTCGCGGCGCACCAGCCATACCGGCTTGCCGCGCCACTCGACCGTCATCTGCTGCCCGACCTCGAGCTTGGACACATCAGCCTGGACCGGGGCCCCCGCCGCCCTCGCCCTGGCACTAGGCTGCCAGGAAGCCACAAAGGGGACCGCAACCCCGACAGCGCCCACCGCACCCACAACGGTGGTGGCACCCACGAGGAAACGGCGCCGCCCTTTGTTTACGCCGTTGTCTGCCATCTTTAGATTTCTCCCATCGAATGACCCGTTGCTGAGTCGCGAAAAGGTGTGTCCCGCGAGTCACGGATACAAAATGACGGCTATGGTAAAAAAAGGTGAGTACGAACACAAGCGCAAAGGCTTCCGGACCTGAGCGGCCTGCGCACCCCAACCCATTGAATAAAAAATAAAAAAGCGCCCAGACCCATAAGGTCTGGGCGCTTTTGTCGCGCCTCTCCTGCGTACTTAACGCTTGGAGAACTGCGGACGACGACGCGCCTTGCGCAGGCCGACCTTCTTGCGCTCGACCTCACGCGCGTCGCGCGTCACATAGCCGGCGGCACGCAACGGCTTGCGGAAATCTTCATTGTACTCCATCAAGGCACGGGTGATGCCGTGACGAATGGCGCCGGCCTGGGCCGAACCGCCCCCACCCTGGACAGTGACATAGACGTCGAATTGCCCAAGCGTCTCGGTCAGTTCCAGCGGCTGGCGCACGACCATGCGACCGGTAACACGGCCGAAATACTCATTCAGGTCGCGGCTGTTGACGGTGATCTTGCCGGTGCCCGGCTTGAGGAATACGCGAGCGGTGGATGTCTTGCGACGCCCGGTACCGTAATACTGCTGTGTCATGGCGAGATATCCCTTAGATGTTCAGTTCTTGCGGCTGCTGAGCGGCATGCGGATGCTCGGCACCGGCGTAGACCTTGAGCTTGGCATACATGGCACGACCCAACGGCCCTTTCGGCAGCATGCCCTTGACGGCAGACTCGATGATTCGCTCGGGAGCGTGACCAATCATCTTCTCGAAATTCATGGAACGCAGACCACCCGGGTAGCCAGTATGGCGATAATAGGTCTTGGCCTGGGCCTTGTTGCCTGTCACCTTGACCTTCTCGGCATTGACGACAACGATGTAATCGCCGGTATCGACATGCGGAGTGTATTCCGGCTTATGCTTGCCACGCAGGCGGCGAGCGATTTCGGTAGCCAGACGACCGAGCGTCTTGTCCGTGGCGTCGACGACAAACCAGTCGCGCTGGACGGACTGCGGCTTAGCACTGAACGTCTTCATGGATGAATCACCAAATCGATGTATTGGGTCTTGCGCGCCGTGACGTACGCCCCAGGCACGCGACCATCCCTATTTTTCTTGGTTGCACCGCCTCTCGCCTGCGGCGAAAACCGGCCCAACGGTCGAGCGAGCGCGCATTGTACACGACCCCGCACCGACGAGGCAATGCTGCCGCGTAAGCCGTATTGCCATCATCACCCTCTCCAGTGGCAACGGTTTTTGCTTAAAACTTATGGCTTACAGCTTACAGCTTCCGGACGGAGTCCGGGGGTCAGGGTTTATGTGGTAGCGCCAGGTATTCGAGGGACTGCATTTCCTGCAACCGCGACAGCGTCCGCTCGAACTCGAAGGCCAGGCTACCTTCGCGATAGAGCTGCTCGGCCGGCACTTCGGCGGACATCAACAGCTTGACACCCCGATCGTAGAACTCATCGACCATATTGATGAAGCGCCGTGCCTGGTCGTCGGTCCCCCGCCCCATGCGCACGACGTTGGAAACCAGCACCGAGTGGAACTCGCGGGCCAGCTCGATATAGTCGTTCTGACTGCGGGGACCATCGCACAGCTCGCGAAACTCGAACCACACCACGTCGTCATGCACCCGGCGCGCCCTGAGTACTCGACGATTGATTTCAACCGGCGCATTTTCTTCTCCCTCGGCACCGGCGATGCTTCGGAAGCTGCGCGCCAATTCGGCCTCCGCGGCAGCATCCAGTGGGGCGTGAAAAATCGCGGCACGCTCCAGCGCCCGGAGCCGATAGTCGACCCCGGAGTCGACATTGACCACCTCGCAATGGCGCTTGAGAAGAGCGATGGCCGGCAGGAAACGCGCCCGCTGCAGGCCATCCTTGTAAAGGTCGTCGGGGACGATATTCGAGGTCGTGACCAATATTACGCCATGCTCGAACAGGGCCTCCAGCAAGTTGGCCAGGATCATGGCATCGGTGATGTCCTTGACGAAGAACTCATCGAAACAGATGACGCGGGCCTCGGAGGCGAACTTGGCGGCGATCAGCCGGAGCGGATTCCTCTCGCCCTTGTAGTGCTCGAGCTCATTGTGCACCCGTTGCATGAAGCGGTGAAAATGGGTGCGCATCTTGTCCGAAAACGGTAGCGACTCGTAGAAGGTATCCACCAGATAGGTCTTGCCGCGCCCCACCCCGCCCCAGAGGTACAGCCCCATGACGGGAGGGGCAACCTCATGAGGTGACAGCGGTTTCTTGCCGAACAACCCAGCGACGCGAGACTTCAGATCCTTGCCCACGGTGACCGCCTTGGGAGTGGTCCGCGGCATGGCCAACAGCTCGTCATGAAGGCGCTGCAGGTGCTTGACAGCCAGCTCCTGTGCGGCATCGTACTGGAAATCGTCGCGCTCGAGGTCCGCACGGTAGCGCGCCAGTGGCGTGGTTGGCTTGGCGGCATCGCGGGAACTCGGTGATGTCGTTGTCGCGCTCATCAGCGTCTGGCTACCTCGGACTCGGTTCGTCAAAGCTGGCATTATACGCCGCCAGGACGGGTTACGCATGCCCGACCGGGGCAGCCGGTGCCGAGCGGCACATTGACCTGAGTCTCACCCTCCCCCATATAATGGACACGCCACCATGGCTCCCAGGACGCGAAAGCGAGCTGGTCAGTCCCGGGGAAAGAATCTCTAAGGGGAATAACGTGTACGAGAGCAACATCGACTGGATCCTGGCCATCGTCAGCGGCCTTGCAGGCATCGGTATCGGCGCCCTCGGCTACCACCTGCTCAACGCCAACGTGGCGCGCAATCAAAAGGTGCGACAGCGTCTCGCCGAAACCGAGCTGGAACTCAGTCAGGTCAGGGATGCTCTGAACGACCACTTCGCCAGGGCCGCCGACCTGATCGGCAACATCCAGCGGCAAAGCCAGGAGCTCGAGCAGCAGCTCGCCCACGGAGCGGATCGCCTGTGCGATGACCTGCAGATCAAGCGGCGTCTCGGCAGCGCTCCCCAGGACGACAGTGATAGCGCAGCCGAATCTCCCGCCATGCCTCGCGACTATGCCGATGGCGATCGTGGCACCCTGGCGGAAGACTTCGGCCTGCGGCGCCGCGGCGAGGAAGAGCCCGCCACCCAGCCACCGCGCTACTGACGCCGATCAGGCGGGGTTGTCGATATCCACGAACCTGTGTGTCACCCCGAATTCGCTTTCCAGCCATTCGCCGAGGGCCTGCACACCATAGCGCTCGGTGGCATGGTGGCCGGCGGCCAGGTAGCTGATCCCCAACTCCCTGGCCAGATGCGTGGTGCGTTCGGAAATCTCGCCGGAAATGAAAACATCGGCACCCGCTTCGTGGGCCAGCGTGATCATGTCCTGGGCCCCACCGGTGCACCACGCCACCCGCCGGACCGGCCCGCGATGGCCCTCGATCAGCAACGGCTCGCGCATCAGGCGTTTCCCGACATGGGCAGCGAACTCACGATCATCGCCATCGTGCGGCGGCGCACCCAGCCACACCAGCCCCTCCCCCAGTTCGCCATCGGCGCAACCGTCCACCGTCAGCTCCAGGCGCGAGGCCAAGCGCGCGTTGTTGCCTAATTCAGGGTGGGCATCCAGGGGCAGATGATAAGCCAACAGATTGATATCGTGGGCCAGCAATGTCGCCAGGCGCCGGCGCTTCATGCCGGTCACGACCACCGGCTCGTTCTTCCAGAAATAGCCGTGGTGGACCAGCACCAGATCGGCTTCCCAGGCCACAGCCTCGTCGAGCAGCGCCTGACAAGCCGTGACGCCGCTCATCACGCGCGCAATGCGCTCCCGTCCCGACACCTGCAGCCCGTTGACGGTATAGTCCTTGAAGCGATCGGCTTGCAACAGGGTGTCGCAGGCCTTCACCACTGTATCGCGGGATATCATCGGCACCTCCGGGCATGGCAGCAGCAGCAGTGTTACAATGGCGCCATTGTACCGGCTGCGACAGCCACCAGCGACCGCCTCGTCAACAAGGAACCCCCGCATGCGTCGTGTCCTGCTGACTTACTTCTGGCCCGTCATTTCTGGCGTGCTGCTGGCCATCGTGCTGCTCTATGCGTTTCCCGGCCTGATGGGGGAAGATGATTCGGGTCTTGTCGCGCCGCGCCAATCTCCCGTATCGGCCCAGACCACCGACCAGTCGCGAAGCGCTGTGCAGCAAGAGGGCTCGCGCCCTTCTCCCGAAGTGGTCAGCGCTCCTCCCCTGTCCCGCGATGAGGGTCCGGCAAGTTATGCCGATGCCGTGGAGCGCGCTGCACCGGCCGTGGTCAACATCTATTCGTCACGAGTGGTCGAACGTGAACAGCACCCGCTGATGTCCGATCCCTTTTTCCGCCAGTTCTTCGGCGATGACATGCCCCGCCGTCAGCGCATGCTGTCGAGCCTCGGTTCCGGCGTGATCGTCAGCACCGAAGGCTATGTGCTGACCAACCACCATGTCATTCGCGGCGCCGATCAGATCCAGGTCGCCTTGCGTGACGGACGCGAAACCCTCGCCGAAGTGGTCGGCACCGATCCCGAGAGTGATCTGGCAGTGCTGCGCATCGACCTCGACGAATTACCGGTAATCTCCATGTCCAACTCCTCCCAAGCCGCCGTCGGCGATGTCGCCCTGGCCATCGGCAATCCCTTCGGGGTGGGCCAGACCGTGACCATGGGCATCATCAGTGCCACCGGCCGCAGCCATCTGGGGCTCAATGCCTACGAGGACTTCATTCAGACCGATGCCGCCATCAACCCCGGCAACTCGGGGGGGGCCCTGGTCAACCCCGAAGGCGACCTGGTGGGTATCAACACCGCGATCTTCTCACGCTCCGGCGGTTCTCAGGGGATTGGCTTCGCGATTCCCGTCAACCTGGCGCGAACCATTCTCGAGGAGCTGGTCACCCAGGGGCGGGTGATTCGCGGCTGGCTGGGTATCGAGGCCCAGGAGATGACCCAGGAGTTGGCGGCCTCCTTCGGGCTCAACACCATGAGCGGGGTAGTGATCGCCGGCGTAGTACCGAATGGACCGGCGGCCGAGGCCGGCCTGCAGCCGGGCGACGTCCTGCTGGAAGTCGATGGGCGTCCGATCCTCGACCCACGCGCCGTCATGGCCGACATCGCCGCCATCGAGCCCGGCACCGACCTGCCCCTGGAGGTGCTGCGCGGCGGTCAGCGAATCGATGTGACGCTCGAGGTCGGGGAGCGCCCGACCCCGGAAACGGGCCAGCCCGCGGGTTGAGGGCCCTTACTTCTTGATTCGATATTCGGCCGAGCGCGCGTGAGCGGTAAGCGACTCCCCTCGTGCCAGTACCGAGGCCGTCTCGCCGAGCGTGGAGGCACCCTGCGACGAACAATGGATGATAGAGGAGCGCTTCTGGAAGTCATAGACTCCCAGCGGCGAGGAAAAACGCGACGTCCCCGAGGTCGGCAGCACATGATTGGGGCCGGCACAGTAGTCACCCAGCGCCTCCGCGGTATAACGCCCCATGAAGACCGCCCCGGCATGCCTGACGCTCGGCAGCCAGGCGTCGGGGTCGGCGACCGACAGCTCCAGGTGCTCCGGCGCGATACGATTGATCAGGGTCACCGCCTCGTCACGATCTGTGCAGAGGATCACCGCCCCGCGACACCGCAGCGACTCGCGAATGATCGGCTCTCGCTCCATGGTCGGCAACAGTGCGGCCATGGCCGTCTCGACCGCGGCGAGATGCTCGGCATCCCAGCCGACCAGGATGGCCTGGGCGTCCTCGTCATGCTCGGCCTGGGAAAACAGGTCCATGGCCAGCCACTCGGGATCGGTGCCGCCATCGGACACCACCAGGATCTCGGAAGGGCCGGCAATCATGTCGATACCCACCTGGCCGAATACCGCTCGCTTGGCGGTGGCCACGTAGATGTTGCCCGGTCCGACGATCTTGTCGACCCGCGGCACCGTCTCGGTGCCGTATGCCAGGGCCGCCACCGCCTGCGCCCCGCCGATCGTGAACACATGATCGACCCCGGCCAGATGAGCCGCTGCCAACACCAACTCGTTGAGCACGCCATCGGGCATGGGGACCACCATGACGATCTCACGCACGCCGGCGACGTGGGCGGGAATCGCGTTCATCAGTACCGAGGACGGGTAGGCAGCCTTGCCGCCGGGTACATAGATGCCGGCACGATCCAGCGGCGTGACCTGCTGACCGAGCACGCTGCCGTCGGCCTCGGTATAGCGCCAGGACTCGGGCTTTTGATGCTGATGATAGGCACGGATACGCTCGGCAGCGGCGGCCAGGGCCGCACGCTGGGCCTCGGGCAGCCCCTCGAACGCCTGACGCAGGCGAGCCGGGCCCAGCGTCAGCTCGATCATGGAGGTCACGGCGAGGCGGTCGAAGCGATTGGAGTATTCGATCAGGGCAGCGTCACCACGAGCCCTGACCGCGGCGAGAATATCATCGACACGCTGCTGAATGTCGTGCCCCGACACCCCCTCCCAAGCCAACAGCGATTCCAGACGGGTATCGAAATCTGCCTCCCGGGTCGACAAGCGGGTTATCGCAAGTTCGCAAGCGGTGGTATCGGTCATGGCTGTCTCTTGGTCTTGGCTATCGTATTGCAGGAAGCAGGTTCAAACGGCAACTCATCGATGGTCGACTCGCTCGCGGCACCTGCGTGTCGTCCGCCGGACTCGTACCGGCTCAGGCCGATGCGTTACCCGGCGCATGTCGCTTGGCAACCGCCTCGCGCAACCGTCCGATCAGCGGCTTCAGCGTCTCGTGCTTCATGGTCATGGCCGCCTTGTTGACCACCAGCCGCGTGCTGATGTCGGCGATCAGCTCTCTCGGCTCCATGCCATTGGCGCGCAGGGTATTGCCGGTATCGACGATATCGACGATCTCGTCGGCCAGGTTCATCAATGGCGCCAACTCCATGGCGCCATAGAGCTTGATGACTTCGGCCTGGATGCCCTGTTCCGCATAGTAGCGCCGCGCCACGTCGACGAACTTGGTGGCCACACGACGACGCGCATGCGCCGGCTCGGCCCCCTTTACCCCGGCAGTCATCAACCGGCACTTGGCGATCTCCAGATCGAGCGGCTCATAAAGCCCCTCCGCGCCATGCTCGAGCAGCACGTCCTTGCCCGCCACGCCCAGGTCGGCGGCCCCCAACTGCACGTAGGTGGGCACGTCGGTCGCACGGATGATCACCAGCTTGACGTCCGGCAGATTGGTATCGAACAGCAACTTGCGGCTCTTGCCCAGCTCCTCGGCCGGCACGAGTCCGGCGTCCGCCAGTAACGGCAGTGTCTCGTCGAGAATGCGCCCCTTGGACAGGGCCAGTATCAATTGCTTGTTCATAAGCCACTTCAATCGGTGAATTAACCGGGGACGCGTCGGATCTTCGCCCCCAGCAACTGCAACTTCTCCTCGATACATTCGTAGCCGCGATCGATATGGTAAATGCGATCGACCAGGGTTTCGCCCTCGGCGCACATGGCGGCAACCACCAAGGAGGCCGAGGCACGCAGATCCGTGGCCATGACCGGTGCACCGGACAGCCGTTCGACCCCGGTGATCATCGCGGTATTGCCCTCCAGCGCAATCCTGGCCCCCATGCGGTTGAGCTCCTGGACGTGCATGAAGCGATTCTCGAAGATCGTCTCCACCACCCGACCAGTACCCTCGGCCACGGCATTGAGCGCCACGAACTGGGCCTGCATGTCGGTCGGAAAGGCCGGATATGGCGCGGTACGTATGTTGACCGCCCGGGGCCGCCGCCCCTGCATGTCGAGCTCGATCCAGTCGTCGCCACTGGTCAGGAGGGCGCCGGCCTCCTCGAGCTTGGCCAGAACCGCCTCGAGAATATCGGCACGGGTATTGCGCACCCGCACCCGGCCCCCGGTGATCGCCGCCGCCACCAGGAAGGTCCCGGTTTCGATGCGATCGGGCATGACATCATAATAACAGCCATGCAGGCGCTCGACGCCTTCGATGACGATGGTATCGGTGCCGTGCCCCCTGATCCTGGCCCCCATCTTGATCAGACATTCGGCCAGGTCGACCACTTCCGGCTCGCGGGCGGCGTTCTCGAGCACCGTGATACCGTCAGCCAGGGTTGCTGCCATCAACAGGTTCTCGGTACCCGTCACGGTCACGGTATCGAAGAAGATGGTAGCCCCTTTGAGCCGACCGTCGCAGCGGGCACGAATATAGCCCCCCTCGACACGGAGCTCGGCCCCCATGGCCTCGAGACCACGAATATGCAGATCCACCGGCCGCGAGCCGATGGCACAACCGCCAGGCAGGGACACATCGGCGGTGCCGAAGTGTGCCAGCAAGGGACCCAGCACCAGGATCGAAGCGCGCATCTTCTTGACCAGCTCGTAGGGGGCGTGGCAATCACGTACCTGGGAGCCATCGAGCTCGATGGTCATCTTCTCGCCCATCACCGGCTCGACTCCCATCCGCCCGAGCAGCTCCAGGGTGGTGGTGATGTCCTGCAGGTGCGGCAGATTGCCGATGGTCACCGGCCCGTCGGCAAGCAAGGTGGCACATAGGATCGGCAACGCCGAGTTCTTGGCCCCACTGGCCCACACCTCACCATCGAGGGGGCCATTGCCGGTAATGATCAGCTTGTCCATGAATGTCCGTTTCGTCAGGCCCCGGTGTTTTCCGGCGCGGATTGCCATTGTGACGGGGTATAAGTCTTGATGCTGACGGCGTGCAGCGCACCGCTGGCGATTTCCTCCGACAGCGCGCCATAGATCAACTGCTGGCGCTTGACCGCACTGAGCCCTTCGAAGACGTCGCCCACGGCGATCACCTGGAAGTTGCAGCCTTCGCCCTGGATATGAAACTCACAGCCGTCGATGCGGGATTCGAGCAGCGCCTTGACATCACTAGGTTGCATGGAAGGGAAACTCCTTGGCAAAACCCCCATGGTAATGAAAAGCGCCGGTCATGGCGATGGTGACAACGCCGGTTCAGTCGCTTGCTGCTGCCGGCGGCAGCAACGCATCCAGGCCGGCCACGGCCGTCAAGCGAGCCAAGGGTGGCGACAGCTCCACTTCGGACACCTCTAGCCCGGCGGCTCGGGCAACGCGCGTCCATTCCAGCATCACGCTCAGCGCGGCGCTACTGACCCGGTTAACGCCCTGCAAGTCGAAGTGGATATGGGCTCCCACCGGCCGGGAAGACAACCACTCACTCCCACTGGCCGCCAGGGCCGCGGCCACATCGAAATCCACCTCGCCACTCACGGCCAGCCCGCTATCGTCAGCCTCGAGTCGCGCTCCCTGCCGGTCCAGCAACGGGATCATGCCGAGCCACCCTCCTCGAGCTCTTCCACACCAACTTCCGGCGACCAGTTGTCGATCACGGCATCATAGTCACGATCATGCTCGCGCATGGCCTGATCGAACTGGTTGCGGAAGGTCAGCCCCAGGTTGATGCCGTTGACGATGACGTTGACGACCTGCCACTCACCATCGATCAGGCGTAGCGTATAGCTTACCGGGTAAACCTGGCCATCGGTGGCCACTACCTCCATGGCCACGCTGGTCTGATCCTCGTAACGTGCCTCGCGCTGATTGTCCAGCACGCGAAGCTCGCGATAGTCGAATGTCACCAGGCCCTTGGCATAGGTATCGATCAACGTCTGGCGAAAGGTATCGACGAAACGCGTGCGTTGCTCGGGAGTGGCGTTGCCGAAGTAGCGCCCCATCACGCTGGCGCCGATATAACGGAAATTGGCGACATCCTTCAGGCTTGCCTCGACCACCGACTCGAGCTCATCGGTGTGCTCGGCGAAGTACTCCCGGCGCCCTTCGATCTTGCCCATCAATTCATCGACGCTGTCGCGAATCAACTGTTCGGGGCTACGCTCCTCCTGCCCCTGCGCCGCCGATGCGGCCAACATCAGACATAGCGCCAGGCCCGCCAGAAACCACTTGTTCACCACCACCACGAAATGCGTCATACCGCCTCCCACACCATACCGTTGGCTATCGTTCACTCATTGCCCATATTCGACACGAACTGCTGGATCAGCTCTTCGAGCACCAGTGCCGATTGCGTATCGCGGATGGTATCGCCGTCACTGAGTGTTTCCGGGTCGCCTCCCACCGACAACCCAATATACTGTTCGCCGAGCAGTCCCGAGGTGAGGATCGCCGCCGTGGAGTCCCGGGGCAAATGCCCATCGAGCTCAGCGTCCAGTTCCATGGTGACCTGGGCATCGTACCATTCGGTATTCAGCTCGATGGCCACGACCCGCCCCACATTGACACCCGCCATGGTGACACGGGAGCGCGGCTTCAGGCCCCCAACGTTGGCGAAATTGGCCTGTAGCTGGAAGGTATCGCCCGCCCCCGGTCCGGGCAGGTTGAGACCACTGACCCGCAAGCCGAGAAATATCAGTCCCGCGATGCCGGCCAGAATGAACAGGCCGACACCCAACTCCATTACCTTGCTGCGCTTCATCCCAGTTCTCCAAACATCAGCGCGGTCAACACGAAATCGAGCCCCAGTACCGCCAGCGAGGAATACACGACCGTGCGCGTGGTAGCGCGTGAAATCCCTTCCGAGGTGGGGATCAAATCATAACCCTGAAAGACGGCAATCCAGGTCACCACCAGCGCAAATACCACGCTCTTGATCATGCCGTTGCCGATATCGGCGATGAAGTCGACGCTCGACTGCATGTTGCTCCAGTAGGAGCCATTGAACACGCCCAGCCACTCGACGCCGACCAGGTAGCCCCCCCAGATCCCCACCACACTGAATCCTATGGTGAGCAGCGGCAGCGACACGAAGCCGGCCCACAATCGTGGCGCCACCACGCGACGCAACGGATCGACGCCGATCATCTCCATGCTGGTGAGCTGCTCGGTGGCCTTCATCAGCCCGATCTCGGCGGTCAGCGCCGACCCCGCGCGCCCGGCGAACAGCAGTGCCGCCACCACCGGCCCCAGCTCCCGCAGCAGCGATAGCGCGACCATCTGACCGAGCGCCTGCTCGGCGCCGAAATCGACCAGGATCGTATATCCCTGCAAGGCCAGTACCATGCCGATGAACAGCCCCGACACCAACACGATGGCCAACGACAGCACACCGACGAAGTGCATCTGGCGCAACCACAGGTGCCAGCCGTCGCGGGACGGCACTCCCACGGCCGACAGTCCCAGGAAAATCCCGGCACGTCCCAGCGCCTCCAGAAGATCGCAGCCATACCGGCCAAGTTGCTGGATGCGTCCGATCATCGGTTCGCTCCTGCACTCAGGATGTCGGTGAAGAAGTCGACCGCCGGGTAATGGAAAGGGACCGGGCCGTCGGGTTCGCCATGCACGAACTGGCTGACCCGCGCATCCTGCACGATATCCAGGCTTGCGGGTGTGCCATGCGCCATCACCTCACCATCGGCGATCACATAGACATAATCGGCGATCGACATGGTCTCTTTAATGTCGTGCGATACCACCACGGCCGTCAGGCCCAGTGCCTCGTTGATACGCTTGATCAACTGCACCAGCACCCCCATCGAGATCGGATCCTGGCCGACGAATGGCTCGTCATAGAGAATCAGCTCAGGGTCCAGGGCCATGGCCCGCGCTAGCGCTACGCGCCGCGCCATGCCGCCGGACAGTTCGGATGGCATCAGGTGGCGCGCGCCACGCAGCCCCACGGCCTGCAACTTCATCAGGACCACGTCGCGAATCATGGCATTGGGCAGGTCGGTATGCACACGCAAGGGAAAGGCCACGTTCTCGTAGACATCCAGATCCGAGAACAGCGCGCCGCTCTGGAACAGCATGCCCATGCGTCGGCGCAAGCGAAACAGGGCTCGACGCGATAGCCGATGGACATCCTGACCATCGATCAGCACACGCCCGGCGTCGGGAATGAGCTGGCCGCCGATCAACTTCAGCAACGTGGTCTTGCCGGTACCGCTGGGGCCCATGATGGCGGTGATCTTGCCATATGGGATCACCAGATCGACACCGCGGAAGATTTCCGTGTCGCCGCGGGAAAAATGCAACCCTTCCACCACCACGAAGGGAGAGTCGTTCATGAATTCCCCATCTCTGATATAAATTATCGAACATCGTATCCTAACTTGGCGCATCGCTGCCAGCCTGAACGCACCCGCCTTGCATCCTCGCCGCATCACGACGTTTAATTAGCCCCTTCAAATCTCTGCCTGTGGATGTTGTGCCCCCATGTTGCTGCCTACCATCGTCATTCTGATCGGCCTCATCGGTCTGCTATGGAGCGCCGACCGCTTCGTCGGCGCCGCTGCGGCCACAGCCTATCAAGCCGGCATGAGCGCCATGCTGGTCGGCATGACCATTGTCGCGCTGGGCACCTCGGCACCGGAAATCATCGTCTCGATCATGGCCTCGCTCGATGGCACGCCCAACCTGGCCACCGGTAATGCCTTGGGCTCGAACATCGCCAATATCGGCTTGGTCCTGGGCATCACTGCCCTGGTGATGCCGATCCCGGTACGCTTCTCCATTGTACGTCGTGAGCTGCCGCTGCTGCTTGGAGCCACCGGATTGGCCGGTTATACCCTGGCCAACGGGATTCTGGGACGCTTCGATGCGCTCTTTCTGCTGATACTGCTTGCCTTCAGCCTGTGGTGGCTATTCCGTGCCGACTCCCCGGACGACGAGAGCCTTGCCGATAACGTACCCGCCATGGCCCTGCCCAAGGCGCTGGTCTGGTTGACGCTGACGCTGGCGCTGCTGGTCGTGAGCTCACGGCTGCTGGTATGGGGTGCCACCCGACTGGCACTCGAACTGGGGGTCAGCGAACTGGTGATCGGCCTGACCATCGTCGCCATCGGCACCAGCCTTCCCGAAGTCGCCGCCTGCGTCGCCAGCGCCCTCAAGCGCCACCATGACATCGCCATCGGCAATGTGATCGGCTCCAATCTGTTCAACATGCTAGCCGTTCTGCCCATTCCCGGGCTGCTGGCTCCCGGCTCCATCGATCCGGCGGCCGGTGGACGCGACTTCCCCATCATGCTGATTCTCACCCTGGCCCTCGGCGCTGTGCTTCTATGGCAACGTCGCGGGGTCGTAGGGCGCGTACCCGGCACGCTGCTACTGCTCGCTTATGCCGGTTACCTGGGGCTGCTGATGGTCAACGGCATGACATTTGCCTGAGCGACAGAGCTTGAGTGAAACCTCGCGACAGGCAACAATCTCACCCATGACCAATGACGCCTCCATGACCCACGATCAGGATTCCCCCTTTCGCGCCAGTGCGCGTCGCACCCTGCACCTGGAACAGCAGGCCATCGTCGCCTTGGCCGCCAAGTTGTGCACGGACTTCGACCGCGCCTGCGAACTGATGCTTGCCTGCCAGGGGCGCATCGTCGTCACAGGCATGGGCAAGTCCGGCCATATCGCCGGCAAGATCGCCGCCACGCTGGCCAGTACCGGCACGCCGGCCTTCTTCGTCCATCCCGGCGAAGCCAGCCACGGCGACCTGGGCATGATCACGCCCGGTGACGTGGTACTTGCGCTATCGAACTCCGGAGAAACCAGCGAGGTCACCGCGCTGCTGCCGCTGCTCAAACGCATGGGAACGCCACTGATCAGCATGACGGGCCGCCCGGGCTCCACATTGGCAATGCACGCCGACGTTCATCTGGACGCCGGCGTCGAACGCGAAGCCTGTCCCTTGGATCTGGCCCCCACCTCCTCGACCACCGCCGCCCTGGCGCTAGGCGATGCACTGGCGGTGGCACTGCTGGAGGCCCGCGGCTTCACTGCCGAGGACTTCGCCCTGTCACATCCCGGGGGCAGCCTGGGCCGCCGCCTGCTGCTCAAGGTCAGCGACCTGATGCACCGGGACGATCGCCTACCCAGCGTGCCGCTGGGCAGCTCCTTGCGCGATGCCCTGCTCGAGATCACGCGTCAGGGCTTGGGCTTTACCTGCGTGGTCGACGCCGATGGCCTGCTCGCCGGGGTCTATACCGACGGCGACCTGCGGCGTACCCTCGACCAGCATGGCGACCTGCGCGCCCTCAAGGTCGACGACGTGATGACTCGCCCCGGCAAGCGTATCGGCCCGGACGTGTTGGCTGCCGAGGCAGTACGCGTCATGGAAGACAACCGCATCACCGCGCTGGCCGTGGTCGATGGCGAGGGCAGACCGATCGGCGCCCTGCATATGCACGACCTATTGACCAGCGGCGTCATTTAAGGAGCCCCCATGACCCTGGATTCCCCCCTCATCGACCCACGTCTGGTCGATCGCGCTCGCCAGATCCGCCTGCTGGCCCTGGACGTCGACGGAGTGCTCAGCGACGGACGTCTCTACTTCCAGGCCGATGGCGTGGAAATCAAGGCCTTTCATACTCAGGACGGTCATGGCCTCAAGTTGCTGCGCCAGGCGGGCCTCGAGGTGGCATTGATCACTGGACGCGACTCACCGATGGTCAGCCGACGTGCCGCAGACCTTGGCATCAACCATGTCCATCAAGGCAGCGACGACAAGCTCGATGTCCTGCGCCAACTGTGCGCCCGCCTGGATCTGCAGTTCGAACAAGTCGCCTACTGTGGTGACGACCTGCCGGATCTGGCCGCCATCAAACGCGCCGGGCTAGGCATCAGCGTTCCCAACGCACCGGCCTATATCCGTGCTCATGCCGACTGGACGACCGAGCGCCAGGGCGGCCATGGCGCCGTGCGCGAGATCTGCGATGCCTTGCTCGAAGCCCAGGGATACTGGGGCGCCGTTGTCGACACTTACTTGCACGGCAAGCGCTGAGCCTCATGGCATTACGACTTCCACGCCCCTCCCCCAAGCTCTGGCTGTTGCTGATTCTACTGCTCGTAGGCGGGATACTGGCGATGTTCGAGGCCCGTGAACCTCGCCCCCCCGGGCCGGTCCCGCGTGACGAGGCCGGCGAGCCGGATTATTATCTTGAAGACGCGCGCCTGACCCGCTTCGATGACAGCGGCAAGGCCTACCAGCGCCTCGACACTCCTCGTCTGGTTCACACTCCCCAGGATGACGTGACCCGCAGCCAGACACCCACGGCCCGCTTCTTCGATAACGACGGTCGCACCTGGTTCGGTCACGGCGATGTCGGGATCCTGAGCTCCGGCGGCAACCTCTTGACCCTGGAGGGCGACGCACGGCTCAATGCGCCGAATGAAGGCTGGCAGCTCGACACCGAAGTCCTCCATGTCAACACCGATTCCGGTCACGCCTGGAGTGAAACCCCGTCGTTGCTGCAACAGCCGCCCCAATGGGTTCGCGGCAATCGCTTCGACGCCTGGATCGAGGAAGATCGCATGCAACTGACCGACAATGTGCGCGGCTTCCATCCGCCCGCCAGCGATGAGGAACAAGCACCATGACGCATCTCTCCCGCCCGCTTCCCAGGTTCGGTTTGCGGCCTGGCTGGCTGACGGCCGGCATCCTGGCGGCCCTCGTCACCCTGCCAGCCCAGGCACTGGAGGGCGACGCCAGTGCCCCTATCGAAGTCGTGGCCGATCGCCTTGAACTGGATGACCGTGCCGGTACCGCCATCTATACCGGCGACGTGGACATCCAGCAGGGCAGCATGCAGCTGACTGGCGAGCGCGTCGAGATTCAACGCAACGATGCCGGCGAGGTCTCTCGAGCCACCGCCACCGGCGATCGCGCCTACATCGAACAGAAGCCGGCCCCCGACGAGCCGGTCGTGCGCGGCTGGGGTCGCACGATCATCTATCATGCCGCCGAGCGTCGCGTGGAACTGATCGACCAGGCCGAGCTGCATCAGGGCCACGACACTTTCGATGGTGGCTACGTGGAATACTATCTCGACCGCCGCACGGTCCAGGCCCGCGCCGAGGTCGAAGGCAGCGAACGCCAACGTGTGCGAATGACCCTGAACCCCGAGCAACAATAAGGGCCCCCATGAAGACCTTGAGCGCCCGACATCTGGCCAAGAGCTACAAGCGCCGCCGCGTGGTACAGGACATCAGCCTGACCATCGATCAGAGCCATATCGTCGGTCTGCTGGGCCCCAACGGGGCCGGCAAGACCACCTCCTTCTACATGATCGTCGGGCTGGTCCGCGCCGACGCCGGCAAGGTCTTCATCGACGACCGCGATCTTTCCGGCGCCGCCATGCATGAGCGTGCCCGAGCGGGGATCGGGTACCTGCCCCAGGAGGCCTCGATCTTTCGCAAGCTATCGGTAGCCGACAACGTCATGGCGATCCTCGAAACCCGCCGCGACCTCGACCTCGCCGGACGCCAAGCACGTCTCGAAGAACTGCTCGAAGAGTTCCATGTCACCCATATTCGCGACAACTTGGGGATGAGCCTGTCCGGGGGCGAACGACGCCGCGTGGAAATTGCCAGGGCGCTGGCAACGGAACCGGATTTCATCCTGCTCGATGAGCCCTTCGCCGGCGTCGACCCCATTTCGGTGGGCGATATCAAGGGCATCATCCGCCAGTTGAAGAGCCGCGGTATCGGCGTGCTGATCACCGACCACAATGTGCGCGACACGCTGGACATCTGTGACCGCGCCTATATCGTCGGCGACGGCCAGATCATCGCCGAAGGCGACGCCACGGCCATTCTGGCGAACCAGCAAGTTCGTGACATCTATCTGGGCGAGGACTTTCGCCTTTGAACCGTCCAGGCCCTTCATTCACAACCAAGCTGCTGATATTCTTCTTATCAAGCCGCTATGGCATGCGGATTGCGGGTGGCACGTTTATTGCTTATATTAGCGCTTGCAAGGTTTCTCGCAGCGGGCTAACGTGTCGATTCATTTGTCACTGATGCAAATTTTGCCATGGCCATGAAACCCTCGTTGCAGCTTCGCATCGGCACCCAGCTGACCATGACGCCGCAGCTTCAGCAGGCCATTGCTCTGCTGCAGCTTTCCACGCTGGACCTGCGCCAGGAAATCCAGCAGGCGCTGGAATCCAACCCCATGCTGGAACTCGACGACGGCTATGGCGAACAGGACACCATCGACACGCCCGAGGACGACTGGGCCAGTGAGATCCCCAGTGAACTGGCGGTGGACAGCGACTGGTCCGATACCTACCAGGACATGGCACCTGCCTCCGGTGGCGACGCCCCGGACTTCGATCGCAATGCCAGCGGTGAGAGCCTGCATGATCACCTGCTCTGGCAATTGGCGATGACCGACCTGGGCAGCCGCGAACGCCTGATCGCTGAAAGCCTGATCGACGCCGTGGATCACAACGGCTATCTCGACAGCGACCTTGACGACCTCTGCGAAGGCTTGCGCCACCAGGGACTGCCGAGCCTCAAGAGTGCCGACGTCGAACAGGTGCTGCTGCATCTTCAGCAATTCGAACCCACCGGCGTCTGCGCCCGTGAACTGCGCGAATGCCTGCTGTTACAGCTGGGCGCACTGCCCGACGACATCCCGCTGCTGCCTCAGGCCAAGCGATTGGTGCGCCAGTTCCTCGATGCCCTGGCCGCCGATGATCGCAAGCTGCTCAAACGCCGCTTGCGCCTGGAGGACGATCAGCTCGATGCGGTGATCGCCTTGGTGCGCTCGCTGGACCCGCGGCCCGGACTGGCCTTCGATGACAGTGGCAGCGATTACGTGATCCCCGACCTGATCGCGCGCCATACCCCCGAGGGGTGGCGTATCGAGCTCAATGCCGATGCTCTGCCCCGCATGCGAATCCAGCCCGACTATGCGGCACTGATCAGGCGCGCCGACAAGAGCGACGACAATACCTTCATGAAGCAGCATCTGCAGGAGGCCCGCTGGCTGTTGAAGAGTCTTTCGAGCCGCAACGATACCCTGTTGCGGGTAGGGCGCGAGATCATGTCACGTCAACTCGACTTCCTCGAGCAGGGTGAAGTCGCCATGAAACCGCTGGTGCTGGCCGATATTGCCCAGGCAGTGGACATGCACGAGTCGACCATCTCTCGTGTCACGACCCAGAAGTTCATCCACACCCCCCGCGGTGTCTTCGAACTCAAGTTCTTCTTTTCGAGTCACGTCGGCGGCGAGGAAGGCGACGCCCACTCCAGCACCGCCATCCGTGCCCGCCTGAAAAAGCTGATCGGCGAGGAGCCGTCGCGCAAACCGCTATCCGACAGCAAATTGGTCGAGGCACTCGCCGCCAGCGGCATCAAGGTCGCCAGGCGTACAGTGGCCAAGTACCGTGAAGCCATGGGCATCCCTCCGTCGAGCGAGCGTAAACGCCTGTCTTGACAGGGCAATGACGAGCCGGATCCGAACGATGGAAATCCCCCTGCGCCAGGGGGTTTGCAGGGCGCCAAAAAGGGTTACAATCGAATCGACATCCGCAAGGAACAGGAGCGTGCCATGCAAGTCAATATCACCGGCCATCACGTCGAACTGACCGACGCACTGCGTGACTACGTCAATGAAAAGCTCACACGTCTAGAGCGACACTACGACAACATCACAACAGTCCAGGTTACCCTCTCGATCGAAAAGGAGCGCCAACAAGCCGCTTGCACATTGCACGCTGCCGGTGCTGATTTGCACGCCGATGCCAAAGACGGTGACATGTACGCTGCTATTGATGCCCTGGCCGACAAGCTCGATCGGCAACTGGTCAAACACAAGGAAAAGGCACAGGCCCGCGCCCAGGGTGCCGGTGTCCGCTGACCTGCCCATGAATCTGCAAGCCATTCTGCCCCCGGAGCGCACCCTGTTCGATGTGCCCGGGGGAAGCAAGAAGCGGGTGCTGGAATTCTTCAGCACCTTCATCGCCCAGAATACGCCCAGCCTCGACAGCCAGGAGGTATTCAGCCGCCTGATCGGACGAGAGCGCCTCGGCAGCACGGGGATCGGCAACGGCGTTGCCATTCCCCATGCCCGCGATCCCCACTGCAAGGCACCACTGGCCGGCTTTCTCAAACTCGCCGAGCCGATAGACTTCGATGCCGTGGATGGTGAGCCCGTGGACCTGGTGTTCGTGCTGCTGGTCCCCGAAGAGGCCGATGACACACACCTGGCATTGCTTGGGCAAGTCGCCGCCGTGATGAACGACGCCGATACTCGGCAGCGACTGCGCAAGAGCGATAGCCAGCGACAGCTCTACGACATTCTGCTCGACGCCATTCGTCGCCAGGACAATGACCCGGCAGCCGGTATGGCCTGACTCCGGCACGGTCTGAACGTAGCGCAGTCCAAGCATTCGGATGGGCAGCCGGTGCGCTGCCTACCACCATGACGCTCACCCTTTCACCCCGCTCACAGGAGACGACCATGCAGCTCGTGATCATCAGCGGCCGCTCCGGTTCGGGGAAGTCCATTGCCTTGCAGGCGCTCGAGGATCTCGGCTTCTACGCCATCGACAATCTACCTGCCATGCTGCTGGGGTCGCTGCTGAACGAGCTTCAAGACGGCGAAACGCAGCGCTCATCGGTTGCTGTCAGCATCGATGCGCGCAATCTGCCCGGTGCCTTGCGTCGCTTCCCCACACTACTGGAGGCCGTGGACCGCAAAGGGGTCGACTGCCAGGTCGTGTACCTGACCACCGAAGCCAAGATTCTGCTCGAACGTTACTCGGCGACACGGCGACGTCATCCGCTAACCCGGGACAGCGACATGACCCTAGCCGAAGCCATCGATTCCGAAGAACAGGCCCTGGCCGAGATTCGCGATCTGGCGGACCTGGTCATCGATACCTCACGCCTGTCGGTCCATGAGCTGCGCGGGCGTATCGCCGAGCAGGTCGCCCAACACACCGACCGGCAACTGACCCTGACCTTCGAATCCTTCGGCTTCAAACGCGGCGTCCCTCTAGACGCCGACACCGTCTTCGATGCTCGCTGCCTGCCCAACCCCTACTGGGATCCGCGACTGCGTCAGTTCAACGGACGCGATACCGAAATCGTCGAGTTTCTCGAACGCTATCCCGATGTCGTTGACATGGCTCACGACATCAGCGCCTGGCTCGAACGCTGGTTGCCCGCCTATCAGGCCTGCCATCGCAGCTATGTCACCGTGGCCATCGGCTGCACCGGCGGCCAGCACCGTTCGGTCTATCTCGCCGAGCGACTGGCTCGCCATTTTGCCACCGACTACCCGGGTGTCAGGCTACGTCATCGTGAATTGGGCATTCATACCGCCATTGCACCTTCGCCCTCCGAGCCCCAGCACGACGAGGCCCCCTGACGCATGCTGAGTCGTGAGCTGACCCTGATCAACAAGCGCGGACTTCATGCCAGAGCGGCCACACGACTCGTCCAGTGCTGCCAGCAGCATCGGGCCAGTGTCACCGTCTCTCACCAGGGACGCGACGCCGATGCCACCAATATCATGTCCCTGCTGATGCTAGCCGCACCCTGCGGCAGCGTGCTGACCGTCACCGCCGAAGGCGAGGATGCCGAAGCGGTCCTCAACGCCCTGGAGTCGCTCGTCGAGGCCCGCTTCGATGAAGAGGTTTGACGGCGAGCCGTAAGCCGTAAGCTAAAATGCCTCAACAATACCCTGATAAGACAAGGCGTTTGCTTCTTACAGCTTAAAGCTTATAGCTCTCCGTAGGGGATCATGAGCCCGCCACGGTCATTTCGTCGACCAGCCAGCTCCCCGAATGTACGCTGCCACGGGTATCGATATCGTCGCCAACCCCGATGAGACCCGCGAACATCGCCTGGAGGCTACCGGCAATGGTGAACTCCTCCACCGGGTACTGGACCTGGCCACCCTCGACCCAGAAACCCGCCGCACCGCGAGAATAGTCGCCAGTCACGCTGTTGACGCCCTGCCCCATCAACTCGGTGACCAGCACACCACGCCCCATCTTCGCCAGCAGGTCCTGGCGCGAGGACAGTGGCGCCTGGAGGCGCACATTGCGCGCCCCACCGGCATTGCCGGTGGTTTCCAGACCCAGGCGCCGTGCGCTGTAGGCCGAGAGCATATAGCTGGCCAGCCGCCCCCGGTCGATGAACACATTGTCACGGGTATAGACGCCCTCATTGTCGAAGGCTGCGCTGGCCATGGCTCCCGGCTCGAGGGGCTTCTCGCCTAGCGAGAACCAGTCGGGAAACAGCGGCTCGCCAAGACGATCGCACAAGAATGATGCCTGACGATACAAGGCACCACCGGCGATGGCGCTCAGCAAATGGCCAATCAGACCACTGGCCAGAGCGGGATCGAACAGCACCGGCATCCGCCCTGTCACCGGACGCCTGGCCCCGAGTCGGCGCAGGGTACGCTCGGCCGCCGACGCGCCGATGTCCTCGGCTCGCGCGAGACGCTTGGGGTCGCGCTCACTGGTATAGTCGTAATCGCGCTGCATGCCCGAGGCATCTTCGGCGATCAGCATGCACGACAGCGAATGGCGACTCCCGCACTGGCTACCGAGGAAGCCGTGGCTATTGGCGTATACCCTCACCCCCTCGCCACTGGACAGACTCGCGCCCTCGGAATTGCTGATGCCCGCTACCCGGCGGCCGGCATCCTCGCAGGTCAGCGCCAGCTCGATGGCCTCGTCGGTGGACAGGGCCCAGGGATGATGGACATCGAGATCGGGGATCTTGCGTGCCATCATTTCGGCCGGTGCCAGACCCGAAGCCGGATCCTCGCCGGTATGTCGGGCGATCGCCATGGCCTGCTCCACCGCCGCCCGAACCGATGCCTCGCTGGCATCGGTGGACGACGCCGAGCCTTTACGCTTGCCGATGTAGACAGTCACCGCGATGCCCTGATCACGGGACAGTTCGACGCTTTCCACCTCACCAAGGCGCACGCTGACCCCGATGCCCTGATCGACGCTGGCCCCGATCTCGCAGGCATCGGCTCCCAGCCGACGGGCCTCTTCCAAAGCAGCCTGCGCGCGGGTCTCCAGCAGCGACTGCTGGCTTGCGGCATCGAACGCCTGTGTCATGGTTGTCTCCTTGCCAGGATAATCTGTCTGTTGTCTGATCGAGGCCGGGCAGGCTGGTATACTCGCCTCACATTCCCCAGCTCATATGGTAATGGCATGTCTTTCGACACCCCCGCCGACGATACATCCGCCTCGCACGAAGACCGGCCGAGCAAGTCCCAGCGCAAGCGAGAAATGCAAGCCCTGCAGGACCTGGGCGAAAAGATCATCGCCCTCTCGGAGGCCGAACGCGCCAGGCTACCACTATCCGACGACATGCGCTTCGCCGTCGAGGAGACTGGCCGCATCCGCTCTCACGAAGGTCGCCGGCGGCATATGCAGTACGTCGGTAAACTGATGCGTCGCGAAGACACCGAGGCCATTCAAGCAGCCTTCGAGGCATTCGAGCAGGAAAAGCTCCGCCGCGACCATGCCTTCCATCGCCTGGAAAAATGGCGCGAGCGCCTGATCGATGAAGGTGACGAGGCACTCGAGGCCTTTATTGCCGAATTCCCCGACGTCGATCGCCAGACTCTGCGCCAACTGATCCGTAACGCCAAGAGCGAACGCAAGCGCGGCAAACCGCCGGCCAACGCGCGCAAACTGTTCAGGCTGATCCGCGACACTGCCGGCCTGTAAGCTCGAAGCTCGAAGCTCGAAGCTCGAAGCTCGAAGCTCGAAGCTCGAAGCTCGAAGCTCGAAGCTCGAAGCCAGAGTTTCTCTTCCAGCTTCCGGCTTCAAGCTTACCGCTCATCCAGTCAGGATTGCGTGCCGCCAACGGTCAATTCATCCAGTTTCAGCGTCGGCTGGCCCACCCCCACGGGCACACCCTGGCCTTCCTTGCCACAGACGCCGATGCCGGTATCCAGTTCCAGGTCGTGGCCGATCATCGATACCTGTCCCATGGCCGCAGGGCCGTTGCCGATCAGGGTCGCTCCCTTGACCGGTGAGGTAATGCGCCCGTCCTCGATCAGGTAGGCTTCGCTGGCCGAAAACACGAACTTACCCGAGGTGATGTCCACCTGGCCGCCCCCGAAACTCACTGCATACAGGCCGCGTTTCACGCTCCTGATGATGTCGGCCGGATCATCCTGGCCGGCGAGCATGTAGGTATTGGTCATGCGCGGCATCGGCATATGGGCATAGGATTCACGCCGGGCATTGCCAGTGGGGGCCATGCCCATCAGCCGCGCATTGAGCTTGTCCTGCATATAGCCGGTGAGGATACCGTCCTCGATCAATGGCGTATAGGCGCCCGGTGTACCTTCATCGTCGATGGTCATGGAGCCGCGGCGATCCGCCAGGGTGGCGTCGTCGACCACCGTGACACCCGGCGCGGCAACCCGCTGCCCCATGCGCCCGGCGAAGGCCGAACTGCCCTTGCGATTGAAGTCGCCTTCCAGGCCATGGCCTACCGCCTCATGCAGCAGGATCCCTGGCCAACCGGCCCCCAGCACCACCGGCATCTGACCGGCCGGCGCATCGCGGGCTTCCAGATTGACCAGGGCCTGGCGCACCGCTTCACGGGCGTAGCGTTCCGCCACTCCCTCGTCGCGCAGACGAGACATGGCATAGCGACCACCGCCGCCGGCACTGCCGCGTTCACGGCGACCACCGCGTATGGCGATCACACTGACATTCAAGCGCACCAAGGGACGAAGGTCCGCCGCCAGGGTGCCATCGCTGGCCCGCACCAATACCACTTCGTACTCACCGGTCAGCGAGGCGCTGACCTGGCTGACCGCCGGATCCTGGGCCCGCGCCACGCGATCGGCCTCCTTGAGCATGGCGATCTTGTCCTCGGCCGAGAGACCGGACAATGGATCGCGCCCCGCGTAGCGTTCATGGGCCTGGCTCACGACACAGGGTGCTACCGCCAGCCGGTCACCACTGCGGGCGATCCCCGCTGCGGTGCGCCCGGTGTCGGCCAGGGCCTCCGCGGTAATCTGGTTGGAATAGGCGAAGCCGGTCTTCTCACCGGCCATGGCGCGCACCCCGACACCGCCATCGATGCTGTAGCTGGCGTCCTTGACTTCGCCATCCTCCAGTACCCAGCTCTCGTGCCAGCTGCGCTGGAAATACAGATCGGCGAAATCCACCCCACGGCCCAATGCCTGACCGAGGCCGTCATCGAGCGCCGCCAGGTTCAGTCCGCCGGGCGCGAGCAGCGTGGCCACGGCGGTGTCGAGGACGGTATCAACGGCAATATCAGCAGTCTGTTGGTTCATTCGGCACCTTCCAGAGAAATCTGCGGCGAGGTCCAGGGACCCCGCACGCGGTAGTGAATTCGTGTGGCTCGGTCGATCACGCCACCGAACAGGCGATGCGCGATCCATAGAGCCCCCCCGACCACCGGTGCCCCGGCGACCACTGCCGCCAATGGCAGATTCTGGCTCAATGGTACCGTGACCGCGAGATGTTGATCGAGTTCACGGCGAACCAGATCGACATCGCCATCGAGAGAGAAGGATGTGGCCGGGCCCTGGATCTCTACGGGTCCTCGGGTTTCCAGAACCCCACCATACAGCGTAGCGGCACCGGTGACACGATCGAAGGCCGTTCCCTGACGCGTCACGTCGGAGAAGTCCAGCCGCAAGCGCCGTAACAGGTTGTCGACGTTGAGCAGGCCGATCAGCTTGGCCGAGGGTGAATCGAGGTAACGGAAACGCCCATTGCGCAGTTCGATATCCAGGCTGCCCCGGGAACGATGCAGGGCAAATTGCCAGGGGGCGCCGGGCCAGGCCAACTGCGAATCGATGGCGGTGGATTCGTTGCGAATCGATATCGGCTGTGCAAGGCGTTCCAGGGCCGTCCCCAGATCGCGACCATCGAGGGACAACCGCGAGCGGGTCAGGCTGGCCTCGGGACCGGATGCTTCCCACACCAACTCTCCGCGCGCCGAGACCTCGCCAAGGGTCAATCCCAGTGGCGCCACGACCAGTTGCTCGGGCGAGGCCCGCCATCTCGCGGTGAGAGGCCCGAAACGTTGCCCGTGTCGCTCCAGATCGGCGACCCGGAGACGCCCGGCCGGCAGCCCGGCCAGCCACGCGGGGAAGGCTGCCGGTGGCGGTGCCACGTCGATCTCTTCGAGCAGGCTTGCGGCGGCTGCTTTTGGCTCTGGCAGCAAGGCATCGAGATTCAGTCGCGACAACGTGATATCGATCGGCCCGGTACCAACCGATCCGACGAACCCGGAACTGTCGGCACTCGCACTTCCGGGGCCCGGCCCGGCAAGTTCGGGGCGATATTCGGCACGGCCTTCCAGCAGGCTACCGGCCAGATCCAGTTGCCAGCCGCCTGGTGAGCCGCCCTGCGGATAGGCACTGGCAAACAGCGACCCCACGCAGTGCT
Organism: Litchfieldella rifensis; assembly: GCF_042646605.1. NCBI lineage: Bacteria > Pseudomonadati > Pseudomonadota > Gammaproteobacteria > Oceanospirillales > Halomonadaceae > Litchfieldella > Litchfieldella rifensis. The sequence continues at coordinate 224,302 of NZ_JBHRUG010000017.1, read as the reverse complement.
GGCGTACATACAGGCAGTCGGTGGCCAGCCGCATCGCCTGCAAGGCCCGCGGCGTCTGCTGACCGGCGACATCGAAGTCTCCCAGGCCGATGGCGGACAGCGCCGACGCCCAACGCTGCGGCTCCAGGCGTGGCGAACGCCAACTCACTTCCCAACCACTGCTGTCCGGCCATTGCGGTGCTGCCGGCCACTGTTCCAGCCATACCTGGCCCTGACCGGTCTGCCCCCACGCCCGCCAGCGCAACCGCATGCGCTCGGCCAGGGTCGCCTCCACCCTGCCGGCATCGAGATCGGCATCGAGCGACAGCGGCGTGCGCTCCTGGAACGCCTTGCCGAAAGGAGATGGCAGGTTGATCGCCAGGCCGTCAAGATCGCTGTCGAGACGCAGCCGATGAGCGCCCTGGTCCAGGGCCAAACGCGCCGAATAAGGGAAATACCCCGTCAGCACAGGATCCAGGCCATCCAGGTTCGCCCATTCGAGCACCCCCCTGGCCAGCGCCCGCCCCTCGAACGTCACCTGCTGCTCCCCGGTATCGAAGCGAGCCAGCATCGGGCCTTCGAAGACTCGCGCCCCCAGCATACCGGTCAGTTCGCCCTGTGCGTCGCGGTGGCGATAACCGAGTTCACCGTTGATGTCGTTCAGGGTCAGGTCCAAGGGGGCGAAACGGAGCGAGGGCACATCGACGTCGGTATCGAGATCGAGGGTCATGGTGTCGGGCGCGGCCAGCGGCAATGACAGCGCCAGACTGCCGGCCAGCTCGCCGCGACTCTCCCAGTCATCCGCCTGCAGGTCGATGAACGGCAATGCCTGCAGGTAGGACAGCAGGTCCTGGGTGGTACCGCCCACCTCACCCTGCACGTCGAGCACTTCATCGACCAGGCTGACGTGCCCCTCCCGTGCCCACAGCCCCCGGCTCTCGGCCTGGTCGACCCGGGCCTCCAGATCCAGATCGTCGAGCGTCAGGCGCCCCGCCACATTGTCGAGCGCCGGCCAGTCGGGGGCGAACGGCAAGTGGCCCTGTTCGACCTCGAGTGCCAGATCGAGCGAGATGTCCTCGGGCTGCACGTCCTTAGACAGCGGTAGACGCAGACTCAGGCGACCTTCGGGAACCCGTCCCGCCACTCCCTGGGCCAGCCAGGCGTTGAGTTCGTCACCCAAGGCGCCGACCGGCAACCAGTCGACCAGCGGCGTCTCGAGAGCATTCACGTCCTGAAAGGCCAGGTCGAGCCCCAACTCACCAGGTCGGCCAGCGCCGGTTTCGAGGTCGAAACTGCCCTGTACCTTCGCCCCTCGCCAATTGGCTTCCAATGCCTTTCCCTCGACCCTGGCGCGTTTGTCCTCGTAGGCCCAGGTCACCTCGCCCCGGGCGGACGCCAGGTCCATGGGCCCCGTGAACAGCTTGGGAAAATGCAGTCGCGGGTCGTCGATGCCGACGAACTCCACGCGACCCTCCAGATCCTCGGCTTCGACCCAGGCATCCAGGGGGCCACCGCCGGGAGCGCTCTCCCAGGGGGAAACCTCGACTGCCTGCAAGGCCGCTCGCGATTGCCAGCGCCCGCCCCGATGTTCCAGGGAGAATCCCGCTACCTGGCCACTCGGTTGCAGGGCGTCCAGTAGCCGTGCGAATCGCTCGGGCAGCGGCAGGCGGTCCCGCCAAGCCGCCAACGCCGCCAGATCGAAGGCACTGCTCTTGAGCCGCCAGCCCTCGCCATCGCCCTCGAGCTGCCAGTGGCGCGGCAAGGCCGGACCCGCGCCGCCCTCCGCCAACGGCTCGGCGTCGGCGGGATCGAGCCCCGGCTCGTCGCCCAGCAGGCTCAACCAGGCCTGCCATCCCTCGTCTCCGCGCAGCCATTGGCCACGAGCGCGAATGTCCTCGAGCGCGAGTCTCGTTTCATCGTGACTCATGGCCAGCTCGGGAATGTTCAGGTCGAGTCGGGCATCGGCCAGCGCCCCCTGCTGCCAGCGCCCCCACAGCACCGCTTCTCCGCTGGCGTGATCGAGGCGTACCGGATCGTTGCGGCTGAGCACCTCGGCCAGGCGCACCAGGCTGGCAACATCCATGCGCGCTTGCAGGGCGGCATTGAAATCACTGAGTCCCCGGCGCCCCGGCAGAATCTCCAGGACCGCTTCCAGCGAGACGTCTTCATACCCTTCGACGAACACCTGGCCTTCCAAGTGGGCTCGCCGGCGATCCCCGGTCATCAGCAAGGTCGGCGCCTCGAGCGCCACCCGTCGATCCCGACCATGCAGGACCAGGCGCAGATCCTCGACCTCGACCCGCTGACGGAGCAACATGCCGACCCAGTAGTCGAGCCGCTCGAGATTGAATTCGACATCCGGCTGGAGTTCGGGGGGCAGCTCGGCGGGATAGGGCCAGTGCCAGGTGCGCTCGGGCGTCTGATAGAGGTGGATGGTCACCCCCTCGACATGGGCATCGGTGACTACCGGCACACCGTCGCGCAGCGACGCCACGCTGTCCAGGCGCAACCTGGCACCCTCGACTTCGAGCAACGGCTCCCTGCCCGCGGCACGCGAGGTGACGGCCAGATCCCCGAGGACCAGAGCCGGATCCGCGCCATACCAATGGCCATCGAGTTCCATCATGCTGACATCGGCATTGAAGCGCTCGGAGAGCAAGGCCTCCAGACGCGGACGCACCTCGTCGACCTGGCTGACTGCCAGACGCAAGGCCAGAATCAACATGGCCAACAGGGCCAGACCGACGGCCAACAACGTCATGGCCCAGCGCAGCAGAAGGCGATACGGGCTCATCGGCTCACATCAATACGATGTCGTACTGTTCCTGGGAGTAGTGCGCCTCGACCTGAAAACGGATGGTCTTGCCGATGAAGATCTCCAGATCGGCTACCGCCGCCGATTCTTCATCGAGCAAGCGATCGACCACCGCCTGAGAGGCCAGCACCATGTAGGTTTCCGCGCTGTAGGCTCGTTCCTCGCGCAGGATCTCGCGGAAGATCTCGTAACACACCGTTTCCGGTGTCTTCAGGGTCCCGCGCCCGCTGCAGGTTGGACAAGGCTCGCACAACGTCTGTTCAAGGCTTTCACGCGTTCGCTTGCGGGTCAGCTGCACCAACCCCAGCTCGGTGACGCCGGTGCACTTGGTCTTGGCGTGGTCGCGCTCCAGTGCCTTGTCCAGCACCCGCAGCACCTGACGCTGGTGTTCCGGGTCTTCCATGTCGATGAAATCGATGATGATGATGCCACCCAGGTTGCGTAGCCGCAGTTGCCTGGCGATGGCGGTAGCCGCCTCGAGGTTGGTCTTGAAGATGGTTTCCTCGAGATTGCGATGGCCCACATAGCCGCCGGTATTGACGTCGATGGTGGTCATCGCCTCGGTCGGGTCGATCACCAGATAGCCACCGGACTTGAGCTGCACCTTGCGGCCCAGCGCTTTCTGGATCTCGTCCTCGACACTGTAGAGATCGAAGATCGGCCGCTCGCCCGGATAATATTCGATGCGCGACTCGGTCCCGGGCATGAACTCGCGAGCGAAATCGACCAGCCTGAGGAAATTCTCGCGGGAATCGATGCGCACCTTCTCGATCTCGTCGCGCATGACGTCACGCAGGGTGCGGATGAACAGTGGCAGGTCGTCGTAGATCACAGTGGCGGCCGGCGCGGTGACCTTGCGCTCGCTGACCTTGCGCCACAGGCGCAGCAGAAAATGCATGTCGGCGAAGAGCTCGTCCTTGCTCACCCCTTCGGCGGCGGTACGAATGATGAAGCCCCCGGTGACCTCCAGCTCCTGCTCGGCCTGACAGACCTCGACCAGCTCACGCAGGCGCTCGCGTTCGTTCTCGTCCTCGATGCGCTGAGAAACGCCGTTGTGCGGTGACTCGGGCATATAGACCAGAAAACGCGACGGGACCGAGAGGTGGGTGGTCAGGCGCGCCCCCTTGGAACCGATAGGGTCCTTGGTGGCCTGCACCACCAGCGACTGTCCTTCGCTGAGCAGTTGGCTGATCGACACCTGCTCGTCGACCGGGGTATTGGGCGCCATGACCTCATGCGCGTGAATGAAGGCGGCCCGATCGAGGCCGATATCGATGAAGGCGGCCTGCATCCCTGGCAACACCCTCACGACCTTGCCCTTGTAGATGTTGCCGACGATGCCCCGCCGCCGGCTGCGCTCGATAAAGGCTTCCTGGAGGACGCCGTTTTCGACCACCGCCACGCGGGTTTCCATCGGCGTCAGGTTGATCAGTACTTCACCGCTCATGCGGGATTCCTTATTGAAAATTCATGCCGGCATTATGACATACCCATCCATAGCGGCACGCCCTGGCGTTGCAGCAGCGCGGCCGTTTCGAACAGCGGTAACCCCACCACCGCCGAATGGCTACCCTCGATCCGGGATACGAACACCGCCGCCAATCCCTGGATCGCATAGCCACCGGCCTTGTCCACCGGTTCTCCGGTCCTCCAGTAGGCGTCGATCTCGTCGGCGGTGATCTCGCGCATGCTGACACGGGTTGCGACACAGGACTCGAGCACGCCGACCGGCCCACTGACCGCCACGGCGGTCAGCACCTCATGGGTCGAACCCGAGAGTGCACCCAGCATCTCGGCGGCATGGGCCCGATCGCGTGGCTTGCCGAGAATCCGCCCGGCATGCACCACCGCCGTGTCCGAGCCCAGCACCGGCAGTGACGACAGGCATACTCCGGCCATGGCCTTGTCCCGCGCCAGGCGTGTCACGTACTGAGCGGGTGTCTCTCCGCCTCGGGCGGTTTCGTCGACATCCACGGGGCGTACCTCGACCTCGACACCGATCGACGCCAGCAACTCGCGACGTCGTGGCGAGGCGGAAGCCAGACACAACGTAGCGGTCATGGTGCCTCCCGATAGCACAAGAACTGGCGGCTTTTCATGTCACGGCCAGGCGCCGGCGCAAGGCCTGCAGCATGGTGAACAGCCACGGCCAGAGTGCCGCGCCTATCAACGACGGCAGCAGGAAAGCCAGATGAATGGAAAAGGGGCCGAATATCGTGCGCAGCCACTGTTCGACCAGTTGCACGATACCCAGCAAGACGAAGATCAGCACCGCCTGCTGCACCAGGGAGTAGGCGCGCAGACGCTGGTATACTAGAGCGCACAGGAAGGCCAGCAGCGACAAGGTCAATGCATTCTGCCCCAGCGGTGACCCCTCGATCAGATCCAGCAGCAGCCCCAGCGTGAAACCGTGCATGACCCCGACCCGCTGTGGTGCAGCCACACACCAGTAGAGCAGCATCAGTCCCAGCCAGTCGGGACGCCACATCAGCCACACATCGGCCAGCGGCATCACTTGCAGGCACAAGGCCAGCAACAGGCTCGACCAGATCAGCAGCATGCCTTGAAAGCCGGGGCTCTTGTTGGCCATCAGGGCTCCCCCCTCACGTTCGGCGGCTCATGAACCGTGAACGTCTCGTCCCACAACTGCTGCGTATCGGCCTGCTCCAGTGGCGGGGGCGGAAACAGCAGCAGGAAGTGGCGCGAGCGCTCCAACTGGGCCACCGGCTCTGCGGTCACTCGGGCGAAGGGTTCGCCGGGGTCATGCTCGACCCCGACTATCCTGGCCACTGGATAGCCAACCGGGAAGCGCCCCGCGAGCCCGGAGGAGGTCAGCAGGTCGCCTTCGCGGATATCGGCGGTATCCGGGACATGCATCACCGCCAGGGCGTTATAACGCCCGGTCCCCTGGACAACGAAGCGCAGTCCATTGCGGTTGACCTGCACCGGCATCGCATGACTGGCATCGGCAAGCATCAAGACTCGACTGGAGTATGCCGACACGGCAGTGACCTGCCCCACCAGCCCCGAAGCATCCATCACCGGCTGGCCGATATACACGCCATTGCGACGCCCGCGATCGACCACCATCTGGTGCGTGAAGGGATCGGAATCCAGTGACAACAGTTCGGCGGTGATATAGGGCACATCGTCCTGCCGGGCGGCATCCAGCAGTTCACGCAGGCGTACGTTTTCGGCGGTGAGGCTGGCCATGCGCTGCACCCGATGCGACAGGGTCAGCAACTGTTCGCGCAAGCGGCGGTTCTCTTCTACCAGTTCACGTTGCTCGGAGAGTGCCAGCGAGGCCCATGTCAGGAGGTCGCTGGGCACGCTGACCACCCACTGGATGGGGGCCACCACCGTGGAAAGCTGGGCCCGCAAATCTTCCATGCGTGAAAATCGATCCTCGGCGAACATCAAGGCAAACGCCGCTATCGCACACAACAGCATGCGATAGCCGGGCACCGATCCGTGCGAGAACAGCGGTTTGATAGGCGTTCCCCCCGAAAACAATCAAGCGAAGAGTCAGTCGCTGGATAGCAGTTCGAAGGTATGCTGGTCGATCATCTCGAGCGCCTTGCCACCGCCACGTGCCACGCAGGTCAGCGGATCCTCGGCAACGATCACCGGCAGGCCGGTTTCCTCGGCGATCAGCTTGTCGAGATCGCGCAACAGGGCTCCCCCGCCGGTCAGCACCAGGCCACGCTCGGCGATATCGGAAGCCAGTTCCGGTGGCGACTGTTCGAGGGCGCTCTTCACCGCCGCGACGATGGAAGCCAGGGTTTCCTGCAAGGCGTCGAGAATCTCGTGGGAGCTGAGCGTGAAACTGCGCGGAATCCCCTCGGCCAGATTGCGTCCACGCACATCGATCTCGCGCAGTTCGCCTCCCGGGTAGGCGCAGCCGATCTCTTCCTTGATCCGCTCGGCGGTCGCCTCACCGATCAGGCTACCGTAGTGACGGCGCACATAGGCGGTGATGGCTTCGTCGAAGCGATCGCCACCGACACGGATCGACTCGGAATAGACCACTCCGTTGAGCGAGATGATGGCGATCTCGCTGGTGCCGCCACCGATATCGACGACCATCGAGCCTTGGGCCTCCTCCACCGGCAAGCCGGCACCAATGGCCGCGGCCATCGGCTCTTCGATGAGAAAGACTTCCCTGGCTCCGGCACCTTCGGCAGACTCCTTGATGGCGCGACGCTCGACCTGGGTCGACATGCAGGGCACACAGACCAGCACACGAGGGCTCGGGGTCAGGAAGGTGCTCTGATGCACTTTGCGGATAAAGTGCTGGAGCATTTGCTCGGTCACGGTGAAGTCGGCAATCACGCCGTCCTTCATCGGGCGAATGGCCGTGATGTTGCCTGGGGTACGGCCCAGCATGCGCTTGGCGTCGACCCCCACGGCAGCCACGCTGCGCATGTTGCCTGACTGGCGAATCGCCACGACCGAAGGCTCGTCGAGGACGATGCCACGACCGCGAACATAAATCAGTGTATTGGCCGTGCCCAGGTCGATCGACAAATCGCTGGAGAACAGCCCCCTCAAACGTTTAAACATGGAAGTCTTTCACCTGTCCAGACCGGAACCCTATGCGGATGCAAACGGTATCATCGCCGGTGGTAAGCGGCAAGCAAGAGTGCCTGCCAGATGCCTCGAGATGTGGTACCTTTTTCGGTTATTCATGGGATCGTGGCTACCCGCCACCCTCTGGCCCATGACTCGCACAACGCTTGAGGAACTCACTGCCATGGCGCTTGAACACACACACGTGCAGCGGGCGGCGCACCTCGCCCGGCTTGCCCTGGACAACGACGAAGCCGCGCGCTATGTCGACGACCTGGGGCGCATTCTGCAAATGGTCGACCAGCTTCAGGGCGTCGATACCGAGGGGGTGGCTCCGTTGGCCCATCCCCTGGATACCACCCAGCGCTTGCGCGCCGACGAAGTCACCGAGACCGACCAGCGCGACCGCTTCCAGCGTTGCGCACCGGCCGTCGAAAACGGTCTCTACCTGGTACCGCGCGTCGTGGAATGACCGGACAAACAGCGGAATGAGCCATCGCCCCCAGCTGTCTTCCGACAGGACTGCGCTACAAGCCTTGACCCGGAGCCGACCTCCACATGCATGACAAGACCTTGACGGAACTCGCCGCCGCACTCGCCGCCGGCGAGTTCTCCAGTCGCGAACTGACCCAGAGCCTGCTAGGGCGTATCGATACCCTCGACGGCCAGCTCAACAGCTTCATCACGGTGACGGCGGAGTCGGCACTGGCAGCCGCCGATGCCGCCGACCGGGCCCGCGCCCGGGGCGATGTCGGTCCCCTGAGCGGCCTGCCGCTGGCGTTGAAGGATATCTTCTGCACCCGGGACGTGAAGACTAGTTGCGGCTCGAAGATGCTCGACAACTTCGTCTCGCCCTATGACGCCACCGTGGTCGAGAAGCTCAAGGCCGCGGGCACCGTGAGTCTGGGCAAGACAAACATGGACGAGTTCGCCATGGGCTCTTCCAACGAGAACAGCTTCTATGGACCGGTGAAAAACCCCTGGGACCTGTCCGCGGTGCCTGGCGGCAGCTCGGGCGGGAGCGCCGCCGCGGTTGCCGCGGGCCTGGTGCCGGCGGCACTAGGCACCGACACCGGCGGCTCGATCCGTCAGCCGGCGGCCTTCTGCGGTATTACCGGCCTCAAGCCGACCTACGGCAGGGTGTCTCGTTACGGCATCGTCGCCTACGCCTCGAGCCTCGATCAGGCCGGGCCGATGGCCCGCTCAGCCGAGGATTGCGCCCTGTTGCTGAGTGCCATCGCCGGCCACGACCTGCGTGATTCGACCAGCGTGGCACGCGGCGTGCCCGACTACCAGAGCGAGCTCGGCACCTCGCTGTCGGGGCTCAAGATTGGCCTGCCCAAGGAGTATTTCGGCGAGGGCCTCGATCCTGCCGTCGACATCGCGGTGCGCGAAGCGGTCAAGGTCTACGAATCGCTGGGCGCGTCGGTTCGCGAGGTCAGCCTGCCGCACACCCACCACGCCATTCCGGCCTATTATGTGATCGCCCCGGCCGAGGCATCGTCGAACCTGTCGCGATACGACGGCGTGCGCTTCGGTCACCGCTGCGCCACCCCCGCGGACCTGATCGATCTCTATGAGCGCTCCCGCGCCGAGGGCTTCGGCGAGGAGGTCAAGCGGCGTATCATGATTGGCACCCACACCCTGTCGGAAGGCTTCTTCGACGCCTACTACAAGAAGGCCCAGCAGGTACGGCGTCTGATCCGCCAGGACTTCCTCGACGTCTTCGAGGACGTCGACGTGCTGATGGGCCCGGCCTCGCCGACGCCGGCCTTCGACCTGGGCGCCAAGAAGGACCCGGTATCGATGTATCTGCAGGATATCTACACCATTGCCATCAATCTGGCGGGCATTCCCGGTATCAGCGTACCGGTCGGTTTCTCCACTTCACGCCCCACCGAAGGCCGCCCGATCGGCCTACAGATCCTGGGGCCGCATTTCGCCGAGCCGCAGCTCCTCAATGTCGCCCACCAGTTCCAGCAGGTCACCGACTGGCACCGTCAGACGCCAGCCTTCGGCAAGGAGAGTGCATGATGCAATGGGAAACCGTGATCGGCCTGGAAGTCCATGTCCAGCTCGCCACCCGCTCGAAGATCTTCTCCGGCGCCTCCACGGCGTTCGGCGCCGAGCCCAACTCCCAGGCCTGCGCCGTGGACCTGGGATTTCCCGGCGTGCTGCCGGTGCTGAATGAGGCCGCAGTGGCCATGGCGGTGAAGTTCGGCCTGGCCATCAACGCCGAGATTCCCGAGGTCTCGGTGTTCGATCGCAAGAACTACTTCTACCCCGACCTGCCCAAGGGCTATCAGACCAGTCAGATGTATCACCCCATCGTGGGCCCGGGGGAAGTCGAGATCACTCTCGAGGATGGCAGCACCAAGCGCATCCGCGTGCATCATGCTCACCTCGAGGAAGACGCCGGCAAGTCACTGCACGAAGACTTCCACGGCATGACCGGCATCGACCTGAACCGTGCCGGCACACCGCTGCTGGAGATCGTCTCCGAGCCCGACATGCGCAGCGCCAAGGAAGCCGCCGCCTATCTCAAGGCCATCCATGCCCTCGTCACCTACCTGGGCATCTCGGATGGCAACATGGCCGAGGGCTCGATGCGCTGTGACGTCAACGTCTCGGTGCGCCCCCAGGGCCAACCGGAATTCGGCACCCGCGCCGAGATCAAGAACGTCAACTCCTTCCGTTTCGTCGAGCGTGCGATCGCCTTCGAGATCGAGCGCCAGATCGAGTTGATCGAGGACGGCGGCCAGGTGGTGCAGGAAACGCGCCTGTTCGATCCCGAGCTCGACGAGACCCGCAGCATGCGGATCAAGGAGCAAGCCAACGACTACCGTTACTTCCCCTGCCCCGACCTGCTGCCGGTGGTCCTCGATCAGGCCTATGTCGATCACCTGAGAAACTCGCTGCCGGAACTCCCTGCGGAGAAGCGCGCCCGTTTCCAGGACCAGTTGGGCCTGTCCGCCTACGACGCCGGCGTACTGTCGTCGAGCCGTGCCATGGCCGAATACTTCGAGTCGGTCAAGGACACCTGCAGCGACGCCAAGCAGGCCGCCAACTGGGTCCAGGGTGAGCTGTCCGGCGCCTTGAATCGCGAAAACCTCGGCATCGACCAGAGCCCGATATCGGCGACCCAGCTCGGCGAACTGATCGCACGCGTGATCGACGACACCATCAGCGGCAAGGCCGCCAAACAGGTCTTCCAGGCACTGTGGAACGGCGAGGGTGAGAGTGCCGACGCCATCATCGAGGCCAAGGGCCTGAAGCAGGTCACCGACACTGCGGCCATCGAAGCGATGGTCGACCAGGTGATCGCCGACAGCCCGGTCCAGGTCGCCCAGTACCGCGATGCCGAGCCGGAAAAGCGCGGCAAGATGATCGGCTATTTCGTCGGCCAGGTAATGAAGGCGTCGCGCGGCACCGCCAATCCCCAGCAGGTCAATGCCCTGCTCAAGACCAAACTGGATCAGCAATGATGTCGACCATGGTCACAAGCGGTACCGACGGCTCGCCGTCGGTACCGGCCAACCAGCAAGGACACCGCCATGTCGGATGATGTGGGTGGGCGACTGCGCGCCCTGCGTACCCTGCGCGGCATTTCCCAGCGCGAGCTGGCCAAGCGCTGCGGCGTGACCCATTCCAGCCTGTCGCTGATCGAGCAGGGCAAGGTCAGCCCTTCGGTCAGCTCGTTGAAGAAGATCCTCGACGCCATCCCCATCAGTGTCGGTGACTTCTTCACCATGGACCTGCAAAGCCGCAACCAGGTGTTCTATGCCGCTGACGAACTGGCCGATATAGGCAGCGGTGACGTCATCTATAAGCTGGTGGGCGCCAACCGGGCGTCACGGGCGTTGTCGTTCATGATCGAGACCTACCCCGCCGGCAGCGATACCGGCCGCGAAATGATCGCCCATCAGGGTGAGGAAGCGGGGGTCATTCTGGAAGGCGAAATCGAGATCACTATCGGCGCCGAAAGTCGCGTGCTGGGCCCCGGCGAGGCCTACTACTTCGATACCAACGTCCCGCACCGCTTCCGCAACCCCGGCAGGACCGCCTGCCGCCTGGTCAGTTGCTGCACCCCGGCGAAGACCTTCTGACAGCTTTGCCACCGCGCGTCCCGGCCAGCAGGGCCGGGACGCTTTTCTCCCGGGGTTATCCAGGCCGGGCCTTCAGGGCGACAACGACATCCACACCGTCTTGAGTTCGGAGTACTCGGCCAATGAGTGCATCGACTTGTCGCGACCGTTGCCCGACTGCTTGACGCCACCGAAGGGCACCGTCATGTCGCCACCGGCCCAGTTGTTGACGTAGACTTGGCCGGACTCCAGCCGCCGCGCCACGCGCATGATGCGGTCGATGTCCTGGCTCCATAGCCCGGCCGCCAGGCCGTACTGGCTGTCGTTGGCCATGGCGACGGCCTCATCCTCGCTGTTGAAGCCGAACACCGACAGCACCGGCCCGAAGATCTCCTCGCGGCCAATGGTCATCTGCGGGGTCACGCCATCGAATATGGTGGGTGCGATGAACAGCCCCCCTTCTTCGCCGTTGACCGCCTCGCCGCCGGCACGCAGGTGCGCCCCCTCTTCCACCCCCTGACGGATGTAATCGAGAATCCGCTGGTACTGGGTCTGGTCGACGATGGCCCCCATGAAGCTATCGGGATCGAGCGGATCGCCGGGCTGCATGTCCTCGGCGGCCTTGAGCACCCGTTCGATGAAGTCCTCGCGGATCGCGTTTTCCACCAACAACCGCGAGCCGGCGATGCACACCTCACCCTGGTTGTGAAAGATCGCCGCGGCGGCGTTCTCGGCCACGGCATCGAGGTCCTTGCAGTCGGCGAAGATGATGTTCGGGCTCTTGCCACCGCACTCCAGGTAGACCCGCTTGAGGTTCGACTGCCCGGCGTACTGCATCAACTGCTTGCCGACCTGGGTCGAGCCGGTGAAGGACAGACAATTGACGTCCATCGACAGCGCCAGCGCCTTGCCCACGGTATGGCCGAAGCCGGGCAACACCTGAAACACACCGCGCGGGAGTCCGGCCTCCTTGGCCAGTTGTGCCAGACGCAAGGCGGACAGCGGCGACTTCTCCGATGGCTTGAGGATCACGCTGTTGCCGGCGGCCAACGCCGGGGCGATCTTCCAGGCAGTCATCATCAGCGGGAAATTCCACGGCACGATCGATACCACCACACCCAGCGGCTCGCGCAATACCAGGCCCAGACTCTCCTCGCCAGTGGGCGCCACCTCGCCATAGACCTTGTCGATCGACTCGGCATTGTAGCGGAGGCAGGCGATGGCGCCGGCCATGTCGCCCAGCGAACTGGTGACCGGCTTGCCCATGTCGAGGGTATCGAGCAGCGCCAGCTCGTGCTTATGGCTTTCCATTAGATCGGCCAGCCGCAGCAGCAGCTTCTTGCGTTGCGACGGTGCGATACGCGCCCAGTCGCCGCGGCGGAAGGCGTCCCTGGCGTGACGCACGGCGACTTCGGCATCGGCGGCCTCGCAGCTCGCCACCTGTGCCAGCACCTTGCCGGTGGCCGGATTGACGGTTTCGAAGGTGCCGCCACTCACGGCATCGACGAAGGCATCGTTGATGAAGGCGCGCGTCTCGAAGGACTGCGATTCGGCCATGGCACGCCAGTCGGCATGGCTTCGGGGAAGGGAATGCTGCGCAGTCATGCGGGTTCCTCCTGTTGCTGAATTTCGGCCAGACGCGTGGCGGTCTCATCGAGGGCTCGCCGGGCCAGCGCGACCAACTCGTCGATCTGTTCGCGGGTGATCACCAGCGGCGGGGCGATGATCATGGTGTCGCCTACCGAGCGCATCACCAGGCCACTGGCGAAGCACAGATCGCGGCACAGGTTGCCGGCAGCCAAGCGCTTGTCGAAGCGTCTCCCGCTGGCTTTGTCGGCGACCAGTTCCAGCGCCCCCATCAACCCGAGCGAGCGTGCCTCGCCAACGAGGGGATGCTCGGTGAGTTCGCCCCAACGCTCGGCCAGGTAGGGCCCCAGGTCGTCGCGTACCCGTTCGACCACGCCTTCGGCCTGCATGATCTCGAGATTCTTCAGGGCCACGGCGGCACAGGCCGGATGGCCGGAGTAGGTGAAGCCATGAAAGAACTCGCCGCCCTCCTCGATCAGGGTTTCGGCCACCCGATCGCCGAGGAGCACCCCGCCAATCGGCAGATAGCCCGATGACAGCCCCTTGGCGATGGGCATCAGGTCCGGTTCGAGGTCGTAGTACTGACTGCCGAACCACTCACCGAGTCGCCCGAAGCCGCAGATCACCTCATCGACCACCAGCAGCATGTCATATTTTGCCAGTACCTCCTTGACCGCCGGCCAATAGCTCGCCGGTGGCATGATGGCGCCGCCGGCCCCCTGCACCGGCTCGGCAATGAACGCCGCCACGTTGTCCTCGCCGAGTTCGAGGATACGCGCCTCGATGGCCGCGGCGCAGGCCCGACCAAACGCTTTCGGCGACTGGTCACGCCCCTCGCCGAACCAGTAGGGCTGTCGTACATGGCTGATGCCGGGCACCAATGGGCCGCCCTGAGCATGCATGGGGGCCATGCCGCCCAGGCTCATGCCGGCCACGGTAGACCCGTGGTAGGCGTTCTCGCGCGAAATGATCCACTGCTTCTCGGGCTTGCCCTTGAGCGCCCAGTAGCGACGCACCATGCGCAGCACGGTATCGTTGGCCTCGGAGCCCGAGCCGGTGAAGAACACGTGATTGACATGCTCGGGAGCCAACTGACAAAGCTTCTCGGCCAGTCTCACGGCCGGGGGGTGGGTGGTCTTGAAGAAGTTGTTGTAATAAGGCAACTCGCGAAGCTGCCGTGTCGCGGCGGCCACCAACTCCTCGCGACCGTAGCCGAGATTGACGCACCACAGCCCGGCCATTCCGTCGAGGATGCCATTGCCCTCACTGTCATGAATATAGACGCCCTCGGCACGGGTAATGATACGGCTACCCTCCTCGCCAAGCGCCTTGAAATCGGTGAAGGGATGCAGATGATGGGCGCGATCCAGCGCCTGAAGGTCATGCAGGTTCATGGCAGAACTCCGGCAGGAAAAAGGTGGGCTCAGGCACTGGCGGGCGCGGCGTATGCCGGGGCACGGGCGGTAAGATAGTCACGACAGGCCCGGGAAAACCCCTGGAACAGGGCGTCATATAACGGGTGCTCGCGCGGCTGCCACTCGGGATGCCACTGCACGGCCAGGGCAAACCCCGCGGCATCGGCCACGGAAATCGCCTCGACCAGCCCATCCGGTGCCACCGCTTCAACGACGAGCCCCGGCCCCAACTGCTCGATGCCCTGTTGGTGCAGGGAGTTGACGCGCGAATACCGTTCAGCATGCAACCGCGACAGCACGCCGCCCGGCAGAATCTCCAACTCATGGCTTGGTGCGTACCGGGCCTGCTTGTCACCCGGCGGCTCGCGATGATCGAGCATGCCGGGTACGGCTTGCACGGCCTGGTACAGGCTGCCACCGAATGCCACGTTCAGCTCCTGGAAGCCCCGGCAGACCCCCAACAGCGGCAAGGCCAGGTCCAGGGCCGCGGGAATCCAGGCGAAGGCCGCCGCATCACGGTGGCGGTCATCGCGTGTATTCTCGGGGGCACGTTCGGCACCGTAGCGCTCGGGAGAGACATTGGTATAGCTGCCGGTAAGCAGCAGGCCGTCGAGACGCGACAACACGGCCGAGCAGGCCCCCGTCTCGACATCCTCCCAGACCGGCAGCATGACCGGCTCGAGGCCATAGTCACGCAGGGCACTCAAGTACTTGTCGGTGACCATGTGCGCCGAATGCCCCTCCACCTCACGGCGACAGGCGATCACTCCCACCAGGGGTCGGGTCTGCATGACGGACTCCTTGAAACGACCGAGATCAATGTTGTTAGGGTTTACTCAACATACATCCGTTGATTTAACTTGCCAAGCCAGGACTTTCCCATACAGCGAAAAAATAAGTCAAATAATTGATTTTAAATGGATAAAATCCGAAACTCCGAACATGACGATGGATGACTTACAGCGCAAAAGCGTAAAAGATTTGACAACAACATCTGTCGATTGAAAGATAACAGTCATCGTCAACGATCATGACCCATAGGTGACACCATGTCGTCCTCAGCCGCCGACGAAGCGCGTACCTTTCTCGAGCAATATCCCGACATCCACAGCATCGACCTGTTGATCAGCGACCTCAACGGCGTGCTGCGCGGCAAGCGCATCCCGCGCAGCAACCTGGAGAAGGCCTACCGCGACGGGATCAACCTGCCGGCCTCGCTGTTCGCCCTGGACATCAACGGCAACACCATCGAGGAAACCGGCCTGGGGCTGACCACCGGGGATGGCGACCGCGTCTGTCACCCGATCCCCGGGACCCTGATGCCGAGCCCCTGGCTGCGCCAGGGTCGTCAGGCACAGTTGCTGATGACCATGGTCGAGGAAGATGGCTCGCCTTTTTTCGCCGACCCGCGCCAGGTGCTGTCCCGGGTGCTGCAGCGCTTTCGCGAAGCCGGGCTGAGGCCGGTGGTCGCGGTGGAGCTGGAATTCTATCTCCTCGACCGTCACCGAGACGCCTTGGGCATGGTACAGCCACCCTGCTCTCCGTTGAGCGGCGAGCGGGCGTCCCAGAGCCAGCTCTATTCGATCAACGAGCTCGACGAATATGCCGACTTTCTCGAGGACATCCACAGCGCGGCCCTGACCCAGGGACTGCCGCTGGATACCGCGCTCAAGGAGTGCGCGCCCGGGCAGTTCGAAATCAACCTGGTCCATTGCGACGATGCCTTGGCAGCCTGTGACAGTGCGGTGCTGCTCAAGCGGCTGATCAAGGGCGTGGCACTGGCTCACGGCTTCGAAGCGACCTTCATGGCCAAGCCCTATGGCAACGAGGCCGGCAACGGCACCCACGTCCACATCAGCGTACTCGATGCCCGGGGGCACAACATCTTCGCCGCCGCCAACGAAGCGCCACTCGGCTCGCCCGCCCTGCAGCAGGCCGTTGCCGGACTGCTGGAGTTGATGCCGGCCTCGATGGCATTGTTTGCCCCCAATCTCAATTCGTTCCGGCGTTTCCAGCCCGGCCTCTATGTCCCGATGGCACCGACCTGGGGCTTCGACAATCGCACCGTCGCCCTGCGCATCCCTTCCGGCGCCAATGACGCGCGACGCATCGAACACCGCGTCGCCGGCGCCGACGCCAATCCCTATCTGTTGCTCGCCGGCTTGCTGGCCGCCATCGACCACGGCCTGACGCACCGCCTGACGCCACCGCCAGCGATGAGCGGGAACGCTTACCAGCAATGCAAGCCCAGCCTGACCAATAGCTGGCAGCAGGCACTGGATCTGCTGGCGTCCTGCGAAGTGCTGACCGAGGCCCTGGGCCAGGACTTCCTGCGCGTGTTCGTGGCCAATCGTCGTGCCGAACGCGCCCAGGCCATGCAGGCGGTGAGCAAGCTGGAATACGACTGGTATCTGCGCCACGTATAGCCTTAGGCAACACCCGACCCGCTGAGACAACCGGCCGCTCTACTGGCAGGCCGGAGGCTTGCCGCCATTCGACGTTCAACAAAAACAAGGGTGAGACTCGATGACAACCACAATCCCCGCTACCGTCTTGCCATCTCCCGACGCTCGCGCACCGCTGGCGGGAGGTGTGGCATGAACTCCACCTCGCATCCCTTCGCCCCCTCCCTGCCTGGCAAGCGCGGCTCGCGCCGCGCCGTGCTGCTGGGCGCCGCCATTCTCACCGTCGTGGTGGGTCTGACGCTTTATCACCAACCGGGTAGCGACTATGGCTGGATCAGCCTGATGCCCTCGGCGCTGGTTCTGATCGTGGCGATCGCCACCCACCGCACCCTCGAGGCCCTGGCTATCGGCGCGCTGGCCGGGCTGATCCTGCTGCAGCCCGACGACTATATCGGCGAACTGGCCGACATCTCCCTGACGGTCATGATGGATGAGACCATCGCCTGGCTGATCCTGGTCTGTGGACTGATGGGTGGCTTTATCGCCATGCTCGAGAAGTCCGGGTGCACCCTGAGCTTCAGCCACTTCATGACGCGCCTGGTGAAGACACGCCGGCAATCGCTGCTGAGCACCGCCCTGCTCGGCGTCTTGATCTTTATCGACGATTACCTCAATGCCCTGGCCACCTCGGCGGCCATGAAGCGCCTCACCGATCGCTTCGGCGTATCGCGCGAGAAACTGGCCTATATCGTCGACTCCACGGCGGCACCGATCTGTATCCTGGTGCCGCTATCCACCTGGGCGGTGTATTTCGCCGAACTGCTGGAGACCAACGGTGCCACCGAGGGGCCCGGCATGCAGCTATACCTCCAGTCGATTCCCTTCATGCTCTATGGCTGGGTCGCCATGACACTGGTGCTGCTGGTAGCGCTCGGCAAGATGCCCGACCTGGGACCGATGAAGACGGCCGAAGAACGCGCTCGTGCCGGCCAACCGATTCCCGACGGTGCCCCCGACCAGCCACTCGCCGACGACGATGTACCGCGCGGCGGCCCCTGGCTTGGCGTGTTCAATTTCCTGGCACCGATGGCGGTACTGATCGGCGCCAGCGCCTACTTCGAGATCGACCTGCTCAAGGGCGTGATCGTTGCCACCCTGTTTACCCTGGCACTCTACCTGATCCAGCGCCTGGCCAGCTTCAACGCACTGATGGACGCCATCATGGATGGCTTTCGCACCATGATGCTGCCACTGGCCATCGTCGCCGTGGGCTTCGTGCTGCGCGAGATCAACGACCAGCTGGGCATGACACAATTCATGATCGATGCCCTGTCGCCGTACCTCACGGTCGCCCTGCTGCCGGCCATCGTCTTCGTCACCATGGCCGTGGTCGTGTTCGCCACCGGCTCGTCCTGGGGCGTGTTCGTGATCTCGATCCCCATCGTGGTGCCCATCGCCCAGCACATGGGCGCACCGATGCCGCTGGTGGTAGGCGCGCTGCTCTCCGCCTCGAGCTTCGGCAGCCATGCCTGCTTCTTCTCCGACTCCTCGGTGCTCTCCTCCCAAGGCAGCGGCTGCCTGCCCATGCAGCACGGCCTCACCCAGTTCCCCTATGCCTTGATCGGTGCCCTGATCACCGCCACCGGCTTCGTGGGGCTGGGGTATGCCATGGCCTGAGCGGCGAGGAAGACCGGATACGCGCGCCCCGGCCGGATGGCCGGGGCGCGTGTATCCGCATCGATCCTCCCCCCTGTCGCAGTGACACAAGTCGGGGTCGTCATTGGACAGCAAACGGGCTTCGCGTGCATTACGTTGACAAGAGAATGACGGGGTAGCGGGCGGGTCACCACAGGAGAGCAGCCATGGCGACACTACCTAAGCACGCAAGCGCGGTAATCATCGGCCAGGGCGGCATCGTCGGCGCCTCGGTGGCTCATCACCTGATCGACCAGGGGTGGGACAACCTCGTGGGTCTCGACAAGTCCGCGATTCCCTCGGATATCGGCTCCACCTCTCATGCCTCCGACTTCTGCTACATGACGTCCCACGACAAGATGTCGTGCTACACCACCACTTACAGCCGGCATTTCTACGAACGGCTAGGCCACTATCGACGCATCGGCGGTATCGAGGTGGCACGGGTGGGCGACGATGAGCGTATGGAGGAGCTCAAGCGCAAGGTCGCCTCAGGCAAGGCGTTCGGTACCAATGTCCGGCTCATCGGCCCCGATGAGGTCGTCGAGCGTTTCCCGCTGGTGCAGCGGGAGTTGATCCAGGGCGCGATGTGGGATCCCGACGCCGGCCTGGTGGTGCCCCGCTCACAACAGGTCGCAGGGGAACTGGTCGAACAAGCGAAGGCCTCCGGGCGACTCAAGACCTTCGCCGACACACCGGCACTGGACATCGACATCCACGACGGCCGGGTCCGCGGTGTGGAAACGAGCAAGGGTTATATCGAAACCGCGGTGGTGATCGTGACCTCGGGGATCTGGGGCCCCATTCCAGCGGCCATGGGCGGCGCGTCCCTGCCACTGATGCCGGTGGAGCATCCCCTGTTGTTCTTTGGCCCCTTCGATGTCTTCGCCGGCACCGGTGAGGACATCGGCTATCCTTTGCTGCGTGACCAGGGAAACTCCGCGTACATGCGCGACACGGGCGACCCCACCACCACCGAAGGTGGACAACTCGAGTGGGGCTACTATGAGACCACCGCACCGCGCCTGGTGCCTCCTGCCGACATCCTCGAACGTGACCAGGCGCGCCTGTCGCCTTCCATGCGGGACCTGGAACTCGACCAGGTCATGCACCCCTTCACGCGTGCAGTGGAGCTCACCCCCATGCTCGGCGAGTTGGGTTGGGACGAGAAGCACTCGTTCAACGGCCTGCTGTCGGTTACCAACGACGGCGGCGCCCTGGTCGGCGAATCGCCGGAAACCCGCGGCCTGTGGTTCTGCGAAGCGGTCTGGGTCAAGGATGGCCCGGGAATGGGCAAGGTACTGGCCGACTGGATCACCAAGGGCAGCCCGGAACTCGACCCCTATGGCATCGACATCGCGCGCTTCTACCCGGTGCAGAAGACACCGCACTACGTGTATGGGCGCTGTTTCGAGATCGCCAAGAAAATCTACGACCCGCCCGTCCATCCCCGCGAGCCCTTCGAATCCGGCCGCAACCTGCGACGCGGCCCCTTCTGGTCAAGAGAGAAAGAGCTCGGCGGCTACTTCATGGAGGCGGCGGGTTGGGAGCGCGCCCACGGCTATGCGGCCAATGAGTCGCTGCTCGAGCGCTACGCCGAGCAGGTTCCCGAACGCCCCAACGAGTGGGACGCTCGCCACTTCTGGCGGGTCTCCAACGCCGAGCACCTCGCGCTGAGCGAAGACGTGGGTATGATCAACCTTTCCCACTTCGCCATCTTCGATGTTTCCGGACCGGATGCCGAGGCACTGCTGGAGTACCTCTCGGTAGCTCGCGTAGGTGGCGATCAACCGCTCGGCAAGGGCGTGTATACGCATTTCCTCGACGCCCTTGGCGGCGTGCATTCCGACCTGACCGTGGTTCGCCTCGCGACGGATACCTTCCGGGTGATCTGTGGGGGTGACACCGGTCATCGCGACTACGTATGGATAACCCGCATGGCCGAGGACAAGGGATTGATACGGGTACACATCGAAGACCGCACCGACACCCTGGCCACGTTGGGGCTGTGGGGGCCCAATGCCCGACGTACGCTTCAAGCGGTCGCCGACGATCCACAGGCACTGGACAACGAGCGCTTCCCCTTCGCCACGGCCCGCGAGATTCGCGTGCAGGGGCTACCGATCTGGGCCTTCCGCATCTCCTATGTGGGTGAACAGGGCTGGGAACTGTACACCCCGTTCAGCTACGGGCTCTCCCTGTGGGACCTCCTCTACGAGAAGGGTGTGACGCCGGTGGGCATCGAGACCTATGCCAACAGCCGCCGCCTGGAGAAAAGCCTGCGACTGCAGAACGTGGACCTGCTCACCGAGTACAACCTCTATGAGGCAGGGCTCGCCAGGCCCAAGGTCAAACCGGCAGACTTCCATGGCCGAGCCGCTTACCTGACGCAGCGCGAGCGTGAGCACCAGCCGGCCTATCTGTGTACCATGACCCTGCAGGAGAACCGGGACGCCCAAGGCGTGCCCCGCTATCCGGTGGGTTACGCCCCGATCCTCGACCCGGACAGTGGTGAGGTGCTGGTGGATGCTCTGGGGCGCCGCTCCTATGTGACCAGCACCGCTTACGGTCCCTCGGTGGGCAAAATCATCGCCCTGGGCTACCTGCCGGTCGAATATGCCCGGGAAGGCAGCACACTTCTCATGGAGTACTTCGGTGAGCACTATCCGCTGCGCGTCGAGGCCGTCGGGTATCGTGCCCTGTACGATCCCGACAACCAGCGTCCCAAGAGCTAGCTCGCCCCGACCGCCCCGCTGGAGCGGTCGGCCGGTTCGCTATCAGCCCTGGGTCGCGGTGGCATCCGCGCCATGCCACTGCGGCTCATCATCCTGCATCAAGACGCGGCTGCCCTGTGGGGCCTCGTCGAGACGCACGCTGTAGACCTGGCCCTCGTAGCGATATTCGACATCGTAGCCCAAGTGTTCCTCACGGGTGTCGACCACGGTATGGCACTGACGCTGCGTGGTGGTGGTCGTTTGCCCGGCCTCGATACGCTCCTGCACCTCGCGGCCAGCGAAGCCACCGCCCACGGCACCGGCCACGGTGGCAATCTTCTTGCCACTGCCACCACCGATCTGGTTGCCGAGCAGACCGCCGACGATGGCGCCCGCCGCCGTGCCCACGATACGATTGGGGTCACGGCTGGGGGCCCGTTGGCTGACCACCACGTCCTCACAGACTTCTCGCGGCGTCTCGACGCTGCGGGTGGCTGCGTCAACACTCAAGATGTCCGCATACACCGGCTCCGGCGGCTGGCTGAAAGTCTGCACCTGATAGGCGCCTACCGCCAGGCCACCCAAGCCCAGTACCGCCAGGGTACTGCCGATCATGATTGACTTGTTCATCGCTCGCCTCCTTGGTACATCACGACATCACTGACCTGGGCAGCGAGCCTGGCACGTCATGCAACATGCCGCTGCGCCCCGTTCGGGAAGCGTCGACTCCAGACGATGAGGGCGGGGTTGTGAATGCATGGTGCCTCCTGCACCAGCGCACTCACGATGAGAGTTGCATGAAGTATATACGCTGCAGCCCGGGCTCCAAGGCCGGGCCGAAGTTATTGAACAGTGTTTTCATATTTGCGAATCGGTGTCGCCGAATCAAGACGATGCCGTTCATACCCCCAGCGCATCGCGCACCCGGTAGTACCATGCTCCCACTGCCGAAAACGGCACACGCAACAGTCGCCCGCCGGGAAACGGCAGGTGCGGCAGGCCGGCAAAGGCATCGAAACGCTCGGCTCGCCCGCACATGATCTCGGCGATCAGGCGACCGGCCAGGTGGCTACAGGTCACGCCATGCCCGGAATAGCCCTGCGCATAATAGACATTCCGGTTGAGAACGCCGAACTGCGGCAGGCGGTTGAGCGTGAGCAGGAAGTTACCGCTCCACGCGTAGTCGATCCGCACCCCCTCGAGTTGGGGGAAGGTGGTTTCCAGCTTGGGACGGACCACACCCTCGATGTTCGCGGGATCCTGGCCACCATAGTTGACCCCCCCGCCATAGATGAGGCGGCGATCCGCGGAGAGCCGGAAGTAGTCGAGCAGGTAGTTGCAGTCTTCGACCGCCATATCGCCCGGCAGCAACGCTTTCGCCAACGACTCCTCCAGCGGTTCGGTGGTGACGATTTGGGTACCGCAAGGCATGGCCTTGCCCTCGAGCTGCGGGATCAGCTTGTGCATATAGGCATTGCCGGCCAGCACGACCCGATCGGCACATACCGCGCCTTGTCGCGTACGCAGCCTGACCGGCTCGCCATGGATGAGTTCGACCACCGGTGACTGCTCGTAGATGATCCCTCCCAGCGACTCGAAGGCCGCTGCCTCGCCGAGCACCAGGTTGAGCGGGTGCAGGTGGCCGCCGGAGTGATCGACCAGGGCTCCCACATAGCGATCCGAGCCGACCTCACGCCGATACTCCGGCCCCTCCAGCAGCTCCAGCTGGTCGTTGCCGTAACGCTCCCACAATGCCTTGTGCTCGACCAGGCTCTGCATCTGCCTGGCATTGCAGGCGGCAAAGAGGTTGCCATCCTTGAGATCGCAGGCGATATCGTAGCGAGCCACGCGTTCGCGGATGATGCGATTGCCTTCGAAGGCCATGTCACCCAGCGCCCGTGCCGTCTGCTCGCCGTATTTCGCTTCGATGACATCCATGTCGCGGCTGTAGCTGTTGACGATCTGGCCGCCATTGCGTCCCGAGGCGCCGAAACCGACTCGAGCGGCCTCCAGCACCACCACCTTGAGGCCCTTTTCGGCGAGATGCAGCGCCGAGGAAATGCCGGTGAAGCCGGCGCCCACGACGCAGACGTCGCAGACGACCTCACCGCTCAGCGACGGGCGCTGCGGGCTCGGGTTGGCCGAAGCCGCGTAGTAGGACGCCACGTGCCGAGTGGGTGAATTTGCGCTCATAAAGCCCTCATGAATGTTTATTTTATTCAACATATATTCAATGATTTTACGGCAAAAAAGGCAAATCATTCAACACAAAGGTGCATTATATTAACCAACAAAAAGGCGACCGTGGAACACGGTCGCCGTTCGGGCCGGACGCGCTGAGCGGCATCAGACCCGCAGCAGCAAGTGCTCACGCTCCCAGGAACTGATGACCTGGAAATAGGCCTTGTGCTCGGCGCGCTTGACCGCCAGGTAGCTATTGGTGAAACGCTCGCCCAGCAGGTCGGCCAGCGGCTTGCAATCGTGCAACCTGTTCAGGGCGGGGCCGATGTCATCGGGCAGTTTGTCGCCGCCGGACCACGCCGAACCGACCATCGGGGGGCGCGGCTCGATTTGACTGAGCATGCCCAGATAGCCACAGGCGAGCGACGCCGCCATCACCAGGTAGGGGTTGGCATCGGCGCCAGCGAGGCGATTCTCGACCCGGGTGCCTTCCGGTGACGATACCGGCACCCGCAGTCCCACGGTGCGGTTATCGAGCCCCCACTCCACATTGACCGGTGCCGACCCACTACTCTCACCACGCATGAGCCGCCGATACGAATTGACGTTGGGCGCGAAGAACAGCATCGCCGCAGGAAGGTACTGCTGCAGACCGCCCAGGAAATGGTGGAACAGACGGCTCGGCTGATCGTCGTCACCGGCGAACAGGTTACGCCCGCTCTCGATGTCCAGCAGGCTCTGATGAATATGCATGGAGCTGCCGGGCTCGTTGGCCATCGGCTTGGCCATGAACGTCGCGTACATGCCATGGCGCAGGGCGGTCTCGCGCAGGGTGCGCTTGAACATCACCACCTGGTCGGCCAGCATCAACGGATCGCCGTGCTGAAAGTTGACCTCCATCTGGCCGGCGCCCTCCTCGTGGATCAGGGTATCCAGATCGAGATCCATGGCCTCGCAATAGTCGTACATCTCCTCGAACAACGGGTCGAACTCGTTGACGGCATCGATCGAAAACGATTGACGGCTGCTTTCCTGCCGCCCGCTGCGCCCGATGGGCGGCTCCAGCGGGTAATCGGAATCGGTATTGGTCTTGACCAGGTAGAACTCCACTTCGGGCGCCACCACCGCCTGCCAACCACGTGCCTCATACAAATCAAGCACGCGCTTGAGAACGTGGCGCGGTGACAGCTCCACCGGCTCGCCGGTCAGGTAATAGCAGTCATGGATGATCTGTGCCGTGGGATCTTCCGCCCAGGGCACCGGGTAGACCGCCCGCGGATCCGGCACCAGCTCCATATCGCGCTCGGCAGGATTCCAGAAGCGAATGTCCTCGTCGTCCGGGTAGCCCCCCGTCACGGTCTGGATGAAGATCGAGTCGGGCAGTCGCGGCCGACCGCCATTGAGGTATTTGTTGGCGGGCATGATCTTGCCCTTGAGAATGCCGGTCAGATCCGAGACTAGGCATTCCACTTCGGTAATCCCGTGCGTCTTGAACCAGTCGTTCAGTGCCGGGTCGTCTTGACGATTGCTCATACAGATTTCCTTGGTAGGCGGCATGGCACGACACCGCGTATGGCGGCGCCGTGCCTCTACCCCCCGGCTTGCCGGGGGCAGGCGCTCAGCGGGCCTGCACTTCGGACCACAGCTGCTGGAAGGTTTGCAGTTGCTCGCCAGACAGGCTGGGGGTGAAGTGCAGACGTTCCATGTCCTCGTCACTGGGTTGTACCGGCGGCTCGGTCAGCACGGCGTCGAGGTGAGGCTCGGCCGCGGCATTGGGACTGGCATAATAGTTGTAGTTGGAGAGCTGAGCACCGACCTCGGCATCGAGGATGAAGTCGATGAACTTGTGCGCCATATCAGGGTTCGGCGCCTCGGACGGGATCAGCATGGCATCGACCCACATCTCGGCACCCTCATCGGGAATCATGTAGTCGAGGGTGGCAAAGGTTTGCGGATCTTCATCCTTGAAAAACAGGTAATCGCCGTTGTAGCTCAAGGCGACATGGGTCACGCCACGCGCGAGTTGCTGCAACGACGGAGTGCCATCCACGAAGCCGCTGAAGTTGTCGCGCCCCTTGGTGTCGATCAACAGCCTGGCCGCCTCGCGCCAGGCCTCCGTATCGGTACAATCGTAGCCATGCCCCAGATAGGCACAGGCCGCCCCGATGCTCACCTGCCCGTCGCCCATCAAGGCGAAGGGATGGCTTGGGTTGACCTCGGGATCGAACAGCAGTGACCAGCTCTTGGGCGCCTCGGGGAAGGTCTCGGCATTGTAGACGATGCCAGTGGTGCCCCACTGGTAGGGCGCGCTGTACTCGCTGCCGGGATCATAGCTCGGATTGCGGAACTGCTCCTTGACGTTATCGAGGTTGGAGAGCTTCGACTTGTCGAGCCGTTGGACCAGCCCTGTCTCTATCAAGCGTGGGATGTAGTAGTTGGAGGGCACGATGATGTCGTACTGGGAAACGCCCCCCGCATTGAGCTTGGCGAACATTTCCGGCAGCGAGTTGAAGTAGTTCTGTACCACCTCGACATTGTACTCCTCCTCGAAGGCGGTGATGATTTCCGGGTCCATGTACTCCGTCCAGTTGAACAGGTACAGCTTGTTCTCCTGGGCTTGGGCCGATCCCGCCAGCAGCAGACCGCCCAGGGTCACTGCCAGGCTCGTCTTGATTGTTTTCATGGTTCGCTCTCCTCCGTTCCCCTTCGGGATATGTCCGTCGGGCTAGTGTGGCCGACGACGACTGAACAGCAGACTCAGCGTGGCGGCAATGGCCACCGCACCGATGATCAGCGTGGCAATGGCGTTGATTTCCGGTGATACCCCCTTCCTGATAGCCCCCCAGATGTAGATCGGCAACGTCGTACTCTCGGGTCCTGCGGTGAAGAAGCTGATGACGAAATCGTCGATCGACAAAGTGAAGGAAAGGAAGAAGGCCGAGATCAACGCAGGCTTGATGGTTGGCAACAAGAAGTGCAGCGCCCGCTGCAGTGGCGAGGCATAGAGATCCTTGGCCGCCTCGAACAGCGTGGGGTCCAGACCCACGAAGCGTGAATAGACGATCAGCGCCACGAACGGAATCTGAAATGTCACATGGGCAATGATCATGGTCACGATCCCGGGCTGCAGCACACCGGTCAGACGGTGGACCTGCACGAAGAACGCCATCTCGGAGATGCCGAAGACGATATCCGGGAGCACGATAGGCAGATAGATCAGCACGATCAGCCATCCCAGCTTGCGATGACGGTGCCGATACATGCCATAGCCGATCAGGCAGCCGACCACCAGCGCGATCACCGAAGACGCGATGGCCAGGATCATGGTATTGGCGAAGGCCGAGAGGATCTCCTCGTTGCCGAGCAAGCGCCGATACCAGCGCAGCGAGACACCGGTAAAAGTGGCGGCACTGTTGGCGGCGTTGAAGGAAAAGACCACCACGACCAGGAGTGGCAAGTAGAGAAACACCAGAGTCAGCCACCAGAAGGCACTCAGGCCACGCTGTAGGGAGCGTTTTCTCATATCACCACCTCCTCACCGCCACCCAGCCGCTTGCCGATGCGCCGCATGGCAAACAAGCCAACGAACGTGGCGATCAGCATCAGGATGGCGCCGGCGGCGCCCAGCGGCCAGTTGGCACTACCGGCGAACTGGTTGGCGACCAGGTTGCCCAGCATCATGCCCTTACCGCCGCCCAACAGCTCGGGAATCACGTACATGCCGAAGGCTGGGATCGCCACCAGCACGATGCCGGCCAGCAGACCCGGCAATGTCTGAGGGAAAACCGCATGCCAGAAGGCCCTTGCCGGCGACGCGTACAGATCCTGGGCAGCCTGCACCTGAGCGGTATCGAGCTTCTCGAAGGCGGCATACAACGGCAGCACCATGAAGGGCAGGAAGTTGTAGACCAGCCCCAGGGTCACCGCAAAATTGGAGGGGTAGAGCCCCATATTGGGGGCGATCAGGCCCACTCCCTCCGCCAGGTCGGCCAGCGGGGTCCCCGGTGCGAGCAGGTTCATCCAGCCGAAGGTGCGGATCACCTGGTTGGTCCATGACGGCACCACCACCACCAGCAGCATGATCGGCCGCCACTTCTCGCGACAGGTGCTGATGTAGTAGGCGATGGGGTAGGCGATGATCACCACCAGCACCGTCGACACCAGTGTCTGCCACAGGGAACGCAACAGGGTGAAAAGGTTACCGGGGCTCCAACCGAGAAAACCGAAGCCGGCCAAACGCTTGAAGGACTCGAACGATAGCGGCATTTCGGGAAGGCCATAGGGCCCGGTGGTCATGAAGGCCACACTTATCAGATAGGCACTGGGCAGTACCAGGAAGACGATGATCCAGAGAGCTCCGGGCGCCACCGTGGACAGCAGGTGCCGGGACTCGCGGACCACCGCACGGCTGCGCGCACTGGGTATCCCATTGGTATAGGCCATGACAATCTCCTCACTCGCTCAGGGTGACGAGATCTTCCGGGGCGACGGCCACGGTCACGCGTTCACCTACGCTCGGCAAGTGCTTGCCGCGATTGTTGACGGTGGCCTGCAAGCTGGTGCTGCCGATCTCCAAGCGGTATTCGGCGTGACTGCCGCGGTAAAGGCATTCACTGACCGTGGCCAGCAAACGGTTTTCACCAGGCTGCTCGCCGGGCAACAGATCCAGGGTCTCGGGCCGAATCAGCAGCAGTTCTCCCTGTTCCGGTGATTCACATTGCAGCTCTCCCAGGAGCGTGGTAACTCTGGTGCCTGCCCGGGCCGTGACGGGATAGAGATTGTCGTGGCCCATGAAGCGCGCCACGAAGGCATTGACCGGGCGCTCATAGACGTCGCGAGGTGGCCCTACCTGCTGGATGATGCCGCTATCGAGGACCGCGATGCGATCCGACATCACCATGGCCTCCCGTTGATCATGGGTGACGAAGACGAAGGTCATACCCAAGCGTTTCTGGACTCGCAGCAGCTCGACCTGCAACTGACCGCGCAGCCCGGCATCCAGTGCCGACAGCGGTTCGTCCAGCAACAGGACATCGGGCTCGCAAACCAGCGCTCGGGCCAGGGCAATACGCTGGCGCTGACCGCCGGAGAGTTGGTCGACACGCCGCTCGACCAGGTCGCCGAGTTGAATGAACTCGGCGATCTGGGCGACCTTGGCATCGCGCTTGTCGGCCGGCATGCCGCGCATGCGCAAACCAAAGGACAGGTTGTCGCGCACCGACAGGTGCGGAAACAGCGCGTAGGACTGAAAGACGGTATTGACGCTGCGCTTGTGTGGCGGCGTGTCGGTGATGTCGTGTCCGCCGATCTTCAGACGCCCGGCATCGGGCTCTTCGAGACCGGCCAGAATACGCAGCAATGTGGTCTTGCCGCACCCGGATGGGCCGAGCAAGGTGAAGAACTCCCCGGCTTCGATGGTCAGGTCGACGCCATCCAGTGCAACCGTAGTCTTGCCGAAGCGCTTATGCAGGCCAAGCATCTCGATCGAGGACGCTGCACGTACCTCATGCCCGTGACTGTCGTTCGCAGGGGCCGTCGCCGGCTCTCGAATGCCCGCATCGGGCACCGTGGTGGAAGGGGTCATGGCTCCACTCTCCTGTTTTGTCGACCTTAGCGCCATGATTGGCACTTACAACCGATCGCGCAATTTATAGAATTGTGTCGCGAGCACCAGTAACGGCGTACGCAGTAACTTGCCCCCCGGAAAGGTGCGGTGAGGCATGGCGGCAAAGATGTCGAAGCGTTCGCTCTGCCCGGCAATCGTTTCGGCCAGCAGTTTGCCGGCCAGTCCGGCCAACGACATGCCGTGGCCGGAATAACCCTGGGCGTAATACAGATTAGGGGCGATGCGCCCGAAATCGGGGGCACGATTGAGAGTGATGGCGACATCGCCGCCCCAGCGGTAGTCGATCTTCACGCCCTTGAGCACCGGAAACAGCCGCGTCATCTTGGCATCCATGCGGGCCGGCAGGTTGCGCGGCTCATGGCCGTTGTAACTGACCTCGCCGCCATAGATCAGGCGACAATCCGCGGACAGCCGGTAGTAGTCGAGCACGAAGTTGGCATCGGCCAGGGCATCATTCTGAGGCAGGACACGAGCCACCCGTTCGGACGAGAGCGGCTCGGTAGCGATCATGTAGTTGGCGGCACGCATGATACGGCCGTTGAGCTCCGGTACCAGTCCGTGCAGGTAGGCATTGGTAGCCACCACCAGGAAGTCGGCGGTGACCCGCCCCCCCGCGGTCAGCGCCTGCACGGGTTGTCCCTGGCGTACCTCGATGGCCGTGCTGTGCTCACAGATCGTCACGCCGGCGCACTGTGCGGCGCGTGCCAGCCCCAGTGTGTAATTGAGCGGATGCAAGTGCCCACCCTCGGCTTCGAACAAGGCGCCAGGATAGGCGTCGGTCACCACGCGTTCACGCAATGCCTCGCCCTCCAGCCATTCCAAGGCCTGGTAATCGTAACGGCTGGCCATTCTGCTCTGGAAAGCCTGGAGTTCACGGACGTGGCGCGGCTTGACCGCTGCATGCAGATAACCCCAGGCCAGATCACAGGGAATACCATGGCGCTCGACCAGCGACGCGGTCAAGCGCACCGACTCGCGGCTCATCTCCCAGATCTCGCGTGCCCGCGTCGGTCCCAGCGCCTTCTCCACGTTGGCGATATCCGTGCCCAGTCCCGGCAGGATCTGGCCACCGCTGCGCCCGGAAGCGCCGTAGCCAATCTCGCCGGCCTCGAGCAACACCACCGAGTAGCCGCGCTCAGCCAGGTGCAGGGCCGCGGAACAGCCGGTGACACCTCCTCCGATCACACAGACATCGGCGCGGACCTCTCCTTGCAGCGAGGGACACTCGAACAGGCTTACCGCCATACTGTCGCGGTAGTAGGAAGCGGGGCGTTGAAGAGCAGAGGCAAGGGGCATGCGTGTCTTCCTTGCAATGGGCAGGGCCTGGAGACCCTACCGATTCTTGTTGTTGAATTCTTTCACCACAGTTGGTGACGAGAAGGCCATGACATCGACCTCTTTTATAGCAAGTCTGCCACCAGACCACCCAATCGTGTCAAGTATTCAATAACGATATTTTCAAACAAAAGCAAGCTAGGCGCTTATGAGGTCACTACTGATGGCGACACAAGGCCCAAGAAAGGCCTCCAACACACGGCGTGGGCAGCGATCGCGACGGGTGATGATCACGAAAGGCGTCAAATAATGACCATCATCGACGGGCAGTGCCCGGAGTCGACCGGCAGCGATCCAAGGAGGGTGAGGTGGCCGGGCGGATAACCGATATCGCTGCCGGTGAGAATCTAGAAATGCCGCCCCTACGGTCCAAGGCGGTTGACGCTTCCCTGAGCCTGGCATGCGGCTCGCGAGCAGCCTCGGACAATGGGTACCCGGGCACCACCGCCTCGCAGCCGGCCATGACGCCTCCTCGGCTTCGCCTGAAAAGTGCCTAGCGCTGACGGCAGACCGGACATGCCGGATCGCGGGGCACCCTGAAATGGCGCCATTCGCCGCGCAGTCCATCGAAGGTCGACAATCCCCGATGCACCTGGCCGGCTCCGCTCAGCAACTTGACCGCCTCGAGCGCCTGGAAGCTGCCGATCAGTCCCACCAGCGGCGCCACCACCCCGTTTTCGGCACAACGCAGCTCCTCATCGTCTCTCCCCGCCTCGCCCGGCGGATACAGGCAAGCGTAACAGGGGCTGTCCGGGGCGCGCGGATCGAAGACCGCCAGTTGCCCAGAGAAACGTATCGCCGCTCCGGAGACCAACGGCTTACCTGCTTCCTGGCAAGCCCGATTGATGGCATAGCGACTGGAGAAGCGATCGGTGCAGTCGACGACCAGGTCGCAGTTCGCCACCGCGGTGGCCAGGCGGTCGCCTTCCAGGTGGGTCGTCACGGCAGTGACCCTGCAGGTCGGATTGAGCGCCTGAGCCGCCGCACGAGCGGATTCGGCCTTGTTGCGTCCCAGGTCCGCCTGGGCATGGGCAATCTGGCGCTGCAAGTTGGACAGTTCGACCTCGTCGGCATCGGCCAGGGTCAGGCACCCCACTCCGGCAGCTGCCAGATACAGCGCTACCGGCGACCCCAGACCACCGGCCCCAACCACCAGTGCATGGCTGGCGAGCAGGCGCTCCTGGCCTTCGATGTCGATGGCATCCAGCATGATCTGGCGGCTGTAGCGCAACAGCGCTTCGTCATTCATCGCCACGCGATGGGCTCCTGCTTATTTGTCATCGAGCTGGTCGATATCGGGAATGTGCAAGGCAAACTCCTCCTTCACCTCCTCCATGACCACATAGCTCTTTGACTCCTTGACCCCGGGAAGCGTCAGCACCACATCGCCGAGCAATTGACGATAGGCGGACATCTCGGGAATCCGGCACTTGAGAATGTAATCGAATTGCCCTGACACCAGATGACACTCCTGGATCTGCGGCAACTTGCTGACGGCACGCCGAAATTCATCGAAGACGGCGGGCGACTGGGTTTCCAGACTGATCTCGACGAACACCAGCAGATTGGCCTTCAGGGCCTTGGGGTCGAGAACGGCCTTGTAGCCTCGGATGATACCGGCACGCTCGAGTCTTTTGACCCGCTCCAGGCAAGGCGTGGTGGACAAGCCCACCTGAGAGGCCAAATCAACGTAGGAAATGCGCGCGTTCTCCTGCAGACAACGCAGAATCTTCAGATCGATTCGGTCCAGCGAACGAGTCTTGGCTTTCATTGTAATGTGCAGTCCGAGCCACTAGCAGTTGGAGAAGCAATGCCGGCAATATCATCTGATAAATATAGAAAATATAGATATATATGCGCCAAAACGATAACTTCCCAGTCATAGATAGTCGAGTTGAGTTCCCTTGCCTTTAGTATTACCACATTGGTCCGGTTCGACTCCAGTCCCGCCTCCCCGGGCCTTCAACGCTCAAGCGGAGCCATGCCGACCCAGGCTGACCCGCTCTCGTCCCCCGAGATCCTCGAGTGTCGCCACGTCCGTATACCCCTGCATGCCCATGACCCGGCGCACGTCACCGCCCTGCGTCACCCCGTGTTCGAGCATTAACCACCCCCCCGGCGTCAGGTGCGCCCTGGCCTGGCGCACGAGGTCCTGCAGATCGGCCAGGCCGGCCTCGGCCGCCACCAGTGCCGAACGCGGCTCGAAGCGTACATCGCCCTGCCCCAGATGTGGGTCGTCATCGGCCAGGTAAGGCGGGTTGGACACGACCAGGTCGAAGCGCTCACCGGCGAGTTCACTGAACCAGTCGCTGACACGAAAGTGGGCATTGTCGATCATGAGGCGTGCTGCATTCTCGGCGGCCAACGCAACCGCGGCCAGCTCACGATCGACCCCCAGCACTCGCCAACCAGGGCGTTCGCTCGCGAAGGCCAACGCAATGGCGCCGGTGCCGGTGCCCAGGTCGAGCATGCGTCCCCGTTCTCCGGTCGCCCGGGCCAGCGCCGCCTCGACCAGGGTTTCGGTATCCGGCCGGGGGATCAGCGTCACCGGCGTGGTCACCAGCCGCAGTCCCCAGAATTCACGCTCGCCGATCAGGTAGGCGATCGGCTGACCCGCCGCCCGCGCCGCGATCAAGGCCTCGAAGCGTGCCCGGGCAAGGGGCTCGGCGTTGCGATCGCCCCAGGTATAGAGCCAACTTCTCTCGACGCCCAGCACGTGACATAGCAGCATCTCGGCATCGAGGCGAGCAGTGGGAGAACCAGCCTCGTCGAGTCGCCGTGCGGCCCTGCGCAGTAACGCTTCCAGATGCATCAGCTTGCCTGCAGCGCGGCCAGTTGCTCGGCCTGGTATTCGTGGATCAGGGGCTCGATCACTTCATCCAACTCACCGGTCATGACCTCGCCGAGCTTGTACAGGGTCAGGTTGATGCGGTGGTCGGTGAGACGCCCCTGGGGAAAGTTATAGGTACGGATGCGTTCGCTGCGATCGCCGGAGCCGACCAGCGAGCGACGGGCATCGGCCTGCTGCTGGCGCTGGCTATCCACGGCATTCTGTTTGAGGCGTGCGGCCAGCAGCGACATGGCCTTGGCACGGTTCTTGTGCTGACTGCGCTCTTCCTGGCATTCCACCACCACGCCGCTCGGCAAGTGAGTGAGGCGGATCGCCGAGTCAGTGGTGTTGACGTGCTGCCCACCGGCGCCACTGGAGCGGAAGGTATCCACCCGCAGGTCGTTGGGGTTGATGTCGACATCGCCCACATCCGCGACCTCGGGCATCACCGCCACGGTACAGGCCGAGGTATGGATGCGCCCTTGGGATTCAGTGGCCGGCACGCGTTGTACGCGATGCGCGCCGGACTCGAACTTGAGGCGCGCATAGACACCCTCGCCCTTGACCCGCGAAATGATTTCCTTGTAGCCCCCCTGCTCGCCATGGCTGGCACTGACCACCTCGACCTTCCAGCCCTGCTTCTCGGCGTAGCGGGAATACATGCGGAACAGATCACCGGCGAACAGCGCCGCTTCGTCGCCGCCGGTGCCGGCGCGCACCTCGAGAAAGACGTTACGACCATCGTCGGGGTCCTTGGGAACCAGCAAACGCTTGAGGTCTTCTTCCAGGACCTCCAGCCGTTCCCGCCCGGCAACCAGTTCCATCTCGGCAAGCTCGCGCATCTCGGCGTCACTATCGCCGGCGAGCTGCTCGGCAGCCTCGATATCGCCCTCTACCGCACGATACTCTTGCCAGGTGGCTACCAGGGCTTCGAGTTCGGCGTATTCACGAGAATAGTCGCGGAAGCTTGCCTGATCGGCGATCACCTCGGATTCGGAGAGCAAGGCAGAAAGCTCCTCGAAACGCTCGTGAAAGGAGTCCAGGCGCTGGCGCAGTGTCGCTTTCATGAAGAGTCCTGTTGATTGATTCCGCGTTCAAGGATCCTGGGACGGTGCCGTCGAATCGAGCAACAGCGTCTCGGCAGCGGTGATGATGTCATGGCGCTCGGCGCCGGAAGCTTCTCGTAGCCGCGTTGTGGGACCATGCATCAGCTTATTGGAGAGCTGGCGTGCCAGACGGGTGACGACCTTTTCCGGATCTTCGCCCTTGGCCAGCTGCGCCAGGGCCTGAGCTTCGGCCATTTCACGCAGGGCCTCGCCCTGCTCACGGTAGCGGCGGATCAGCTCGCCGGCCCCACGCACTCGGCGCTCGTGCTGCCAGTTCCCCACCCCATGCTCGATCAGCACCTCGGCCTGGTCGGCGGCCACCTGACGGTGGCGGCGGTTCTCCTCGATCACCTCATGCAAGTCATCGACGGTATACAGGAAAACATCGCTCAACTCGCCGACCTGGGGTTCGATATCGCGCGGCACGGCGATATCGACCATGAAGATCGGGCGATGACGGCGTTTCTTGATGGCCCGTTCGACCATGCCCTTGCCGAGGATCGGCAGCGGCGCGGCGGTCGAGGAGATCACGATATCGGCCCGCTCCAGGGCGTGCGGGATCTCGTGGAGAGTGATGGCCTGACCTACGAATTCACCTGCCAGGCGTTCGGCCCGTTCGCGGGTACGGTTGGCGACAATCAACTCGCGGATGCCGGCCTCGCGCAAATGACGCGCCACCAGTTCGATGGTCTCACCAGCCCCGATCAGCAGGGCCCGTTGGTGCGAGAAATCATCGAAGATCCGGCTGGCCATGCTGACCGCGGCATAAGCGACCGACACGGGATTCTCGCCGATCCCGGTTTCGGTGCGTACCCGCTTGGCCACGGCGAAGGTATGCTGAAAGAGGCGTTCGAGCTCGCCTCCCAGCCCCTGGTGCCGCCGGGCCATCTGATAGGCGTCCTTGAGTTGGCCCAGGATCTGCGGCTCGCCAAGCACCATCGAATCGAGCCCCACTGCTACCCGCATCAGATGACGGGCCGCATCGTTGTCCAGGTAATGGTAGGCACTCTGCGCCAGTTGCTCGGCACGCAGATCATGAAAACGCCCCAGCCACTCCAGAATGGCCTGCTCGCCCACCGGCGTCGTCACGCAATACAGCTCGGTGCGATTGCAGGTCGACAGCACCGCTGCCTCGCGCACCTCGGGCAGCGCCCGGAGCTCGGCCAGTGCCGCTTCGAGCTGCGTAGGTGTGAAGGCAACCTGCTCGCGCACCTCGACGGCGGCGGTCTTGTGATTGATTCCCAGGGCGAGAAGCGTCATGCAGTCAGAGTCTTGGCGTCAGGAGTATTCAAGCGAATCGTGCGGTCGTATGTCTTGTCGACATTCGATTCTACCACAGCCCCGGGTGAGGACGACGTCTCCAGTTGTCGTTGACCGCTCCCACCAAGCCGTTATGCTGAACGCTTGGCACAGTGAACGAGGCGAACATGCACCCACGCTTGATCCCGGCAGCTCTCACAGTACCGGTGGTAATCCTTCTGAGTGCCTGCCAGGGCATGCCGACCTCATCCAACGCCGAGCTCGACGATCCGTTGGCTCAGGCTCCGCCCGTGTCTCATGGCTTGGACGCCGCAGGCCTGTCGACACTGTTGACGGCTGAACTCGCTGGGCTCCGGGGCGATTATCAGCAGGCCAGCCGCGGTTATCTGGAAATGGCCGAGCGCTACCAGTCGCTGGCCTTGATCGAGCGTGCCACCTTGGCCGCGCGCTTTGCCAATGACCCCCAGTTGCTCGAACAAAGCGCGCATCGCTGGCAGACCCTGGCGCCGGATGCCGAGGCCCCCACTCGCCTGCTGGCCAGTCTAGCCTTGCAGCGTGGCGACTGGCTGGCCAGTCTAGAGCAGCGCTTGATGCTGACCGAGCGCGGCGCTCATGGTGAACTGGTGGACTTCGCGGAACAGGCGATCGACCAGGGTGCCGACGTGGCGCCGCTGTTGTCGCGACTGCGTCAGCACCTGGCCCGCGATGGCGCAGAGAGCCACCCCTATTATTATGACGCCAT
Source organism: Litchfieldella rifensis (assembly GCF_042646605.1). NCBI lineage: Bacteria > Pseudomonadati > Pseudomonadota > Gammaproteobacteria > Oceanospirillales > Halomonadaceae > Litchfieldella > Litchfieldella rifensis. The sequence goes on along the minus strand of NZ_JBHRUG010000017.1, from coordinate 187,958 downwards.
TCTCGCCACCGCTTTGTTCGAAGCAGCGGACGGCCAGCTCGCGCGCGCCGAATCCCGCCTGACCGACCTGGCCCGCAGCCATCCCGAGCTACCGGCACTCTGGCTGGCCCGCACGCGCATCGCCCTGGAGCGCGGGGACATCCCCGCCGCCCGTGACGCGGCCCGCCAGGGGCTTGAAGTTTCACCCGACGATGGGCGCTTCATCCTGCTGGTGGCGCAGACCGAACTCATGCTCGGCAATGTCGAGGCCGCCGAGGCCCAGAGCGACACCCTTCTCGAGCATCATGGCGACAACCATGACCTGCGCCTGGCACTGGCGCGCCTGTACCTGGACGAAGGCCACCCGGCGCCAGCCCGACGCCTGCTATTGCCCCTGGTCAGCGCCGATGACACGCCTCCCATGGCCTTTACCTTGCTCGGCACCATCGCCGAAGAGCAAGGGGAAGTCGATAACGCCCTCCTTTATTATCGCCAGGTGCCTCCCGGCGAGCATTTCCTCCCCTCACGCCTGCGCGCCGCGCAGATGCTGATCGATGACGACCGCTTGAGGGATGCCCGCCGGTTCCTGCGCATCGAACGCCTGCGTCACTCGGACCAGGCCAGCGCCTTGACCTCGCTCGAGGTGGAACTGCTCGACCAGGAGGGACACAGCGACGAAGCCGATGCGCTGCTGCAGCGTGAACTCGAGCGCAATCCCGACGACCTGGAACTGCGTTATGTGCGTGCCATGCGGTCGTTCGAGGCTGGCGATCTGGAGGGCATGGAGCGTGACCTGCGGTACATCATCGAGCGGGACCCGGAGCATGCCATGGCTCTCAACGCCCTGGGCTACACCCTGGCCGACATGACCGACCGTCATGATGAGGCCCAGGACCTGATCGAGCGCGCTCATCGCCTGGCCCCGAACAATGCCGCCATCCTCGACAGCCTGGGCTGGGTCTATCACAAGCAAGGCGACAACGAGCGCGCCCTGTCTTACCTGGAGCGCGCCTACCACATCATGCCCGATCAGGAGATTGCCGCCCATGTCGCCGAAGTGCTGTGGGAGCTGGGGCGTAAAGAGGAGGCTCGCGACCTGATCGCCGAAAGCCTCGAACGCCATGGCGAACGACCGGTCGTCGATGCCCTGCTCAAGCGCATTCCCGCCCTCGCCCCCTGATCCCTGAAACCACGACCGAGCCAACTCATGATGCGATTGTTCTTTGTGTTGCTTTGCCTCGCGCTGATTGCCGGCTGTGCCAGCCGTGCCCCGGGCCCCGACCAGCCGCGCGAACGCGGCGACTGGGACGCCCAGTCCGCTCGCCTGGAGGCGCTTGACACCTGGACCCTGGCCGGCAAGGTGGGCCTGCGCACACCGCAAGATTCCACCAGCGCCAACCTCGATTGGTCCCAACATCCCGGCTATTACCGCATGTTGATCAGCGGCCCCTTCGGCAGCGGTCGCAGCGTGCTCGAGGGGCGCGACGGTCGCGTCTCGCTGAACACCAGCGAAGGCCGCTTCGTCGCCGAGAGCCCCGAAGCCCTGATGCAAGAGCAGCTCGGTTGGTCATTGCCCATCTCGGCATTGGACTACTGGATCCGCGGGCTGCCCGCTCCCGGCGCCGACCATGAGGTGGAAGAGGATGCCTTGGGCTATCCCGCCCAGTTGCGTCAAGCCGGCTGGAATATCGCCTACCGCGACTGGGACTATGCCGGCGGCCTGTGGCTGCCGCGCCGCCTGGTCATGACCTACGACGAGATTCGCGCCACGCTGGTGGTCAACGACTGGCGCCCGGGAGAACGTTGACGTGCCGCGCGACATCCTGACCCTGCCGGCCCCGGCCAAGCTCAATCGCATGCTGCATATCACGGGGCGCCGGGCCGACGGGTACCACACGCTACAGACGCTGTTCCAGTTCCTCGATGTCGGCGACACCCTGCACTTCTCGGTGCGCGACGATGGCATCATCGGTCTGGCACCGGCGATAGCCGGCGTCCCTCACGAAGACAACCTGATCGTGCGCGCGGCGCAGGCATTACACGCCGAGACCGGCTGCCACCTGGGGGTCGATATTCAGCTCGACAAGTGCCTCCCCATGGGCGGCGGCCTGGGTGGCGGCAGCTCCAATGCGGCCACCACCCTGCTCGCACTCGATCGCTTGTGGGGGCTGAGGCTGAGCAGGGACCGACTCGCCGCTCTGGGTCTGCGACTGGGCGCCGATGTCCCGGTGTTCGTGCACGGTCACGCCGCCTGGGCTGAGGGTATCGGTGAGCGCCTGACCCCCGTCGAACTCGATACCCCTTGGTTCGTGGTCCTGCACCCCGGCGTCACGGTCGCCACCGCCAGCGTATTCAATGCGCTACAATTGACACGAGACACCCCCCCCATTAGTATGGCGCGCGCACTGCAGGGGGGGGCGCCTTGGCGCAACGACTGCCAGGTGACGGTATGCGAACGCTACCCAGAGGTCGCGAGGGCTATCGAGTGGTTGTCCGGGTTCGCACCGACCATGTTGACGGGTACTGGCGCCTGCCTGTTCGCGCGTTTGACGGATGAGCGCCAGGCCGATAGCATTTTGCAGCGTGTCGACCCCGGTTGGCATGCCTTCAAGGCGAAGGGCTGCAACCTTTCTCCCCTCCATGCGGCTCTGGGATGTCGCCTTCCGCCGGCCGCGGGCCAGGCCGAAGCGCCGTGACAGTTCTGTCGCCGCCCCTTTTGGGCTGCGACTCGGGACCGAAAGGCAAATGCTGGGGTATAGCCAAGTGGTAAGGCAGCGGTTTCTGGTACCGCCATTCGCAGGTTCGAATCCTGCTACCCCAGCCACGTCCCGACACTTGGTGAGCTGTCCCCATCCCTTACAGAGATCCCAACACTCCAAAGGTGGCTGCGCGTGTCTAAATTGATGGTTTTCGCCGGGAACGCCAATCCCGACCTCGCCCGTAAGATCGCCGAAGGGTTGGACAACCGGCTCGGCCATGCCACGGTCGGTCAGTTCAGCGATGGGGAAATCGCGGTCGAGATCAACGAGAACGTGCGCGGCAAGGACGTCTTCATTCTGCAGTCCACCTGTGCGCCGACCAACGACAATCTGATGGAACTGATTCTGATGGTCGATGCCTTGCGCCGGGCATCCGCTGCACGAATCACCGCCGTGGTACCCTATTTCGGCTATGCCCGTCAGGACCGCCGCGTACGCTCGGCCCGTGTACCGATTTCCGCCAAGGTCGTGGCCGACATGATGGTCAAGGCGGGCGTCGACCGGGTCATGACCATGGACCTGCATGCCGACCAGATTCAGGGATTCTTCGACGTGCCGGTGGATAACGTCTACGGCTCACCGATCCTGCTCGACGATATCGAGCGCCAGAACTACGACGACCTGGTGGTGGTTTCCCCGGACGTCGGGGGCGTAGTGCGGGCCCGGGCCATCGCCAAGCAGCTCAACGCCGACCTGGCGATCATCGACAAACGCCGCCCACAGGCCAACCAGGCCCAAGTGATGCACATCATCGGCGAGATCGAAGGACGCACCTGCGTGGTGGTCGACGACATGGTCGATACCGCCGGCACCCTGTGCAAGGCCGCCGAAGCTCTCAAGGATCATGGTGCCCGTCGCGTGGTGGCCTATGCGACCCACCCTATTCTGTCGGGGCCGGCGGTCGACAACATCTGCGGGTCGGTGCTCGATGAGCTGGTGGTCGCCGATACCATTCCGCTGTCCGAACCGGCACGCCGCAGCGGGAAGATTCGCCAACTGTCCGTGGCCGGGCTGATCGCCGAAGCGATCCGCCGGGTCAGTAACGAAGAATCCGTCAGCGCGATGTTCCACTAAGGTCCGACCAGAAGGACATCGCGCCTGGATACGCAGCCCACAAGGGCCCCGGAAACGCTATCGCCTGGTCGCGGGCGATAGCGATTTCCTTTATTAACCAATGAGGTTACCAATGTCCGATTACCAACTTACCGCCAACGTTCGCAAGGAGCTGGGGAAAGGTGCGAGCCGCCGCCTGCGCCGCGCGAACCAGCAGGTCGCTGCCATCATCTACGGTGGCGAGAAGGCCCCGCAGCCGATCACCATCGACAAGGCCGCCTTCTACAAGGCTATCGAGGACGAAGCCTTCTTCTCGTCGATCATCAACATCGATGTCGATGGCAGCAACGAACAGGTCATCATTCGTGATCTGCAACGCCACCCCTACAAGGCGCTGGTGACCCACGCCGACTTCATGCGGATTGACGCCACCCACGAAATGACCCTGCACGTACCGCTCCACGTCGTGGGCGAAGAACGCTGCAAAGGCATCAAGGAACAGGGCGGCGTATTGCACGTACTGGCCAACGATATCGAAGTCAGCTGCTTGCCCAAGGACCTTCCCGAGTACCTGGAAATCGACATCACCGACCTGGAGCTCGGCGGAACCCTGCACCTATCCGACCTCAAGCTACCGGAAGGCGTCACTTCCGTGGCGCTGTCACACGGCGAGGAGTATGACACCGGTATCGTGAACATTACGCATCCGACTCGCGGCATCGCGGAAGAGGGTGAGGAAGAAGTCGAGGCGGAAGCCAAGCCTGAAGCCGCACCCGAGAGCGAGGCCAAGGAGCAGGAAGACCAGGAAGCCGACCAGGGCGAAGGCGAAGACAAGGCCGAATAAGCCGGCCTTCTTCCCGTCACGACCACCAGGGCGTCAGCATGAGCCAAGTGAAAGCGATCATCGGCCTCGGCAATCCCGGGCCGGAATACGACGACACCCGGCACAATGCTGGCGCCTGGCTGGTGGCGGCCATTGCGCGCGACAGTCATACGCCACTGCGAGCCGAGCGCAAGTTCCTGGGCCATTACGCCAAGGTCCACTTCGCCGGCCAGGATCTGCATCTGCTGTTACCGCAGACCTATATGAACCGCAGCGGCGGGGCTGTCGCCGCGCTTTGCCAGTTCTTCAAACTCGCCCCTGACGAGTTGCTCGTCGCTCACGACGACCTGGATATCGTCCCGGGTACCGCCCGCTACAAGCAAGGCGGCGGTCATGGAGGTCACAACGGTCTGCGTGACGTCATCCGTGCCCTCGGCAACGACAACTCCTTCCATCGCCTGCGCATCGGCATTGGCCACCCCGGTGATGCCCGCCAGGTCACGAATTATGTACTCGGTCGTCCCGGCAAAGCCGAACGTGCTGCCATCGATACTGTCTTTGGCGAGATCGAAGCCACGCTGCCGGATGCCATCCGCGGCGACTGGGCCAGGGCCATGAACCGGTTGCACAGCTTTTCAGCCGAAGGCTGAAAAGCACAGCTATAAGCTTGAAGCCATAAGCTGGAAGAAAACCACCAAGTCGAGATGAATGGCCGTCCATAGAAGGCGATGATTCGGTTTTTGGGGTTTCTTACAGCTTCAAGCTTACGGCTTACCACTCTTTTCCGTAAAATACCGGCCAATCGCCAATTTCGAATTCGCTTTCCAGGAACATATCATGGGTTTCAACTGCGGTATCGTCGGGCTGCCCAATGTCGGCAAGTCCACGCTGTTCAATGCACTGACCAAGTCGGGCATCGACGCCGAGAACTTCCCCTTCTGTACCATCGAGCCCAATGTCGGCATCGTGCCGATGCCCGACCCGCGCCTCGACAAGCTCGCCGCGATCGTCAAGCCGCAGAAGGTACTGCCCACCACCATGGAGTTCGTGGACATCGCCGGTCTCGTCGCCGGCGCCTCCAAGGGCGAAGGGCTGGGCAACAAGTTCCTGGCGAATATCCGTGAAACCGACGCCATCGCCCACGTGGTACGCTGCTTCGACAATGACAACGTCATCCATGTGGCCAATCAGGTCGATCCCCGGGTCGATATCGAAACCATCAACATGGAGCTGGCCCTGGCCGACCTGGATACCGTCGAGCGCGCTATCCAGCGGCTGGTACGGGTCGCCAAGGGCGGTGACAAGGACGCCATCGCCACCAAGGCGATCCTCGAGCGCATCCAGCCCCACCTGGCGGAGGGCTTGCCACTGCGCAGCTTCGGTCTCGAGGAGGATGACAAGCGCCAACTGAAGAGCTTTGGCTTCCTGACCCTCAAGCCGACCATGTACATCGCCAACGTCAACGAGGACGGCTTCGACGACAACCCCTATCTCGAGGTGGTCGATGCCATCGCCGCCGAGGAAGGCGCCGTGGTCGTCCCGGTCTGCAACCAGATCGAGGCCGAGATCGCCGAACTCGACGACGAGGAGCGCTCGATGTTCCTGGAGGAAATGGGCATGGAGGAGCCGGGCCTCGATCGTGTGATCCGTGCCGGTTATGCCCTGCTCGGCCTGCAGACCTACTTTACCGCCGGGGTCAAGGAAGTACGTGCCTGGACCGTCAAGATCGGTGCCACCGCACCGGAAGCCGCCGGAGTGATCCACACCGACTTCCAGAAGGGCTTCATCCGCGCCGAGGTGATCGGCTACGACGATTTCATCGCTCGCGGTGGCGAGCAGGGCGCCAAGGACGCCGGCAAGTGGCGCCTGGAAGGCAAGGACTATATCGTCAAGGACGGCGACGTGATCCATTTCCGGTTCAACGTCTAGGCGCCTCCAGGACGAAATTGAGTTGACCTTTCATGCCCTTATGGGTAAGATTCGCCCCCGTTGGACGGCTACGTAGCTCAGTTGGTTAGAGCACATCACTCATAATGATGGGGTCCCCTGTTCGAGTCAGGGCGTAGCCACCAGAGATTGCCGAACCCCGCAGGCCTACCTGCGGGGTTTTGTGTTTTGGCGGCGGGCTGCGGGCTGCGAGCTGCGGGCCGTAGGGTTCGCCACCCAAGAGGCAACATGCAACACATTGCTCGAGGCTCGTAGCCCGCCACGCGTAACGTTAGAGCAATTCCGCCCGGTTGAGGAAGGCTGTCAGCGCTCGCGTCAGATACGCAATATCACGACTGCCGACGGTCTCGCGAATCGAGTGCATCCCCCATTGGGCAACTCCCACGTCCAGCGTCGGCACCCCGAGTTCAGTGGCGGTGATCGGCCCGATGGTACTGCCGCATCCCATGTCGGCACGGGTGACGAAGGTCTGCACCGGCACCCCCACCTCGTGGCACAGGTCACGGAACAACGCCGAAGTGGCGCTATTGGTGGCATAACGCTGGTTGGCATTGACCTTGATTACCGGGCCCCCGTTGATCGCCGGGCCATGGCCGGCATCGTGCTTGTCGATGAAGTTCGGGTGGAGGGCATGCGCGTTGTCGCAAGAGATCAGCCGTGACGACTGGATCAGGCGAATGAAGCCTTCTTCGCCCGTCTCGCCGAGTTGCGCATTGACGCGTCTGAGCACATCACCGAGAAAAGGCCCTTGAGCACCACAGGCACTAGCACTGCCGACCTCCTCATGGTCGTTGGCCACCAGCACTGCGGCTTGGCGCCCATCACTGGCGAGCAGTGCCTCAAGGCCGATAAAACACGATAGCAAGTTATCCAGTCGCGCGCTGGCGATCAATTCGCCCTCGACGCCGACCCGCGCCGGCGGCTGAGTATCGTAAAGAGCCAGCTCGAAATCCAGGATGGCGGCGTTCTCGATATTGTGCTGTTCATAAAGCCATCGCTTCAGGAGTCGCTCCAGGTCGCCCGGGTCGCCTCCCTGCAACAACACCGGCGCCATCTGTGTCTGCGGATTGATGGCTCGTCCGTTGTTGGCTTCGCGATCGAGGTGAATGGCAAGGCTCGGCACGAAGGCTACCGGGCGCTCGACATTGAGCAACACCCCCTGCAGGCGCCCATCCTCACGCCGCAGATGAACCCGCCCCGCCAGGCCCAGATCGCGATCGAACCAGGGAGCCAACAAGGCACCGCCATAGACTTCCACCCCGAGCTGCAACCAACCACCGCTTACCTGAGCGGCATTGGGCTTGAGGCGCAATCCGGGGCTGTCGCTGTGCGCACCCAGCATGCGCAGGGCGTGGAGCCGGTCGGTGGGTAATTGCAGCGCCACCAGCGACGAGTCATTGCGGGTCACGTAAACTCGCTGTCCCGGCGAGAGTTGCCAGGGCTGTGTCTCGTCCAGGCGCCGATATCCCGCCTGCTCAAGCCGTTTGCACATGTTGGCCACGGCATGCCAAGGCGTGGGAGAGCAGTGCAAAAAGGTCAGCAATCGTTCCAAAGTCGGGTCGTGGGGCATGACGTTCCTCATCAAAGGGTCTGTGTCAGGCGACACAGGCTGCTACAATGCCAGCTCGGCAGGCGCAACTCACTCGCCGACCGATAGTCTAGGGAAGAAGTGTACATGAAACCGGGAGTGCTTCATTGATGAGCCTGATTGCCGTCATCCGGCGTGTGAGTGCCATCGCGTTAATCGCATCCATCAGCGTCGTGGCCCTTGCCCAACCGCAACCTTCTGACGCTCACCGTCAGGCTGCAGTCGAGGTCGCCGAATCCCTGCGCTATGGACATTATTCGGATGTCAGTCTCGACGACGACTGGTCACGCAGGGCTTTCGAACGCTATCTGGAGGTAATGGATTCCCAGCGGGCCTATCTCCTGCGCCGAGACGTGGACAGTTTCCGCGATCTGGAAACCACCCTGGACGACGCCCTCGACAATGGCGAACTGGAGCGTGTCTTCGCGCTTTATCAACGCTACCACGAGCGTCTCGAGTCGCGTCTCGAGTGGATTCTCGACAAGGTCAATAATGGTCTGGACTATCGTTTCGATACCGACGAACGCATCGAGGTCGATCGCGAAGGTGCTCCCTGGGCCAATAACGAGAGCGAGCTGGATGAGTTATGGGACAAGCGGTTGAAGAATGCCGCCCTGACCATGTCGATCAGCGGCCAGGACGATAGCGAGGTCAGGGACAACCTGCGCCAGCGTTACGAGGGACAACTCTCCCGGGTACGTCAGGCCAATGGTGAGGATGTTTTCGGGCTGTTCATGGCAGCGGTCACCGGCACGATCGACCCGCATACCGAATACCTGTCGCCACGTCAGGGCGAATCCTTCGACATCCAGATGCGTCTGTCGCTGGAAGGCATCGGCGCCCTGTTGCAGACCGAAGGGGAATACGTCAAGGTTTCCAGCCTGGTTCCCGGTGGCCCCGCCGACAAGGCCGGGGTTCTCGAGCCTGCCGACCGCATCATCGCCGTGGGACAAGAAGACGGTGGAATGGTCAACGTGGTCGGTATGCGCCTCGACGAGGTAGTCGACCTGATTCGTGGTCCCAAGGGGTCGGTGGTACGTCTGGAAGTGGTCCCCGCCCAGGCCATCGACATGACCCGCTCTCGCATCGTCGAAATCACCCGAGACACCGTCAACCTGGAAGATCAGGCCGCCAGTAGCGAAGTCATCGAGATCGAACGAGAAGACGGCACGCATCGCATCGGCGTCATCAAGATTCCAACCTTTTATGTTGATTTCGACGCCTGGCAGGCCGGCGAGGAAGAGTATCGCAGCACCACGCGTGATGTGGCCCGAGAGATCGAGAAGCTCAAGCGAGAAGACATCGAAGGCATCGTCCTGGACCTGCGCAACAATGGCGGCGGTGCCCTCCAGGAAGCCAACTCCTTGATTGGGCTGTTCATCGATCGCGGCCCCACCGTGCAAGTGCGCGATGCCCGCGGCCGCATCAGCCTGTATGGCGATACCGAGAGTGGTACGCTCTATGATGGTCCTCTCGGTGTGCTGATCAACCGCCTGTCGGCATCGGCCTCGGAGATCTTCGCCGGTGCCATTCAGGACTATGGACGCGGCCTGGTCGTCGGCAACCAGACCTTCGGCAAGGGTACCGTACAGACGCTCAATGACCTGAGCCATGGCCAGATCAAGCTGACCCGCGCCAAGTTCTATCGTATTTCCGGGGAAAGCACCCAGCACCGCGGCGTCGAACCCGACATCGTCTTCCCCTCCCTGATAGATCCCGAGATGATCGGCGAGAGCAGCCTGGACAATGCCCTGCCTTGGGACACCGTGCGCGCCGTCCAGTATCGTCACTACGGAGAACCTTGGCGCTATATCGAGTCGCTCACCGCGCAACACCGAGAGCGTATCACCGATCATCCCAACTTCGTCTACCTGGAGCGTCAGGCAGAGCTCGCACGCCAACTGCGGGAGCAGCACACCACCATCAGCCTGAACCGGGAACAACGCAAGCGCGAGATGGAGGCCCAGGAAGCCGAACAGCTATCGCTGGAGAACCAACGACGGCGTGCACTGGGACTGGAACCTCTGGAAGACTGGGCCGACGCTCGTGACGACGACGGAGAGGAAAGCGAGGAACCCGAAGAAAACGAGCCAGCGGAACGAGCCCAAGTCATCGAAAGTGCCGAGATCCTTCTCGATTATGCACAAGTGAGTCGTCGCAGCTGACGCTCGTCACCCGATCTGTCGGTTCAACGCCCCGCATTTTGCGGGGCGTTGCCGTTGATGGTGGATACCCATGGCGTCACGTTTGGCCGGCACGATACGCGGGGGCATGGCAACCCTGAAGAGCGCCCCATTCAGCACTTGCTGCGCTTGCTGACGGCGGCCAACCCATGAATCCTGTCCTATGCTGGATATCACATCATCGCGAGCCTCAGGGAACGAGGCATTCACCACCGCCAGGGAGGCACCATGCGTCGCGCCCCACTCCAGGATTGTCATCCCCTTGCATTGCTGTTGCTGCTGCTCGGCAGCCTGGCCCCATTAGCCGCGCAGTCGAGTGAGTGCCCGAAGTGGACATCGGCACAGGCCCACCAGACACTCGATGCGCTACAAACACGAATCGCGCGGTGGGACGATGCCTATTACCGGCGCGGCGAGCGCCTGGTGGAAGACAGTGTCTACGATCAAGCACGCCGGACGCTGACCACCTGGCAAGCCTGCTTCGATTCGCCGGCAGCCCCCACCGTCCCCATGGACGACAGCGGTCGGGTTTCACACCCCATCGCACAGACCGGGCTGGCCAAGCTCGACGGTCATCAAGCACTGGCCACCTGGATGCATCGTCGTCGCCACGACGCGCTGTGGGTGCAGCCCAAGGTCGATGGCGTCGCGGTGACGCTGGTCTACACGGAGCGGCGCCTCACGGCTGCCATCAGCCGTGGCGACGGCCTCAGCGGCCAGGATTGGCTCCCCCATGCCCAGCGCATTGCCGCCATCCCCCGACAATTGCCCGCCAGCGCTCCCGCGCGCGTCATCCTGCAAGGCGAGCTCTATCATCGACGCCGCGCGCACATCCAGGCCGAGCTTGGCAGCGATGGTGCGCGCAGCGCAATCGTCGGTCTGATGTCGCGCCACGAGTTGGATATTGATGGCGCAAGCCAGATCGGCCTGTTCGTGTGGGACTGGCCGAATGGTCCGGACCCCATGCAGGAACGGCTGGCCATGCTCGGGGCCTGGGGCTTTGCCGACAGCGCCTATTACAGCCAGCCGGTGGTCGACGTGGACGAGGTTGGGCATTGGCGCCAACGGTGGTATCGCAGCGAGTTGCCCTTCGCCACCGATGGCGTGGTGATTCGCCAGAATACACGCCCCGACGCCGCCGACTGGCGGCCCCGGCCACCCGAGTGGGCGGTGGCCTGGAAGCATCCGGCGCGGCGCAGCCTAGCCGTGGTGCGAGACGTTGACTTTCGTATCGGGCGCACCGGCAACATCACCCCGGTGTTGCAGCTTTATCCCACCCAACTCGATGACCGTACCATCCGCCACGTCAGCCTCGGATCGCTCGCGCAATGGCGCGACTGGGAGGTGCGTCCCGGCGACCAAGTGATGATTCGCCTGGCGGGCCTGACGATTCCCCAACTCGACGAGGTGCTGACTCGCACCGCCCCCCGGCCGGCCCTGAGCGTGCCTGACCCCGAACGCTACCACCCCTTGAGTTGCCTGCGTCTCAGCGGCGACTGTGAAGAGCAGTTCCTCGCCCGCTTGACCTGGTTGTCCAGTCACCATGGTCTGGACATGCCCGGTATCGGCGAAGGCACCTGGCAGCGCCTGATCGACGCTGGACTGGTCGAGGAACTCCTCGACTGGCAGACGCTCACCCCGGCGCAGCTCGAAGTCCTGCCGGAAGTCGGCGAGACACGCGCGGCAAACTGGCATGACAGCTTTCAAGCCACTCACGAACAGCCACTCGGCAGTTGGCTGGCAGCGTTGGGTATGCCACCGGTCGCCGAGTCCGTCTTGCACGATCCCGACGGGCGCATCAACCTTGCGGCGCTACAGGCGCGGGAGCGACATGACTGGCAGCGCTACCCCGGAATCGGCGCCACGACCGCCGACCGGCTCGTGGCCTTCTTCACCCATCCAGAAATCGAGGCGCTGATAGCGAAGGCGCAAGGCCCACTTCCATAAGGCAAGAACACACCTTACCCGACGATGAGCTGGACGCTTTCTCGGCATCATCGGGCGATGGTAGGCATGCCTCACCTTGCGACGGTAGGGGACACCTACTTATCTCTTTATGAATTAAACTTATTCCTGATCGTTCTTTAGCAGAATCGGAGCCATCTTTCCTATAGTGAGGAACACGCCGCGTTTAGACGCCGTTGCGATAGGAACAGGAAAACACACCCAAAGGGAATCAGGATGGCGCCTTTGTTTCGCCCCCGAGCGAACGCGCTGGCCTTCGTCATCTTGGTGGGGATCCTGGCATTGCTCGTGGCGATTTCCGTTTTCGCCTATGTCGTTTACCGCTCTCCCTATCAGACGGACGCCGGTTACGCTCCTGAACAACCCGTGCCCTTCAGCCATCACACGCATGCCGGTGGCCTGGGCCTAGACTGCCAGTATTGCCACACTGGCGTCGAGACATCCGACTTCGCCGGCATTCCGCCTACCCGCACCTGCATGACCTGCCACTCCCAGGAGTGGACCAATGCCGAGATGCTCGCCCCGGTGCGCGACAGCCTGGCTCGTCAAGAGCCCCTCGCCTGGAACCGCGTGCATAACCTGCCCGACTTCACCTATTTCAGCCACCGCGCCCACGTCAACAACGGCGTGGGTTGCGAGTCATGCCATGGCCGGGTCGACGAAATGCGCATGACCGTTCAGCGCAAGCCCCTGACCATGGAGTGGTGTCTGGAATGCCATCGGGATCCAGGCCCCCACCTGCGCCCCGAGAATGAGATCACCACCATGGGATATTCCGCCGAGGAGGACACCCCCGGCCATGAGTGGATTTCCCATTACGGCATCCACCCCGATCGCCTGATGGAGTGTTCCACATGTCATCGCTGAACCGCGAACAGTGGCAACGTTTGCGTGGACAGCTCGCCGGACAGAGCGGCCCCGCCTATTGGCGCAGCCTCGAAGAACTGGCCGGTGACGAGGCATTCACGCGGCTGCTGGCAGACGAATTTCCCGGACACGATAGCGTCTGGGCGGCGCCCATCGATCGTCGTCGAGTCCTCAAGCTGATGGCCGCCAGTCTCGCGCTGGGCGGCCTGACCGCCTGTGACAGCCAGCCTCCCGAGCGGCTGGTGCCCTACGTCGATATGCCCGAAGGACTCGTCCCCGGTCAGCCACGCTATTACGCCACGACCCACCCGATCGATGGCTATGCGCATGGCGTGCTTGCTCAGAGCCGTGAGGGACGCCCAGTCAAGCTCGAAGGCAATCCCGATCATCCGGCCACACGAGGCGCCTGCGATATCTTTTCTCAAGCGTCGGTGCTGTCATTATACGACCCCGACCGCGCGTCATCGGTCATGGAGCGTGGCCATATCACGGGATACAACCAATTCCTGGCCGCCCTTCGGGAACAGCGAGGCCGGTGGGATGCAAGCCGCGGCGCGGGGTTGGCGTTTCTCACCGGCCCCATTACCTCACCCAGCCAAGCCGAGCGTCTGCGCAACCTGCTGACACGCTGGCCAGAAGCACGCTGGTACCGCCACACACCGGTCGACCGCAGCGCCGTCTACACGGCCAGCCGCTGGCTGTTCGGTGCCCCACGGGAACCGATCTACCGTTTCGACCAGGCACGCGTCGTCGTATCGCTGGACGCCAACTTCCTGCAGGAACAACCGGGATTCCTGCGCTACGCACGGGATTTCTCGCAATATCGCCGGCCCAGGGACAACGATGAACTCCTGCGGCTGTACATGCTCGAGTCGACCCCCAGCATCACCGGCAGCATGGCGGAACACCGTCTGCTCCTGCGTCATACGCGTATCATCGATGCGGCTCGCCAGTTGGCCAACGCCTTCGCGCTCGACGTGCCGCCACCTGAAATGCCAGTCATCCCCGACGACTGGCTCGCGGCACTGGTCGCGGATCTGCGCCACCTGGCACCGGCCGCGCTGGTCATACCCGGCGATCAGCAACCGCCCGAAGTGCATGCCCTGGCCCACGCCATCAATGCGCAGCTGGGCGCCTTCGGCACCACCTTGGAGATCATCGATCCCGTGGAGGCAAGCCATGGCGCCCGGCCACTCGATGCCCTGAGCGAGGCGATGCATGCCGATGAGATACAAAGCCTGGTGATGCTCGACACCAACCCGGTCTACAGCGCCCCGGTCGATCTCAAGTTCGCACAAGCGTTGCAGAAAGTCGCCTGGCGCTGCCACTGGGGCGATACCTTCAACGAGACGGCACGCCTCTGCCATTGGCATGTCCCGGCGACTCACCCACTGGAGACCTGGGGTGATGCCCGCGCCTTCGATGGCACTCTTAGCCTTCTGCAACCGTTGATTCTCCCCATGCACGACGGCAAGACCGCCCTGCAGTTTCTGGCCGCCCTTCAGGATGCTATCGATCACGACGCCCGCGACCTGCTGATCAACGACTGGCAAGCCCGCCACTGGAACCGCGACTTCGAGACTTTCTGGCGCACCAGCCTGCGCGACGGCCTGGTCAGCAACAGTGCCTTCACACCGTACTTGGCGAAACTCGTCGATGGTTGGCACGAACGACTACCGGCGCCGACCACGCATACCGGCGGTCTCATGTTACAGCTGCGCCCCGACCCCTCGCTATGGGATGGCCGCTATGCCAACAACGCCTGGTTGCAGGAATTGCCCAGGCCGCTGACCAAACTGACCTGGGACAGCGCCCTGCTGATCGCTCCCGTACTGGCGGAGCGCCGCAATCTGGCAACCGGCGACATGGTCCGGGTGAACATGCGCGAGCATTCTCTCGAGGTTCCCGTCTATGTACTTCCCGGCATGCCGGCGGATGCCGTCACCCTGACCCTGGGCGGAGGCCGTCATCACGCCGGCAGTATCGCCGACGGGGTGGGTGCCAATGCCCATGCCCTCCAGCCGAGCGACTCGCCCTGGGCGGTCTCCGTCATTCTGGAGAAGACCGACGCCCATCGCCGGCTGGCCACGACACAGAACCACCATGCCATCGAGGGTCGTGACCTGATCCGGGTCGCCACCCTGGACACCTACCGCAGCGACCCGCATTTCGCCCAGCGCGAAGAGCCGCACGGCTCGCTGTATCCCGAGCCCTGGCCCGCCGAGCGCAAGTCTCGACACGCCTGGGGCATGAGTATCGATCTGTCGGCCTGCATCGGCTGCAATGCATGCGTCACCGCCTGCCAGGCCGAAAACAACATCCCGGTGGTCGGTGCCGACGAAGTGAAGAAGGGCCGGGAGATGCACTGGATTCGCATCGATCGCTACTTTCAGGGGCCACTCGATGGGCCGGAGATGGTCTTCCAGCCAGTCACCTGCATGCACTGCGAGAACGCCCCGTGCGAATACGTCTGCCCTGTCGGCGCCACGCAGCATTCGGCCGATGGGCTCAACGAGATGATCTACAACCGCTGCATCGGCACCCGCTATTGCTCGCAGAACTGCCCTTACAAGGTGCGACGCTTCAATTGGTTCCACTACACCGGCGAAACGGCAACCTACCAGGTTCCTGCGGCCGCCCATAACCCCGATGTCACGGTCCGCTCGCGAGGAGTGATGGAAAAGTGCACGTACTGCGTGCAACGCATCAACCGCAAACAGCGGGATGCCGAGACCGAGGAGCGAGAGCTGGCCGATGGCGAGTTACAGACAGCGTGTCAGCAAGCCTGCCCGACCCAGGCCATCGTGTTCGGCGATCTCAACGACTCCGCCAGCGAGGTCAGCCGGCTCAAGGCGCATCCACTCGACTACGGCATGCTCGCTCACCTCAATGTTCGACCACGCACGACCTATCTGGCCGCCGTACGCGCCCCCAACCCCAGGGTGAAGAACTCCAGCGCCACCAGCTCGGGCAGCACGAGCGAAGTCGGCACTTACACGCCCAAGCGTAACGCCCCCGAGTCGCTCGACCAGGCAGAAGCCAGTGGCAACGCCAGCGACAGTCGCGAGAACAACCGCGTATTCTTTCGCGAGGAGCCGTCATGAAGCCACATGAGCCCGATGCCCTGATCCCGGCCGACCTGACCCACGCCACTCTCACGCAGCGGATCAGCGCGTTGGTACTCGAGCAACGCTCGCCGCTGGGCTGGTGGATCGCCGTGCTGGTGTGTGCCGGCCTGACGCTGGTATTCGTGCTCTCGCTATCGGTGCTGTTCTCGGTGGGTATCGGCATCTTCGGCATCAATATCCCGGTCGCCTGGGGCATGCCGATTCTCAATACCATCTGGTGGATCGGTATCGCCCATGCCGGCACGCTGATCTCGGCGGTGCTGCTGCTCACCCGCCAGCCGTGGCGCGCCGCCATCAACCGCTTCGCCGAGGCCATGGCGATGTTCGCCATCATCTGTGCCGGGCTGTATCCGATCATTCACCTGGGTCGACCGGAGTTCTTCTATTACCTCTTGCCCTATCCCGATACCATGGATCTCTGGCCGCAATGGCGCAGCCCGCTGGTCTGGGACTTCTTCGCCATCGCCACCTACCTGATCTTCACCGCCAGCTTCCTGTACATGAGCCTGCTGCCGGACCTGGCATCCCTGCGCGACCGCGCCCGCGGTCGGCGCGCCTATTTCTACGGCGTGCTGGCGCTGGGCTGGCGCGGCTCGGCCACCCATTGGGCGCGTTACGAGAGGGCCACCACGATTCTTGCTGCGCTGGCCACGCCGATCGTGGTCACGGTGACCGGTATTATCTCGCTGGATCTGGCGGTATCGATCGTACCTGGCTATCACTTCACGATTTTCCCGCCCTACTTCGTCGCCGGCGCCCTGTTCTCCGGCTTCTCCACCGTAGCCTTGCTGGCCGTGGCACTCCGCAGCCTGTTCAAGCTGCACGATCTGGTGACGCTTACGCACCTCGATTACCTGGGACGCATGATGCTGCTGTTCGCGCTGATCGTGAGCTATGCCTACATTCAGGAAATCTTCGTCGCTTTCTATAGCGGCGAGGACTACTACCGCACCGTCCACTTCGATCGCTGGACCGGCCCCTACGCACCGGCCTGGTGGAGCATGATCGTCTGCAACGTGGTGCTGACGCAGTTACTGTGGTTCCGGCGCATACGCCGTTCGCCCGCCATCATGCTGTGCCTGGCACTGACCAGTAACCTCGGGATGTGGCTGGAACGCTTCCAGATCGTCTTTACCTCGACGCATGCCGATTACATGCCCTCGAACTGGGATACCATCTGGCCCACCGCCTGGGACTGGGCAACCTATTTCGGTTCGCTGGGACTGTTCGGCCTGCTGCTGCTGATCTTCGTCAAGCTGATGCCGCTGATTTCGATACACGACATGCGCACCTTGATCGCCACCCACCAGACACCACGGGAAAATGGCAGCGAGCAGGCGCCTCGGGAGGCCAGCGATCATGAGTGAGACTGCCACTCAAGGCGGCGCGCACTACGGCCTGCTGGGACGTTTCGATGACGCCGAGACACTGGTCGCCGCAATACGGGCGCTGCGTGACGAAGGCCATGCGGAACTCGAAGCCTTCAGTCCCTACCCCATCGAGGAACTGAGCCAGGCACTCGGCTTTCGTTCGCGCTGGCTGACGGTAGGCTCACTGGCGGCGGCACTGCTCGCCGCCACGGCAGGCTATGGGATGATGTGGTATAGCTCAGCGATCGACTACCCGTTCGTGGTCGGCGGCAAGCCCCTGCATGGTTGGCCACCCTTCGCGCTGATCGCCTTCGTGCTAGCGATCCTTGCCGCGGCGTTGACCGCCGTCCTGGGCATGCTGTTCGGCAATCGCCTGCCCCGCCCCTATCACCCGGCCTTCAATGCCGACATGTTCGAACGCGCTTCCGGCGACGCCTACTTCCTGCTGGTGAACGTGGAGGCGCTTTCCCGTGACGATACCGAGACGCTGCGTTCACGCTTGACGACGCTGGGCGCCAACGAGGTACAGGAGGTGCCGCCATGAGGCGCCGTTATGGCGATCGGCTCGCCACACTGGCGGCATTGGCGGGCTTGCTGCTTGTCGGCTGCGACCAGCCGGCCATGGAGCGCCAACCCAAGTACGAGACCTTCGAGGTCGCGCCCGGCTGGCCCAGTAACCGATCCGCCCGCGAGCCGGTTCCCGGCACCGTCGCCCGCGATGAGAATCTCGACCCCCTGGCCGACACCTTGCCCATGGCGCTCGATGCGGCGCTGCTCGACCGCGGCCAGCAGCGTTTCGATATCTTCTGCTCGCCATGCCACGACCGCACCGGGCACGGTAACGGCATGGTCGTGCAGCGGGGCTTCCCGCCGCCACCGACCCTGCACAGCGAGCGGCTGCGCCGCGCCCCGCTACGTTACTTCGTCGATGTCATTACCGATGGCTACGGCGTGATGTATTCCTATCGCGACCGTGTGCCGGTCAAGGACCGCTGGGCGATCGCCGCCTATATTCAGGCACTGCAGCTTTCGCAACATGCCTCCGTTGATGACCTGACCCCGGCCCAGCGAGCCGAACTGGAAAATGCCGCCACCGAGGGCACCCGTCAGGAGGACAGCCGATGAAACGCCTTCTGACCAACATGCCGCTGACCACCTCGGCCATCGCGCAGCATTTCCGGCAACAATCCACATTGGTGCGCGTGCTCTTGATAACACTGGCGCTCAGCCTGTTGGGGGCCATCCTGGCCTGGCATACCCTGCTCCAGGCGTGGCTGGTGGCCTGGGTGCTGCTCGCGGTTCTGCCGCTTGGTGCCATCGCGCTGCTGATGGTGCACGGGCTTACCGGCGGGGCCTGGGGCTACGAGAGCCTGCACCTGTGGCGCAATGTGGCGGCCACCATGCCCCTGTTCGCCCTAACCCTGCTGCCCCTGCTGCTTGGCCTGGATGTGCTGTTCCCGTGGACGGCGCCCATCGAGGAACTCCCCGAGGTGGTGCGCAACAAGCAGGCCTATCTCAACAAGCCGTTCTTTATCGCGCGCACCCTGTTCTACCTGGCGGCATGGACCGTCCTGGCCTGGTGGCTGACTCGCCCCACGCCGGCCCGGCGCTGGCACGCACTCGGGCTGATCGTCTGGGCCCTGACCCTGACATTCTTCTGCTATGACTGGCTGATGTCGCTGGAGCCGACGTTCTACTCGGATATCTATGGTCTCGAGGTCATGGCGATCAGCGTGGCCTCGGTCATGGCGTTCGGCTTGCTCGTCGGTGCCGCGCGGTTGCGTTCTGCGGTGCGACTCGATCTGGCCAATCTGTGGTTGTCGATATTGCTGGCCTGGGCCTTCTTCGCCTTTTCGCAATTGATCATTATCTGGTCGGCCAACATGCCGCATGAAATCGGCTGGTATCTGCACCGCCGCGAAGAGAGCTGGCTACTGATAGGACGGATCGGTGTGCTGCTGTTTCTGGTGATTCCCTTCGCCATGCTACTGCCCACCGCCGCCAAGTATCGCTCGGGGTGGTTGCAGGCCACCGCGGCGATCTGCCTCACCGGTCATGTGCTGCATGTGCACTGGTTGGTCTGGCCCTCTTTCACGACTTCGGGCTGGGCCTTCCTGCTGGGCCCGCTCGCCATCGTCACCCTGGCCGCCGCCGGTCTCTGGTGGATCGGCCCCGACCGGCGACGCGAGCTGATCGCTTTCCACCCGGCCGAGGAGGAGCGTCATGGCAGAACATGATCGCAACGACGTGCCTGGCTACGAGCCTCGGGACGCCCCTGCCCGCCTGCCGTTCTGGGTCATCGTGTTCATGGTGGTGTTCGTGCCGCTTGGCCTGCTGATCGTCTGGGCATTGATGTCGACGCTCTGGCCCATGGCCGCCGAACCCGAAAGCCTCTTCGAAGAACCACGCCGCGGGATACAGGGCCCGCGCCTGCAGGAAAACCTCGCGCGCGATTACGCTGCCTTCCGTCGGGATATCGAGCGCCATCTGCACACTGTGGGCTGGGCGAACCGCGACGCCGGCATCGTTCACCTGCCGATCGAGCAGGCCAAGCAATTGCTGCTCGAGCGGGGACTGTCCGGGCCCGAGGCGTCCAGCCAGGGCGAATCATCAGCACAGGGTCAGGGTTCGGCCGACTCACAGAATGCCTCCCAATCACAGCAACAGGAGTCCACCGCGGAGCCGGAGGAGCCACCATGAGATTCCGCTTCAGCGTGCCACTACCTCGCCTTTCACTCGCCATCGTGTGGCTGTCCATCGGCGCCGTGTCGCTAGCGGCCTCGGCTTCGCCACCGACGAGCGATTCCGAGATACTCGACCGGGTCGATTATGAGCAGCGCATCGGCAATCAATTGCCCCGCGAGCTGCAATTCCGCAATGCCCAGGGTGAGCTGATCAGCATCGACTCCCTCACCACGGACAAGCCATTGGTATTGGCCCTGGCCTGGTACAACTGCCCACAACTGTGTCCGATGCTGCTCGACCGTATCGCCGATACGGCTGCGGACCTGCCCTTCGACAGCGACGAGTACCGCATCGCTGTCGTCAGCATCGCACCCGAAGAGGGCCCGGAAGACGCTCAGCGCATACACGCCGAACTGCGCAATCGTCACGGCGCTGCGACCCGTGACTGGCAGCTGCTGACCGGCAAGAAACCCGCCATCGCTGCGTTGGCCGATGCCGCTGGCTTTCGCTACGCTCACGATCCCGAGACCGGCGATTATGCCCACCCCGCCGGAGTGGTCATCGCCGCGCCCGGCGGACAGATCACTCACTATCTACTGGGCATGCGCCCGGAGACACCGGACCTGCGCCTGGCGCTGGTGGAGGCTAGCCAAGGCAAGCTGGGTTCCCCGCTGCAGAAAATCCTGGTGCGCTGCTATCGCTTCGATCCGGAAACCGGGCAGTACAACCTGGCCGTCATGAACCTGCTGCGCTTCGCCGGGGGCGGCTCGGTGCTGGCACTGGCGGGCGCGATCGTGTGGCTGCGGCGGAAGGAGCACGCATGAGCGAACAACGGGAATATCTCCCCGATATCGAACAGGGCCTACGCTTTTTCCCCGAACAGGCATCACGTTTTGCCGGAGACCTGGACACCTTTTACATCGTCCTGGTGGTGATCTGCGGTCTGCTGACGCTGCTGGTGTTCGTGCTGATCTGCTATTTCGGCTACCGATACCGCGTCGCCAGTCACACGGATCGCCACAACCCTCCCAGCAGCCGCACCAGCCAACGCATCGAACTCGGCGTACTGGCCGTGATGTTCGTGGTGTTCATGGGGGTGTTCGTCTGGGCGAGCGGCTTGTATCTGGGCCAGTATCGCGGCCCGCAATCGGCCATGACCATCAACGTGGTCGGCAAGCAGTGGATGTGGAAGGTCCAGCACCCCACTGGGGCTCGCGAGATCAACACCCTGCATGTCCCGGTGGGAGAACCCATCACCCTGCGGGTCACCTCGGAAGACGTGATTCACAGCTTCTATATTCCCGACTTCCGTCTCAAGCGCGACGTGCTTCCCGGCGCCTATCGCGAGGTCTGGTTCGAAGCGACCAAGGCCGGCGAATATCGGCTCTTCTGCGCCGAATATTGCGGCAGCTATCATTCGCGCATGCGCGGCAAGATCGTGGCCCTGGCGCCGGCCGACTACCAACGCTGGCTGAGTCGCCAGGGCGAGCAGGAAGCCCCGGCAGTGGCGGGAGCCCGGCTGTTCGAGAGCTACGGCTGTAGCGGCTGTCACCTGGGCAAATCGAATGTCAGGGCGCCGAGCCTGGCAGGGATCTTCGGACGCCCGGTGCCGCTGGCCGGAGGTGGTACGGTCATGGCCGATGAAGCCTATTTGCGCGATTCGATCCTCCAGCCCCAGAAACATATCGTCGCCGGCTTCAATCCCATCATGCCAAGCTTCTCGGGCCAGATCTCGGAGGACGAACTCCTGCAGATCATCGCCTATATCAAGTCGCTGGAGCCTGAAGACGAGGCGCTGAATCCAGCCGACACGACCGAGGGAGAGGAGTCATGAGCGCTGTGTCAGGCCATCAAGGGCCCATCGACGACCTGTGGCCGCGCGAGCATTACCTGAGCAGCGGCTTCCGCCTGCGTGACTGGCTGCTGACCAGCGACCATAAGCGCATCGCCTGGTTGTACCTGGTGTCCATCACGGCCTTCTTCTTTCTCGGGGGTCTGGCCGCCCTGCTGATCCGCCTGGAATTGATGACGCCGCGCGGCGACCTGCTCAATGCCGATACCTACAACCAGGTGTTCTCGTTACATGGAATCGTGATGATATGGTTCTTCCTGATTCCCTCGATTCCCGCCACCCTGGGCAATTTTCTACTGCCGCTGATGGTCGGCGCCCGTGACGTGGCATTCCCCCGCATCAACCTGCTTTCCTGGTACGTCTATACCCTGGGTGGGATCTTCACGCTATTCGCCGTGATTTCCGGCGGAGTCGATACCGGTTGGACCTTCTATACGCCCTATTCGACGATGTTCACCAACACCGCGGTAATCGCGGCAGCCACCGGCGTCTTCATCGTCGGTTTCTCGTCGATCCTCACCGGCATCAACTTCATCGTCACGATTCACAAGATGCGTGCACCAGGGCTGACATGGATGCGGCTCCCGCTATTCGTCTGGGCCAACTATGCCACCAGCCTGATCATGGTGCTGGCGACACCGGTGCTATCGAGCACATTGCTGCTGATTGCCCTGGAACGCGTCCTCCGTATCGGGATCTTCGATCCGGCACTTGGTGGCGACCCCGTCCTCTTTCAGCATCTGTTCTGGTTCTATTCGCATCCAGCGGTCTATATCATGATCCTGCCCGGCATGGGCGTGGTGTCGGAAATCATTACCTGCTTCTCGCGCAACCCCGTCTTCGGCTACAAGGGCATGACCATCTCGATCATGGCCATTGCCGTGTTCGGTTTCATCGTCTGGGGACATCACATGTTCGTCGCCGGACAGAGCCTTTACGCCGGGGTCATGTTCTCGTTCTTCACTTTCCTGGTCGCCATCCCCTCTGCCATCAAGACATTCAACTGGACGGCGACGCTCTACAAGGGACGCATCAGCTTCACCGCCCCCATGCTCTACGGCCTATCGTTCATCGGCCTGTTCACCATTGGCGGGCTGACCGGTGTCATCCTGGCCTCGCTAGCCATCGACGTGCACGTTCACGACACCTACTTCGTGGTGGCGCATTTCCACTACATCATGGTCGGCGGGATGGTGACCGCCTATCTGGGAGGCCTGCATTTCTGGTGGCCCAAGATGACCGGGAAGCGCTATTCCGAGTTATGGGCCAAGGTCGCCGCACTGGCCTTGTTCATCGGCTTCAACCTGACATTCTTCCCCCAGTTCCTGCTGGGCTACCTGGGCATGCCACGCCGCTACCACGAATACCCGGCGGACTTCCAGATCCTCAACGCCATGTCATCGCTCGGTGCCGGCGTGCTTGCCATCGGCTATCTGTTGCCGTTGGTCTACCTGACCTGGTCGCTGTTCAAGGGCAGGCCGGCAGGAGGCAACCCCTGGAATGCCAAGGGACTGGAGTGGCTGACCACCTCTCCCCCGCTCGAACATAACTTCGCACGAATTCCGCGTGTGACGGAGCCAGCTTATGCCTATGACCGGACCGAGGGACAAGCCGCTGAGTGAGTTGGGCCCTGTCGCCGAGCAGTTCGAGGAGATAGAGCAACAGCGCGCCTCCAACCTGCTGGGCATGTGGCTATTCCTGGCCACCGAGCTGTTGCTGTTCGGTGGTATCTTTGCCAGTTTCGTGGTCTACCGTTTCCTCTACCCGCAGGGTTTCATCGAGGCCTCGAATCTGCTCAGCCTACCCACGGGCGTTTTCAATACCGCGGTACTGCTTACCAGTGGCTTGACCATGGTATTGACCGAGCACAGCCTCAACGCTGGACGGCGGCGTGCCGCGCTGCTGTTCCTGCTTTCCACGCTGGCACTCGGCGCGGTATTTCTCGGCATCAAGGCAATGGAGTGGCACCATGAATACCAGGAAGGCCTGATGCCGGTCTTCAACCTCGCCTTCGATCACACCGGAGAGCATGCACGGCAAGTCCGCCTGTTCTTCAATTTCTACTTCTCCCTGACAGGACTCCATGTCTTCCACATGCTGATTGGCGTGGGCCTGCTGGGAATCATTGTCGTCTTCATCCTGCGCTGGCGCGACCCACCGCGCATCGCACGCCAGGTACAGATCACCGCACTCTACTGGGCGTTCGTGGATGTGCTGTGGGTCATTATCTTCACACTACTCTACGTGTTGCGCATATGAACGAATTTCGCCCTTATCTACTCACTTGGGTGGTATTGCTGGCATTGCTGGGTATCGTGGTGATCGGCGCAGAACTGCTCACCGGCCTGCTGGCCCTGGCCGTGGTGCTGGGTGGCGCCTTATGCATGATCGGCGCGATCATCATCATGTTCATGGGCCTCAGGACCGCCGACGCCTTGATGAAGGTCTACGCCACGGGTGGGGTATTATGGCTGGGATTCCTGATCGTGCTGACAATGGCCGATTACGTGACCCGCTAGTCCAGCGTTCCTACGGCAACACTCCCTTGTCCTTGGCCATGCCGAGATGTTGAAAGGCCTGCTTGATATCCAGGCGAAGTTGCTCGTCGTCCCAAGGCTTGGTGAGAAACTTGTAGATGGCTCCCTGGTTGATAGCCTCGGTTACCGATTGAAGGTCCGTATAGCCGGACAGCACGATACGGATAGTATCGGGATAGAGGTCCTTGACCCGGCTGAAGAATGCCGTGCCGTTCATCTCCGGCATGCGCTGATCGGAGAGGATGACCTGTACCTCATGCTTGGCCAATAACTCAAAGGCATCATGAGCACGGCTAGCGGTCAGGATCTGATAACCTTCCCGGCGCAACACACGCGTCAGAGCGCGAAGAATATTCTCCTCATCATCCAGCAGCAGCAACGTCGGCACGGACTCCTCATCGTCACACCGTGACGACCTGGCACTCGGTATCTCCCTGCGCTGTTGGAGATAATCCCTGAGCTGCTCCAAGGCCAAGGGCCTGCTGAAGTAGTAACCCTGGTAGGCATCGCATTGGCTCTTTCTGAGAAATGCGAACTGCGGCTCGGTTTCGACCCCTTCGGCAACGACCTCCAGATTCAGATGATGCACCATGGAAATGATGCCTTGGGTAATTGCTGCATCATGCTGATCACTGATAATTTCCTTGATGAAGGTACGGTCGATCTTGATCTTGTCGATGGGAAGTCGTTTCAGGTAGCTGAGACTGGAAAAGCCTGTCCCGAAGTCGTCGATAGCGAGACGCACGCCTATCTTCTTCAGCTCATGCAGCGTCTGTACGGCGCGCTCGGCATTGCCGAGAAGAATGGTTTCCGTAAGTTCCAGCTCCAGGAATCTGGCTTCGAGCTGGGTTCTGTCGAGGACTTCGCGGACAAGATCAACGAAGTGGCCCCGCTGAAATTGCAAGGGGGAAATATTGACCGCGACCGGGGTGTTAACCAAACCTTGATCTTGAAGCGATTTGATTTGCCGACAGGCAGTTTCCATTACCCAGCGATTGAGAGCAAAAATCTGCCCGGTATCTTCTGCTATCGAAATGATTCGACTGGGTGAAATAAAGCCCATCTCGCAATGGTGCCAGCGCAGCAATGCTTCCATCCCTACTACCTTCTGCCCACCGGCATCGACCTGGGGCTGGAAATAAAGTTCGAACCCTCCCGACTCAATAGCCTTTTGAAGCTCATTACGCAGCGTCACCCGTTCACT
This sequence comes from Litchfieldella rifensis, assembly GCF_042646605.1. NCBI lineage: Bacteria > Pseudomonadati > Pseudomonadota > Gammaproteobacteria > Oceanospirillales > Halomonadaceae > Litchfieldella > Litchfieldella rifensis. The sequence goes on along the minus strand of NZ_JBHRUG010000017.1, from coordinate 162,018 downwards.
GACTTTCTGGTTCAGGTCCTTGGTATATCGCTGGTAATTATTCCGCCCTCGTTTCTTGGCCTCATACATTGCCAGATCAGCTTGTTGCACTAGACCCGAGGGATTTTTTTCTTCGCCATCGCTTACGGCAATACCGGCGCTGGCCGTGATACGAAGCTCGGCTTCGTCAATTTGATAAGGGAGAGCAATATTCGTGAGTAGTCGCTCGACTATTTGCGATACGTCCTCTTCACGGATCAAATCAGGTAGCAGAATGACGAATTCATCTCCCCCCAGACGGGCCGCAGTATCCCCGGGACGAACCTGCTGATTGAGTCGACGGGCGACTTCAACGAGCATCTGATCCCCGACCGCATGTCCCATGGAATCATTGATGGGCTTGAAACCATCGAGGTCCAACAGGATGATCGCTAGATATCGTTGATAACGCTTCGCAAATTGGCAGCCTTGCACTAAACGATCTTCGAGTAGGGAGCGATTCGGGAGACCTGTCAGAACATCGTGGCTAACATGGAAGGCCAGCTCCGACTCGAAACGTTTCTTCTCGGATATATCATTCAGAATGCTAATGTAATGAGAAACAACATTGTCCTCATTGCGCACAGGAGTAATATAGAGCTCATTCCAAAATGGTGAGCCATCCTTGCGGAAATTGCGCAAGACCGTATGAATTTCCCGCTGCTCCCGCAACCCTTGACGGATCTTCTCGACACCAGGCTGATGGTGATCGCCGGACTGGAGGAAGCGGCAGTTCATTCCGACAACCTCGCCTGCCTCGTAACCGGTTATGCGTTCAAACGCCGGGTTGACATAGATGAGTGGTATATCGGGACTCATGGCATCGGCAATCGCGACACCGTTATAGCTGGATTCGATGCTTCTCTTCAGGAGAAGCAGTTGCTTCTCCGCCGCTTTTCGTTGACGAATGTCACGTAGTGAGAAAAGGTACATGATCTCCCCATCCCATTCGGTCTGGGAGCGTTGAACCTCAACAACGACATGACCTTCATCCTCAATGAAAACAGTCCACTCAAAAAGATTTTTTTCATCGAGTACGGGAAGATCGAAACGCCTCTCCATCAATAGTGCCAGTGTGGAACGAAACAGTGATGTGGCCGCGGGGTTGGCATAGCGAACCCAACCCTCTATATCGATCACCAATAGTGCATCGCGATCGTCGCTTAACAACTGATGGAAAGCCCTCTCCTGACGCTGGGCCTCGTTGCCGGCCCGGATCCTTTCGGTAATGTCATTCGCGAGGATCAAGCGTGCCGGTTGTTCGTTGAAAACGTAGTCATGGGCGGTAATATCCGCATCGATCTCCTTCCCATCTTTGCACTTAAGAACCCATACCCCTACCTTGGGCGTTGCAGCGACATCATCTATTTCCTGATAATGTGCATGAAAACGCTGCTGTTCTGTGGGGGTAAGAAGATCCGGAACGCTCATCTTCATGATTTCATCGCAGGAATAACCAAGCAAATGCAAGGCCGCCCGATTCACTGCTAGAATGGCCAATGTCTCGCGGTGATGTATATACATTGGTTCTGGATTGGCTTCGAATAGCAGGCGGTAGCGCTTTTCACTCTCGGCGAGCATCTCGATGGAGTGAGAGCGCTCAATCGCGTAGCGTATACTGCGTGCCAACAGTGAGCTGGTAATCTGCTCCTTGACCAGATAATCTGCAGCGCCAAGCTCGATGGCGCGGATGTCGAGCTCATCGTGATCCTGACCGGTAAGCAAAATCATTGGCGTACGTATGTCACTGTGCGACGCGTAGCGGACCAGATCCAGCCCGGATTCGACCCCGAGCCGACAGTCCAACAACACCAGGTCATGCTTTTGGCTGGCAATGGCTGCCATGCCCTCTTCATAGGTACCGACCCAGTCAAGCTGGCAAGATAAATGATTGGCCTCGTGAAGCAGATCGCGCGTGATCAGAAAATCGTCTTCGCTGTCCTCGATCAACAGAATACGCAGCAACCGGTCCTTTATGCTCATCTCTTCTCCGCTTTTTCTGGAAGTACGACGATTGCCAGCCAAGAACGCCTCAATCCTGTCACCCCATCAATCAAATCATTAAAACTTAACAGCTCTTCACAGCCCGCTCCCGAGCGCCTGCGGGCCAAGCAGTCGTAAAACCTCCTCGACGCTGACCAGTCCTTGTCGCACCTTGTCGTGCGCATCATCCAACAGTGAGGACATGCCCCGTTCCCTGGCCAGCCGTTGTAACTGCCAGGGGCTGACACCCTCGACGATGGCATCACGCAAGGAGTCATCAACAAGCAGAACTTCATGGAGTCCTATTCGCCCCTTGTATCCTTGATAACAGTGGCGGCAACCGCGCCCGCGATAGAAGCGAAGAGTGGGTTCAAGAAAACTCTCACCAAGACACTCCAGTTGCTCGGCAGACGGTGAGGTCTCTTCCCGACAATTCGGACAAAGCTTTTTGGCAAGACGCTGGTTCACAACGGCTTCCAACGAGGAAGCCAGTTCATAGGCGGTGACCCCCAACGCCACCAAGTGAGCAATGGCGGCACCGGTAGAATGCACGGGCAGGGAGGAAAGGACCTGACGCCCGGTAAGCGCGGCCTGGAAGGCCGCCGGGGCGACTTCTGCCCCGTGGAGCGACTCAAGCAGGATCACATCCGGGCCCTGGTCCACCGCGGCCGCCAGGAGACTGGCCAGGCTCGAGCCGTGGCGCCTCTCTATTACTACCTGACCGATTAAGTCGTTATGGAACGCCACCGGCTCTCCAAGTGCGACATAGTGCTTCCCCGCCGATGCCTCGGATTGAAGGAGAGCATGTAGCATCGTGGTCTTGCCGCTGTCGGCCGGCCCTACCGCCAATATGACACCTTGGGGCTGTCTGCTGCCATGCAGCAAACGCTGAAGGTTGTGCGACGACAAACCCAGCTCCTTCAAAGGCTTGGCGACGGTCTGATGTTCGGAAACCCGCATGGCCACCTGCTCACCATATGTAGTGGGCAGTGTGGCGATACGCAAGTCGACGAGACACAGCGGAGTCTTCACCGTGAGGTGCCCCACTTGAGAGTGTCGGCGTTCGCTGAGGTCGAGCTCGGCCATCACCTTGATACGCGATACCACTGCCATCAGTGACCCCGAGGGGAACTGAATCTTGTCCTCTAACAGACCATCGATACGATAACGCACCATCACGTGCTTGATGCGCGGATGAATATGAATCTCACTGGCTCCAAGGTGCAACGCTTCGAGGATGATCGCATTGACCAGACGCACGGCTGGCGGATCCACTGAACTGCCCAGTAACTGCTCCAGGCTTTCGGTATTCTCACTTTCGTCGAGGATAATCTCGATGTCTTCATAGGGATCGTCATCTTCGGCGGTCGCCCTCATGTCATCAAATGAATGCCGCGGTGTGCCGAAGGCTTCCGCTAACTTGGCTTGCATTGCCTCGACATGGCAGAGTAGAGGGCGGATGCAAAGGCCTGACATGGACTCCAATGCTTCGACCAGGCCGACGTCCAAAGGGTCGGTCATGGCCAGGTCAAGGCGCTCCCCCACGACTCGCAACGGCAGTACCCACTGTCGCTCGCATGCCACCCGGGGAATGATGGACAACAATGTTGGCTCGAACCGGCTTTCACGCAGGTCGACTTCATCGCACATCCGCTCATCGCGTAATAGGGAGTAGATAAGTTCCGGATTGACCCAGTCATGTTGCACCAGATGATGCATGACAGGTGTCTTATGGGCCTGCATCTCCTTGTGCAGTAGCTGAACCTGGCGGGCGCTGAGATGCCCTTTCTTGTGAAGCAACATGGCCAACTGGCCACGCTTGCTGACATCGAGGTTATTCAGAGGTGCCAGATCGGTGGTTTGATAGCCACTCTCCTTTGCCAGGATACGGCTGTGGCGCCTTAGCTCGTACTGTTCCAACGCCAGGGCAACGCTCAAGCGCAGATCATCGTCATCCCAGGGCTTGAGGTTGAAGCGATAAACCGCACCATCCCGCATCGAGCCCATTACCGCTTCGGTATTGGCATAGCCGGTAAGCATGATACGTAACGTTTCCGGCCATCGCTCACGAACACGACGCAGTAGTTCACTGCCATTCATGCCCGGCATCATAAAGTCGCTGACGACCAACTCAGCTGGTTTGCTTTCCAGCAACATCAGCGCCTCTTCAGCACTTTTAGCGAATAACAACTGATAGTTTTCACGCTGAAACACCCGACGCAATGCTGCCAGAACGCCAGGATCATCATCCACCAGTAGCAACCGATAAGGCCTTGTCGGCGCAGCAGGTAAGGCGCTCTTCTCATCGGCAGCGTCACCGACAAATAAGGAGGTATAGTGCTTAGCCAAGCCAACGACTCCTCAGCCCACCTGAAAGCGCAAGGTCACACGAGTGCCTTGCCCCGGCTGGCTTTTCAAGAGAACCTCTCCGTGATGGGCAGCGAGGATATCCCTCGTCACACTCAGTCCCAGACCGGTTCCTGCACCGACGTTTCGCGTGGTGAAGAAGGGTTCGAAAACACGCGCCAAGACCTTCTCGGACATACCGCAACCGTCATCCTCGATATCGATTTCCAGTACGCCTTCGTGTAAACGACTCTCTACCTGAATGCTACCACCCTCATCGAGAGCCTTGGCAGCATTATCGAGAACATTGTAAAAAGCTTGAGATAGTCTTGCCGGATAACCTGCAAGTTTTGGCAATTCGTCCAGGTTGAGCTCGATGGACAAAGTCTGGTGATGTTCTGCCTGGAGAAGATGGCAGGCAGTCGTGAGAAGGGCATTCAAATCACAGGCGGAAAACTCGGCCTGATCGATATTGGAAAATGTTCTGAGGTCCGCCACGATGTTAGAGATGCGTTGCGCACCGCTCCTGGACTCTCCGAGTAGAGCACGAAAATCCTCGAATAGCCCTGCCGAGTCACCATCGACAAGCTGACTGACTTCGAACTCGTCGAGGTAATCGCCAGCAACGCGTAGATTGCTACCGATAAAGCCAATGGGCGTATTGATCTCATGGGCGATCCCTGCCGCCAATTGGCCTACCGCTCGCAATCGGGCACTCTCGTAGAGCTGTTGCTGGGTCTGTTCGATCACCTTGACCTGCTCTTCGACCTGTTGTTGCAACTGTTCGGATAGCTTCTTGTATCGCGCTTCCGACGCCTGTAAGGCGGTGTTCTGCTGCTGCAACTCGATGTAGCTTGCTTCAGTGACATCAAGGTGCAAATTAGCTGCCAGACGGTATTTGCCAGCATAGAACAGGAGTAATTCAAATAACTGTGCTGCAGCCCGACGCTGGTTCACAGGAAGCTCCGTCTTCAACCAAGCAAGAGTGTCCAGATTGAACTCCAACGGATAGACCGCCTCGCTGGCCTCTTCGACCAGTTCCACGGGCGTCCCGCCCAGCGTGCCAAGCAAATGCAGCAAGCGCGCCTTATGCCTTGGTGTCAAGAGATCGTCCAGGCCGAGGTCGTCATCTAAATTACTCATCATTCCCCCGTTCGAGGGCACTGAGCTGGTCAACAAATTTCCGCGGATCAATGACGTGTTCAGCCGCCAAGGAAAACTCCTCATTCACGACTGGATAAAGACGCTCCAGCAGTTGGCGAAAACTCTCCACAACGCCGCGCCCATTGACAGCGCTCGCCAGGGTCAATGGTGCCCAAGGGGTACCGGCCCATCGCTTATGGAGTGAGACTTCGTCAATGACATCCTCCCGATCGCGCTTGTTGAACTGCACGGACAGAGGCAATTGCTCGATATCCAGTCCCACCTTCGTCAGATTGTTCGCCAGGTTGTCGAACGAGATGGCATTATTGTCCTGCTGACCGAGTTGAGAGTCGGCGACAAAAATCACGCCATCGACACGCGACAGTACGGCCTTACGGGTGCTATCGTGCTGCACTTGGCCAGGTACGGTGTAGAGTTTCAGCCGCAAGTCCAAGCCTGCTTCACTGCGTAGGCCGATGGGCAACATGTCGAAGAACAGGGTGCGGTCGTCTCGCGTTTCCAGCACCATGAGTTCACCTTTTCGCTGCGGTCTGAGCAGTGTATGCAATTGCATCAGATTGGTCGTCTTGCCGCTGAGTGCGGGGCCATAATAAACGATTTTCAGAACCAGCTTGTTCCCGACTTCCTTATAACTAGCCATGCTCGTCAGCCCCTTCAAACTGCCTGGGCGAAATCGATTCTGCCGTTTCTCCTTCCCTGAGCTCTTGACTTCTCGACAGAAGAAGATTTTTTTATCAAAATAACCAACGGCTTCATCGAGTCTAGCCTCTTATTGTGTAGATTTGGCTTTAGGTTTACGTACATACAAGGTGTAGTTTGTCTCTTCCGATGCTTCGAAATTGATCAACTTGGTAATCAGCCACGCGTCCAATTCTTTCCCTTCATTGAGTAGCAGCGTGCCATTCTCGGCATACAGGTCTCGCACCAGGGTCATACCCGGCTCCAACCGTCGCGTATCCAATCTCAGAACAGTGTCATCGGTTAGCGTGGTATCGAGCTCCAGTTCCGTGCACAGGCGAACGAAGCGCTCACACAGTTGTGGATCGTAGAGCCTTCCCGCATATTTCTGGAGCAGCAGCAGGGCCTCGTCACGCTCCAGTTTCCGCTCCAGCACCATCCCTTGCTGAAGTTCGACAAAGTCCACAGCCAGTCTCAGCAGACGGGCGCCAAGCGGTATCTGGTTCTCTCTCAGCCGATCCGGAAATCCACCGCCGTCCCAACGCTCCTGATGGTGACGTATCAGTTTGGCCGCTTCCCGCAGAGGCTCCAGCGTCATCAACAATCCCTCACCCAACGCCGGGTAACGGCGATACAGCTCGAGCTCGTCTTTGTAAAGCAAGTCCGATGGCTTGTTGAACAGGTTATCGTCCCAAGTCAGCTTGCCGAGATTGTAGAGCGCGGCAGCCATGGACAGATCGCGGCCGAGAGCCTCATTCAATTGGTAGTGCTGCGCATAGGCCTTGACCAACTCGACCACCCGACTATTGGTCTGGCGATGGCGTGGCAAACGTTGGTTAAGCAGCGACGAGAACACTTCGGTGGCGGTAACATAGCTGCGCTTCAACTCGGCATAGGCGAGATCTAGCATATCGGCGATTTGTTGGATCTCTGCCGTTCGTGCTGTTACCCGGTTTTCGAGATCGGCATTCAGTTCTTGCAATTGCTGATTCTGCGATAAAGTGAGTCGCTCTAGTCGTTGGCGTTCTCGCTCAGCGAATTGATAAGTGAGTGCTTGACGAATAATTAGACGAAGTTCATCGTCATCCCATGGCTTGCTGATATAACGATAAATATGACCTTCGTTGATGGCACGTACGGTCGTGCTGATATCGGCATAGCCGGTAAGCAAGATCCGCAGGCAGTCCGGCCAATGCTGCTGAATATTGGCTAGTAGCGTGGCGCCATCCATGCCCGGCATACGGGCGTCGGATATCACCAAGTCGACATCTTGAGCTTCCATCAAGCTCAGCGCTTGCTCCCCACTACTCGCCATCAGCAGTGCATAGGGCTCGTTTCTGAGCACCCTCCGCAGGCGATTGAGCATGTTCTCTTCGTCATCCACCAATAATAGTGTTGCGGTGGTTGTCGCCGGGCATTGCTCACTCATGTTCTCGTCTCATTCTCTGTCATGGAATCCAGCATGGCTGGCTGTTTTATCGGCAACCACACACAAAAGCGCGTGCCTTTCCCGATCTCACTGAACACCTTGATCCGACCATGATGCTTCTGCACGATGTTGTACGAAAGTGCCAGACCAAGCCCAGTCCCTTTGCCAACTGGCTTCGTCGTAAAAAAAGGCTCATAAATACGATTGAGAAGGTCCGGTTCTATCCCCGTTCCGGTATCCTCCACCTCGAACCAAGCCCATTCATCATCGCTCCCCGTTCGCAGGGTAATGAGGCCAAATTCTTCGATAGAATGAGCAGAATTTACCAATAAATTCATAACCACTTGGTTGATTTGTGAAAGAATGCACTCTACCTCCGGTAGTTCATCGTATTCCTTGACAACATCAGCTTTGTACTTGAGTTCACTCTGGACCACATTGAGCGTGGTATCGATGCCACGATGAAGATCGGCCAAGCGAAACTTTTCTTCATCGATATGCGAAAAATCCTTGAGTGCAGTGATGATTTTCTTCACACGCTCGAGGCCATCACCGGATTCACTGATTAGTGATTCTATATCACTGCGGATATACTCATATTCCAGGGTGCGTTTGAGCTGTTGCAGCCCTTCGATATCCGTCACCTCATCCGCGGCATCGATGATACGTAGAAGGTCCTGTACATAGTCGGTTAATGTTTTCAGGTTGGAAGAGACATAGCCTATGGGGTTATTGATCTCATGGGCGACCCCGGCGGCCAGCTGGCCAATCGCCGCTAATTTCTCGGACTGAACGAGCTGGTTGTTGGCCTTTTCCAATTTTTCAATCAGCTGATCTTGATCGATCTTCGTGCCGCCTTCGGTATCGGACCAAACCTCCCGTGGCGAGTCGAGGTCGAGCTGACTGGAAGCATTATCAAGCACGAGAGCAAAGTGCAGAATGTGGTCCGCATGGAAGACAGGAAGCAGGTGCCAGTCCAGTGGTCGCACACACTCCTCTCCCGGGAGGCTCAGGGGCACCTGCACCGGAGCGTGGGCATCGCTTCCCGTCACAGGGGTATGTCTGCCTTCCTCATGGGCCTGCCCGACTCTCTGATGCAGGCGCGTCGCATCCGTACCGGGAAAGATCTCGGCCAGAGGCTGTCCGTGGGCCTGTGCCAAAGGCTTGTTACAGCACCGTTCAATCAAGTCGTTCCAGTACTCTATACGCAACTCCTGGTCGAGCAGGATCAGACCGAGACCGATACGGTCGGCCAATAGGGTCAATAAAGAAGACTGCGAGCTATCCAAGAAGACCTCCCGGGAGGGTGCAGCAAGTGATGTGGACGGCAGCGCCTGTCTGCTCCCTGTTCTGCCTGCGAAAGAAGTGACACAAGGCGGCGAAGGTAGCCGATGCGTACGGCGAACCTCGGGTGGTGTGTACTCACAGCCGTAGCGATTGACTGCCCTGGCACCCATGCGTCAGCTACTGTATGAGCTATCGGCCAGAACAGTTGATCCTTGAGGGAAGTAGTTCGGCGCGCATGGCATCGATGACGTGGCGGTAGTCTTGCGCGCCGAAAATCGCCGAGCCCGCCACGAACGTATCCGCTCCCGCCATTGCCGCGGCCCGGATGTTGTCGGCCTTGATACCACCGTCCACCTCGAGCCGAATGTGTCGGCCGGATTCGTCGATCATGGCCCTGGCGGTTCGCAGCTTGTCCAACGCCACGGGCAGGAACCGCTGGCCGCCGAATCCCGGATTGACGGACATGATCAATACCAGATCCACTTGGTCCATGACGTGCCGCAGATAGTCCAGCGTTGTGGCGGGGTTGAATACCAGTCCGGCACTGCAACCGCAGTCGTGGATCATCTGCAGCGTGCGGTGCGGGTGACGGCTCGTCTCAGGGTGAAAGGAAATACAGCTTGCCCCGGCCTCCGCGAACTGTGGTACTAGCGCATCGACAGGCTCCACCATCAGGTGCACGTCCAGCGGGGCGCACACGCCGTAATCCTTCAGGGCCCGGCAAAGCGCGGGCCCGAAGGTCAGGTTCGGGACGTAATGGTTGTCCATGACGTCGAAATGAATGATATCCGCCCCCGCGTCCAGCACCTTGTCCACGTCCTCGCCCAGCCGCGCAAGATCGGCGGACAGAATGGAGGGAGCGATGAGATGGCCGGATCCAGGTAGTGTGCGCATGGGATCTCGCTCTCGACACGCCAGGAAGTTCAGGATCCGACCTGGCCTGTGGTTTTGTCGTCCGATTCGGACTTCTTGCCGAAGACGGTACTGGCCAGCACTTCCTGGGCGTCGATGGCGGTCAGGTCCTCGGCGCTCAACGAACCGCCCTGCTCCACCAACCGCATCGCCTGGCGCAGCCGGAACCGGTCCAGCGCGTTGCGTACCGAACGGGCATTGGAAAAATGCGGCTGCTGCATCCGCCGTTGCAGATAATCCGCAAACGCCTTTCTGGCGGCATCGGTAAAATGGTAGCCCTGCTCCTCCAGTAACAGATCGCCGACCGTCAGCAGTTCCTCGGCGCTATAGTCCGGAAACTCGATGTGGTGGGCAATGCGGGAGTGCAGGCCGGGATTGGACTGGAAGAAGCGGTCCATGCGGTCCTTGTAGCCGGCGACGATGACCACCAGGTCGTCGCGATCGTTCTCCATCGCCTGGAGCAGGATTTCGATGGCTTCCTGCCCGTAGTCCCGCTCGTTCTCCGGGCGGTACAGATAGTAGGCCTCATCGATGAACAGCACGCCGCCCATGGCGCGTTTGATCACCTCCTTGGTCTTGGGCGCGGTGTGGCCGATGTACTGCCCCACCAGATCGTCGCGGGTCACGGAGATCACATGGCTGGAGCGCACGTAGCCCAGTTCGTGCAGGATCTCCGCCATGCGCAGCGCCATGGTGGTCTTGCCCGTTCCCGGATTGCCGGTAAAGGACATGTGCAGGGTCGGCGGCTCGGTCGTCAGGTCGAGTTCGCGGCGGGCTCGATCCACCATCAACAGGGCAGCGATCTGGCCGATCCGCGCCTTTACCGGGGCAAGCCCGACCAGTTCCCTGTTCACCTTGTCCAGGGCCTGCCGAACACCGTCGCTTTCCAGCGTAATGCGACGCTCATCCTTTGCCGCTATACCCTTCTCTTCAACATAGGATTGTGCCGTACTCATTGCGCTTCCCCTGGGATCCGGTGATGCCCCGTAGGCACGAGGCATAGCACTCGCTCAATAGCGTTCGCCTTCGGGCCGATCGACCGCGTAGGACGTCATGGTGTATCGCAACGACCGACCCTGGGCTTCTTGACGCTCGAGCCGGAAGCCTGGCTCGTGGTCAGGCCGGTTGACGATGAACGACATCCTGGGCGTCTCCCAGCCCTTGCTGGAATCGAACGCCATTACCCGGATGTAATGGTTGGGGAATGCCTGACGGCATTCCGTGACCTCCTTCATCACACCCGCCGGGTCGCGCAAATCGAACATGGGATGTCCGTACATTTCCCAGTAGGTATTACGGGGATGGGGATCATCCGTGTACTCGACACTAACCGCCCAACCGTGGTTCAGGGCCCACTTGACCTGAACCTTGATCTGCTCGTCCGTCAACGGGGGCAGGAACGAAAACTGACCTTGGGTAATATGCATGACCGGTTCTCCAGCGATTCAATGGCAGGTCTCTCGCCGCCATGTCCTGGCCTTAGGCCGAGACACTCTCCTGCACGACGAAGTCGGGGGTGTCCGTAGACGCGTAGTCGAAGGTGATGTCCTTCCAGACCTCCAGGGCCTGCCGCAGCGGCGTGCACCACTTGGCGGCCTGGTTCAGGATCGCCGGCCCTTCGTGCCAGATATCGCGGCCCTCGTTGCGAGCCAGCACCATGGCCTCCAGGGCGACACGGTTGGCCTGGGCGCCGGCGGCGATGCCTTGGGGATGGCCGATGGTGCCGCCACCGAACTGGAGGACGGTGTCATCGCCCAGATAGGTCAGCAATTGGTGCATCTGGCCGGCGTGGATCCCACCGGAGGCCACAGGCATGATCTTGTTCAGGGACGCCCAGTCCTGATCGAAGAACAGGCCGGTTTCCAGGTTCTTGGGTGTATAGGTTTCCCGACACGTATCGTAGATGCCCCGGATCATGTGAGGGTCACCTTCCAGCTTGCCCACCACGGTGCCGGCATGGATATGGTCCACGCCCGCCATGCGCATCCACTTGGCGATCACGCGGAAGGCCACGCCATGGCTCTTCTGCCGGGTATAGGTGCCGTGTCCCGCCCGATGCAGATGCAGAATCATGTCGTTCTTGCGCGCCCAATTGGCCATCGACTGGATGGCCGTGTAGCCGATGACCAGATCGATCATGACAATCACCGACCCCAGCTCCTTGGCGAATTCGGCGCGTTCGTACATCTCCTCCATGGTGCCGGCCGTGACATTCAGGTAATGCCCCTTCACCTCGCCGGTGGCCGCCGAGGCACGGTTCACCGCCTCCATGCAGTAGAGGAAACGATCACGCCAGTGCATGAAACTCTGGGAGTTGATGTTCTCGTCGTCCTTCACGAAGTCCAGTCCGCCGCGCAGGGCTTCATAGACCACGCGACCGTAGTTGCGGCCGGACAGGCCGAGCTTGGGCTTGGTGGTGGCACCGAGCAACGGGCGGCCGAACTTGTCCAGCCGTTCGCGCTCCACCACGATGCCGGTGGGCGGGCCGGAGAAGGTTTTCAGGTAGGCCACCGGCATGCGCATGTCTTCGAGACGCAATGCCTTCACCGCCTTGAAGCCGAAGACATTGCCGATGATCGAGGCCGTGAGGTTGGCAATGGAGCCCGGCTCGAACAGCTCCAGGTCATAGGCGATATAGGCGAAGAACTGCTCCGGATTGCCGGGCACCGGATCGACCCGGAACGCCTTGGCGCGATAGAGCTCGCAGTTGGTCAGGCGGTCCGTCCACACCACCGTCCAGGTAGCGGTGGATGACTCGCCGGCCACGGCCGCGGCCGCCTCCTCCGGGTCCACTCCGGACTGGGGAGTGATCCTGAAGACGGCGATAACATCCGTATCCTTTACTCCATAGTCGGGCTCCCAGTACCCCATCTGCTTGTAGGGAATGACGCCGGGGGTGTATCTCGTTTTCAGATCTGCTTGCCGTGTCATATGTCTCGCCCCTCATTTCCGTCGCGCATGTTTTCGAAGTGCGAAGCCGATAGCGACCTCCTGCAGGCCAGTATATGAAGGGGCATGAATAATGAAAATTAAATGATTTTTATCATTTCCATATATTTATGTTTATACTTGCAGAATACAGCAGGATGTTCCTTTCACGTCTACTTTCAGGCGTCATCACGGAGCAGAAGTCATGCACGTAACCTTCCGGCAACTCGCCATCTTCAATGCGGTAGCGGAGAAGCTCAGCTTTACCGAGGCCGCCAATACACTGCACCTGACCCAACCTGCCGTCTCCGTGCAGATCAAGCGCCTGGAGGATTCGGTTGGCTTGCCCCTGTTCGAACAACTGGGCAAGAAAATCTATCTCACCAGTGCCGGCGAGGAGCTTCTGCACTACAGCCGCAACATCTTCCAGGAACTGGACGAGGCCGGGGAGATGTTCGCCCAGATGCAGGATATCTCCCGGGGTACCCTGAGCGTGTCGGTGGCCACCACCGCCAGTAGCTTCGCCACACGGATGATCTCCGCATTCCTGAAACAGTATCCGGCGGCCACCATCCGACTGGATGTCACCAATCGCGGCACGTTGATCAGACAACTGGAAAGCAATGAAAAGGATATCGTCATCATGGGCAAGCCTCCCGAACACATGGATCTGGTCGGGGAAGCGTTCATGAAGAATCCGCTGGTGGTCATTGCCCCGCCGGACCATCCATTGGCCGGGAAAGCGAACATCAGCATCAATACCCTGCAGAACGAGCCCTTCGTGGTCCGGGAACCGGCGTCCGGCACCCGGGCCGCCCTGGAAAAGCTGTTCGCCTGGTGCCACATCTCGCCGGCCATTCAAGTGGAGATCGCCGACAACGAGGCCATCAAGGAAGCCGTGGCGGCCGGACTGGGCCTAAGCGTGGTCTCCCGCCATACGCTGGAACTGGACCTGCAAGCCAGGCGCCTGGTGATCCTGGATGTGGAACATTTCCCCATCGCGCGCAACTGGTACCTGGCGTACCGGCGTGGCAAACGCCTTTCTCCCATTGCCCTGGCTTTCAAGGCGCTGGTGTTCGAGCAGGCCCCGAAGATGGCCGAAGCCTTGTCATCCTGACACTACAGCCGACAGCTGTCTGGAACCTACGTGCACACGCAAAAACATCCCACCCACTATCGGAGAAGGGTGCCCGATGGTGGATGGGTTGTCGAAGAACACACCTCAATCGCTCAACACTTCCGCTTGCAGTTCCACCCGGCGATATTCCCGAGCCCGCAGCACCAGCTTCTCGATCAATGGCTGCAGGATGATCTCCAGGGCCAACCCCATCTTGCTGCCGGGTATCACGAGGCTGTTGCGCCGCGACATGAAGGAGCTGGGAATCATCGCCAATAGATACGGGAAATCCACATGGAACTTCTTCGGGTTGCGAAAGCGGACGACCACGAGGCTCTCATCCAAGGTCGGGATCTCCCGGGCAATGAACGGATTGGAGGTGTCCACGGTCGGCACGCGTTGGAAATTGATATCCGTATAGGTGAATTGGGGGGCGATGTAATTGATATAGTCCGGCAGGCGGCGCAGGATTGTCTCAGTCACATTCTCCCGAGCCTGGCCTCTTTCCGAGGTATCGCGGTGGATCTTCTGAATCCATTCCAGGTTGATGATCGGGGTAACCCCAACAAGAAGATCCACGTGCTGCCCCACGTTTACGGTGTCGGTCTTCACGGCACCATGCAGGCCCTCGTAGAAGAGCAGATCCGTGCCCGGCTCGAAGGCTTCCCACTCGGTGAATGTCCCCGGCGGGCTGCCATAGAGCAACGACTCTTCCTGGTTATGGATATAATGGCGGAAACGCCCGGAGCCTCTTTCCCCGTATTCGCGGAATAGGTGTTCCAGCTCCTCGAACAGATTGGCTTCCATGCCGAAGTGGCTCAGGTTTCTTCCCTCCGCCTGACTCTCGGCCACCATCTTCTTCATCTCGGCGCGGTTATAGCGATGAAAGCTGTCGCCCTCGACAAATGCTGCCTTGAACTGGTCGCGCCTCAGGATACGCTGGAGTATCGACTTCACCGTCGTCGTACCCGCCCCGGACGAACCGGTGACAGCCACGATGGGATACATGGCAGACATAATCCGACCTCTCTTGTTCTCGTTCGACCCGCCGACACCGGCGGGTAGGTAGGGTCTTGTAGGGCCGTATTACGCAGCCTCGGTTTCCAGGGACTGCCGGTACTCCCCACGGGCAGCCAGGGCATTCATCTGCGCGCGAAACGCGAATGCCTGCTGTGCCTCGGCCGCGCACTGCTGATTTGCGCCCCATATCTCCAATGCCGGCTGTTGTAGAGCGCGTGCATAGGAGAATGTCATCGGCCAGGGTGCGCGACCGGCAGCCACCTGTTGCATGGCATTGAGATGTTGCGTGGACTCCACATTTCCCTGACCGCCGGAAAGAAACACCACCCCGCCGAGTGCGGCAGGGACGCAGCGCAGCAGGGTGGCCACGGTGCGCTTGGCGACCTCTTGAACGCCGGCCCGCTTCGTCGCCCGCAACCCGGAGATGACCATGGAGGTCTTGAGGATGGCTCCCTCCAGCAACACCCGATGGACCTGCAGTTCCCGGAACACGATGCGCAGGTTGTGCTCGGTCACCGACTCGCAACGATCGATGTCGTGAGACCCATCGATCAGCACCTCCGGCTCAATGATCGGCACGATGCCGGCTTCCTGACATAGCGCGGCATAACGCGCCATGGCATGAGCGTTCGCTTCGCAACAGAGCTGGCTAGGCAGTCCGTCGCCGATGGCGATCACCGCCCGCCACTTGGCAAAACGGGCCCCCATGGCGTGATACTCGGCAAGCCGCTCGCGCAGGCCATCGAGTCCTTCGGTGACCTTTTCTCCGGGCGCATTGGCGAGATCCTTGGCGCCGGTATCGACCTTGATGCCCGGAACCTGGCCACGGGCTCTCAGGAAGTTCGGAAAGGGAACGCCATCACTGGTGGCTTGACGGATCGTCTCGTCGTAGAGAATGGCGCCGCTGATGTGGTCCTCGGATCCCGGCGCCGTCATCAGCAATTCCCGATACTGTCGCCGCGTCTCCGGGGTGGACCGCACCCCTGCGGCTTCGAAGCGTGCGGTACAGGTGGCGTTACTCTCGTCCAGCGCCACAATCCCTTTTCCACGGGTCGTTAGTGTGCGGACTGTTTCCGTGAGTGCCTTGGCGTGCTTATGCATCATGGCTGAACCCTCCTCATCCATCGCTTGGAAACCGGTTGCCTGGATCGGATCGGCGCGCACGTCGTTACGCGCCGTCCCCCGCTCAAGCCAGGCTTTCGTAGGCGGCGACGATCCGCTCGACGGTAAAGCCGTACTTGCGCAGTAGCTTCGTGCCCGGGGCGGAGGCACCGAAGCCGTGGATACCGACCGCACGTCCCTGCTCACCCAAGTAACGCTCCCAGCCCTGGGGCTCGGCGGCCTCGACCACGAGGCGGCGCTTCACCGTTGCCGGCAGTACCGCTTCGCGATATGTGGATTCCTGTGCGTCGAACAGCTCCCACGAGGGCATCGAGACGACCCGCACCCGACACCCCGCCTCCGCCAGACGGGCCTGGGCTTCCAGACAAAGTCCTACCTCGGAGCCACTCGCGATCAGAATGCCGTCAGGTTCTCCCCCCTCGGCCTCGGACAGCACGTAGGCGCCGCGGGCGGCACCGTCGATGGTGTCGCTGGAATGCACAAGGGGCATGGTTTTCTGGCGGGTGAGAATCAACGCCACGGGGTTGGATCGGCTCTCCAGGGCGAGTCGCCAGCCTACTGCCGTCTCCACGGCATCGGCCGGGCGATAGACGGTGAGATTGGGGATCGCGCGCAGGCTACCCAGCTGCTCGATGGGCTGGTGTGTGGGGCCGTCCTCCCCCAAGGCGATGCTGTCGTGCGTGAGCACATAGATGACGGGCCGTTCCATCAAGGCGGACATGCGCATGCCGTTGCGCATGTAATCGGAGAAGATCAGGAAGGTGCCGCCGAACGGGCGATAACCGCCGTGCAGGCTTACCCCGTTCATCACGCCGGCCATGCCGAATTCCCGCACGCCATAGTGCACGTAGCGGCCTCGCCCGTTACCGCGCTCCGGCTGGGTGCCGAGGACACACATGTCCGGCCAGCCGGTATTGTTCGAGCCGGTCAGATCGGCAGAGCCGCCAAAGAGCTCCGGCAACCATGCGGCCACAGCCTCCAGAACGCGGCCCGAGTGCTTGCGGGTGGCATCCGGCTTGCTCTCTTTGGCCAGCGTCTCGGTCAGTGTCCGGATGCCCGTGGTAAAGGCCTCCGGCAGATTCCCGCTGAGCCGACGCTGCAGTTCCCGTGCAGCATCGGGGAAAGCGCTCCGGTAAGCGGCGAAGCGCTGATGCCATTCACGCTCTGCCTGCACGCCCCGCAGACGGGCATCCCAGGCCGAACGCACCTTCGCAGGGATTTCGAAAGGAGGATGTGGCCATTGCAAGGCCTGGCGAGTGGCCTCCACCTCCTCATCACCCAATGCTGCGCCGTGCACGCCGGCACTATCCCCTTTTCCAGGAGAACCGTAGCCGATCACGGTGCGACAGCAGATGAGTGACGGCCGCGTGGTTTCCGCGGCGGCCTCGCGAATGGCCATGGCGATAGCGGTCGGATCATGACCGTCCACGCCAGCTACCACGTGCCAGCCATAAGACGCGAAACGCATGGGGGTATCATCACGGAACCAGCCGGAAACATTGCCGTCGATGGAGATGCCATTGTCGTCATAGAAGACCGTCAACTTGCCGAGCCCCAGCACGCCCGCCAGTGAGCAGGCCTCGTGCGAGATCCCCTCCATCAGGCAGCCATCGCCGACGAAAGCGTAGGTACGGTGATCCACAATCTCATGACCGGGTCGATTGAACTCAGCGACGAGTTCCCGCTCCGCCAAAGCCATACCCACAGCATTGGCAAGCCCTTGCCCCAATGGACCGGTGGTGGTTTCCACGCCCGGCGTGTGACCATACTCTGGGTGTCCCGGCGTCTTCGAACCGGACTGCCGGAAGCGCTTGAGCTCCTCCAGGGGCAGGTCGTAGCCGCTCAGATGCAACAAGCCATAGAGCAGCATGGAACCATGCCCGTTCGAGAGCACGAACCGGTCCCGGTCCGGCCATTGCGGATTGCCCGGGTTATGTTTCAGAAAATCGCACCACAATACTTCGGCGATATCCGCCATGCCCATGGGCATGCCGGGATGGCCGGAATTCGCTGCCTCCACCGCATCGATGGCCAGGAAGCGAAGCGCATTGGCCCGTAGCCGGCGAGTCTCATGGTCCGTCACGTCGAGGCGGCCGGACTGTTTCTCCTGGAGCATCTCGTTCATGCGCCCTCCCGCAGCAGCCGCTGATTCTGGATCCTGCTGATGCGATGATTGACGCCTTGAATGAGCAGGGTCTCCGTCCAGGCACGTCCGTCCATGACCCGCACACCCGCTAGCGTGTCGTCACCGGTGATGCCGGTACAGGCAAAGACCAGGTCATCGCTTGACACCAGCTCGTTCATGGTCAGGATCTGCCCCTGCCGCATCCCGCAGTCCCTGACCCGGGCTTCTTCCACCTCGCTCTGAGGGGCAAGTGCGCCCCACATGCCGGCACCGAGAGCACGCGCCACACAGGCGGCAATCACCCCCTCCGGCGTACCGCCGATCCCCATCAGGGCGTCGACACCCTCGCCCATTGCCGCCTTCAGTCCACCGAGCACGTCACCGTCCAGTGCCATTCGCACGCTGGCACCGGCTGCCTTGATCTCACGAACCAGGGTCTCGTGGCGCGGGCGCTCGAGGACGAAAATGCGCAATTCATCGATGGGTTTTCCCAGAGCCCGGCTTAAATCCCGGATTCTCTCGGCGACGGGAGCGGTCGGATCCACTGAGTGACGAGCGGCAGGAGGGACAATGAACTTGTCCATGTAGAAGGCCGGGCCCGGGCAGAACATGGCCCCGGCAGGTGCCGCGGCAAACACGGCCACCGCGCCCGCCATGCCCTTGGCCAGGTAGTTGGTGCCGTCCACGGGATCGACGGCGATATCCACCGCCACCCCTCCCTGACCCAGCGCTTCCCCGTTGTAGAGCATGGGGGCATTATCCTTCTCCCCCTCGCCGATCACCACGGTGCCGCTGAAAGGAAGGGAGCCAAACGTCTTGCGCATGGCGGTTACCGCAGCGTTGTCGCCACACTCCTTGTCTCCCCGGCCGATCCATTCATATGCCGCAATGGCCGCCGCTTCCGTCACCCCGGCAAACCCCAGACCCAGAGGCGCCAGCGAGCTTCCACTCGGCATTGAGGCAATATTCTTTTTGGCCAATGGCATGTCACCACTCCCATCATTGCATGATGAGATAAGGGTGGCTTCACTTCATTCATTTCGTAAAATAAATTATTTTTCTAACAATCATTTACTTTTAGTTATGCAAAACAGAGCAACCTGGCACAGCATGCCGCGGCACCTATGGTTGGATCGAGAAAGCGACGATCGAACCCTGGGGCACGGAAGTATGACGACAACATTGGCATCTAGCCGGTGATCAACCACCTTCCCAGCGTTCGGTAATTTCCAGGACATGGGTAATGGCCTGCGCCTTGCCATCCCAGAGATAGCGAAGATGAGGCCCCTGCACCGGAATACTCAGCGCGGGAGGACGAAAGACGGCTGCGCACTCCTGTCCCGGCGCCCTGACGCTGTGATAGAGGAGGCCCCATGAGCCTTCCGCTCTGAGACGCGAGGCAAAGGCCTGGCCTCGGGAGTAGGTGGCCGGAGCAGGATCATGCAACTCGGGATGGCCCTCGCGCACGTCGTGCAATGCCTTGGTGATGGTGTTGATGTAGGACCGCATGGTGATTTCGACGGTGGCTTCACGGGTCGCTGCCAGGAACTCGGCCATGTGGTAGCGGGTTTCGGCAATGGCTGCATCCATGGTACTGGTACAGTAGTAGATGCCATAGGTCCCGTCGGTGAAGCGTGACGGACGACCGACATGAGTAAATGCCGCCATGATGGGACTGGATCCGGGGCCCGAGACCCGATCACCCGGCGGGATCCGGGCTAGCCGCCCAGCCTCCTCGAGCAACCTGTCGTTTGTCATCGCTTCGATCGCGAAGGCGAACTCCAGGTCTTCCGGATCCAGGGTGTCCTCGAACACATCGATCGGGGGATAGGCGCTGTTGATGATGCGATAGGCATTCTGCCATTCCGGGGTACGCGTTTCCGCCACGCTCACCCCCTGACGCCGTCTAGGTAGCGACGGATATCCGCCAGATCGATGACTCGACCGTTCAGCATGTAGTCAAGTGCAGACTGGCCATTGAACGGGGGCGCGGCATTCGCCTTGTGCACCCACTCGGAGGCTTTCCCAGGGCTATTGCTGAAGATGATCCGCAGCGCCTTATGGATGCCCATGAGGTAGGAGATACGCTCAAGGGTGTCGTGTGGCAGCCGGACCCGGGGCAGCTTCTTGTACTTGTGGTACGTGGTATTGCCGATACCTCCCAGCAGGACACGCTGCTGAGCCGGCGTGCAGCCCCACAGCTCCATGACATTGAAGAAGAATTTCAGTGCCACTCGACCGGCCTCGGGGCTGGTCGTATCAGGGCGTTCAAGCAGTTCTTCAGCATTCATGGTTGTTCCTCCCGCCGGAGACAAATTCACATATGAACTATAGCACCCACAAAATCCTCATGCGAATTAAGTGACAAGGGAAATACTAACAGGAAGCCGCCAGTTGCAGTGGCGGCGCGCGCCGTTGGCCACACTGGCTTTCGCTCAGGCTAGTGCGCCAGAGCTAGACTCATGGCAGGAGGCATTCGAGGAACACGGCCATGGGAAGGTGCCTGGCTGACGAGGCGTAAGAGGGGGAATGCCGTGCGCTACCCCAGCGACAGCCTCCCCGCCGATGAGGGGTGCAGATGAGAATCAAGAAAGCCCGACAGCTAACAGCAGGCGAGGTCGCCGCCATTCACGAAGGAGCGATTCTCGACTATCCCTACGTGGAGACGGAGGACGATGCGTTCTTTGAGGTAACAGAGGAGCAGGCACGTGCCGCGAGTCAGGCCATTGCCCATAGAGAGCGCGTGTGGGTGCGCGGCCATGACGTCATCACCGTACGCAACAAGCCGGGATGAATCAGCTAAGCCACCGCCCTCCCTGGCAGTGGCAGCCGGCTTTCCCTAGCAGTGCTGACATGCGCGTCCTGCGCAGCCATCAATATTAGCAAAATCACAAATACGTCTCCACAAGAGATTTCCTGTCGCGATTGTGGGAAATCGCTTACCCCCGCACCGCATAAACGGGCACCGAGAGGAGCATTGGACTCGTTGCGGGTCTGCGAGGCGATCATCAGCTGGCGGTGGGCGGCAAAGTCACTTGCGTCCGGGGCCGTCAGGCAGACCAGGGAGTGATCGCGTCCGACCACCGATACCTGCTCCTCCAGCCGGGAATCCTGCCCCTGCTGGCGAAACGGGATACCCAGATCGGCGGTACCCTCCTCCACCCAGCCGAGGGAGTCCAGTCGCAACACTATTGAAGATGTTATGCTCAGCGACAGAGGCCGTGTGAACTGCTATCCGTATATTGGGGGAAATACTGCATGTCCTTGGTCGATCAGCTGGCGGAAGCCCATATCCAAAACGCCCTTGAAAACGGCGAACTTGATCGCTTGCCGGGTAGTGGCAAGCCGTTGCAGTTGGATGACGACAGCATGGTTCCTGCAGAGCTTCGGGCCGGTTACCGGCTGTTGAAAAATGCCGGCTATTTGCCGCCAGAGATGGAGCTGGTGCGCGAAATCCGCGAGGTGGAAAGTCTGATCGCCCGTCTGGACCAGGACGAGGAGCGGGAACAGGCCTGCGCTCGTCTCAATTTGCTGCGTGCCCGTTTGCAGGCACAGGGGCATGCCCCGAGCCTGTTGCTGGAGCGGGGCGAATATCGAGCCAAACTGATCAAGCGGTTGGATAAGGAGGGCCCTGATCGATGAACACAGCGACTTGTCAGGAATTTTTGAAGGGGTTCTCCACCAACGCCAGCGGCTCAAAGCCAACCAGCAGTTGGCAGAGTGGAATTGAATATTCACTTCTTCATTCCTCACCCCATACACTTTTTGTGAATGTTAAAAACCAGCCTCACACTTATTCTTTTCATTTTTGATATCATAATAGATTATCCATCCCATACATTACTTACACCGGAGTTGAATTCCCCTAAACTCGTTCCATTCAAAAGAGGTGCGCACACTAGTTCGTGTGTATAGTTACTATTATTACTCCCTACCGCACTACACTGCCGCTGTGGGATCTCGCCACGGCTGACGTTGCGTCGGCAGCCGGCTTGGCCAGGGCTACTGCGGCAAAGCCCGAGGAGGAAGCCATGACACCGTTACGCATCGCGACACTTGCCGTCTGCATCGCACTCCTGATGCCGATCACAGTCCAGGCCGGATCGCTCGAGGAGGACGTCAGCGCCGCCTACGCCAAATGGGATGCCACGTTCAACGAGACCGATGCCGAGAGCCTTGCATCCTTGTATACCGAAGACACGCTATTCCTGCCGGCGAGTCACGACATCATCAAGGGACCCTCGGGGGTCGAGGAGTTCTTCGCCGGTCTGTTCGCGAACGGCGTGACCGGGCACAAGCTCGAGCTGATCGAGGCCATCAACGATGGCGAGCTGGTCGTGTCGACCGCAAAATGGTCCGCGGAGGGAAAGGATGATGCGGGAGCACCGGCGGCCTTCAGCGGCATAGCGACGCACGTCTTCAAGAAACAGGACGACGGCAGTCTGCGGCTGAAGGTGCATACCTTCAACTAGACGCGTCTGCTGGGCGTCTTCCCGGGGCGTGGAGGCAAGAGGCGTCGCGTGGCCGATGTCACCGTGGCAGCCGACCTGGTACGTGACGATGACAGGCGTGTCTTTGGTGATGCCGGCACCCCACCGTCAACCCAACCCGAACGGCTCGATATCGCGGAAGATGCCTGTCTTGGTCATGTCGCGACGTAGGGTGAATGCATCGAGTGCGTGAGCCGGACCGACCTGCTCCAGTTGGTCGACGTGAATCCGCTCCCATTCTTTTCGGGCGACCTTGATGGTGTAGAGATACTGGTCGCGGCTGTCACCTGTGGCAGGATCGGTGACTTGGCGATAGCCGGAGACCACTGCCCGCTCCACTTTGGGTAGACGGGCGAAGACGGTCCCAAGTACAAAGAAAACCGCTCCGTGCACATAGTCGTTATAGAGCTTGCGCTGACGGGTGGCGCTGAGCTTTCTGGGAGTCAGCTTGAGACGCTTGACGGGCATCGTCCATTGCCGGTCGGGCATCTCGTCTTCGCCAGGTAGATCGATATCCACGGCGATGGTACGAGCGTCATCCCCAAAGTCGAAATCGACGACTGTCTCTCGTGGCCAAGAAATCTCCTCGAGCCGCTCGGCCAGGGTCTGTTCCATGGCCTCCAAATTGTCCAGGACAGCATGGGTCTCGCGCTGCTCCCGGGCAAACTCCCGGCTATCGTGCTCGGCCTTGTCCCACTCCCAGGCGCGGTAGGCCTTTTCATGGACCTCCTCACGCCGGAGATTCTCCTCTTCGATACGACGGCGAGCCGCTGGCCATAGCTGCTGCCACCTGGTCGGCTGCTGCAGTATCGGAAATGCTGGTGGTGGCTCCGGGAAATGGCATGGCTGATAACCCATGTGGCGACCCGGCGGTGGTGTCTGAACATGCAACAGCGCCAGGCTTTCGAGATCGGCATTGAGCCGCTCACAGTGGGTAGACAACTGCTCACGGATCCCATCGCCAGCATGACGGCGCAGCAGTCTGGCGTCATGGGCGCCCATCGGCGTCCCATCGCCATGCCGATAGCTGATGTCCCCTGACTTATTGATCTCGAGCCGTAACGGCAGACTGCCTCCTTCCTTCAACAAGGCCTCCAGGGCACGCACCGGGCGGCGTTCACTCTCTGAGACACCAGCGGGGCTCTCCTGCTTACCACGCTTATCGTGCTCCGCACCGTCAGCCAACTCGGTACCGAGAATTCTTGCGTGGTCATGGACGCCGCTTGATCCGACGTTCGGGCTAGCACCGCGGGGTCCAACCGAGAGCCTCAGCTCGCTCTTGCTGGCGTTGAGACGTATACCGGGTGCCAGGCGGATACGGCGCTGGAAGCGAAAGCCCACGGTGATCTCCCTGTCGGACGCTGCTGGAAAGCCTACAGCTTACTGCCTCACGGGTATAATGGAATACCCTCTCCTGGTCGAAGAATCCAGCATACTGTTCCAAAGCGAGATGCAATTTTTCGTCAGGACATCGGTTACTGCCACACCCAGAGCTTCATCCGTAACATCAGGTCACAACAGGTGTTGGACGTCATAAGGCATCAAGTCTCTTCTTATCGTTCCACAACCATTCTTTGATCTGCGCCTTATAATCCACTGATGCCTGATATATTTATCGCAGCGTGCGCAATGCTAGCTAGCGATCGCCTATCGCCTCCTCCAAAAATTCAACAACATCATTCCGCATCTCTGCTAAAGCATCGGG
The DNA here is from genome assembly GCF_042646605.1 of Litchfieldella rifensis. Taxonomy (NCBI): domain Bacteria; kingdom Pseudomonadati; phylum Pseudomonadota; class Gammaproteobacteria; order Oceanospirillales; family Halomonadaceae; genus Litchfieldella; species Litchfieldella rifensis. The sequence continues at coordinate 137,694 of NZ_JBHRUG010000017.1, read as the reverse complement.
ATTGAGATAAATCATGTGGCCGGATGGATAGTACCTAATGCTGATATTCTGTCGCAGCACTGGTTCGAGACTCAAGTGTGAAAGATCGTATTCCGTACCGAGAAATGGTGTTGCAAGGTCATAATAACCGTTCAAAGATATAACTTTGAAGTGCGGGTTTTTTCGTATCACTTCGGACAGATCAACAGTAGCCTTAGGAGACTGATGCCGGTTGTGACTCCAATCCCATTCACCCACCTCGCCCTGATGAAGAACTCTATAATCAAGATCGCTGTCATACTCTAGCATACGTACTAGATAGTCCCGAAGTAACGCATGATAAGCACCTTTGACCGCCGTTTCTGAGGGATCCATTCCTGCCCTCCCACCAGCAGCATCTTCGTCCATACCCGTGTACCGAGCATCGAAACGTCCAATCGTCAAACGTTGATCACGAAGCAACTCCTTGCGAAAACGCCATTCGGGAACACGAAGATTGGATTGTAGAAGATAGGCGGCAGAAAGGCCGATAAAATGGCTCATCTGCTGTGCAACCTCGTTGGCCTTTGCTTCACTGATGAGATCCCCTTCAGCCAAGGCTTGGACATAGGTGTCACCAGAAAACTCTCTCGCCTGCTGTATAAAATCTTCCAAATTTTCTGGTTTGTTCACGACCTTATCGTGATACCATGCCGCTGCCGCATAAGTTGGCAGCATGTTGACGTAATATCGATCCCTATCGAGTACTGTATAGTCGAGAATCGGTGATAACAGGATGGCGCCGTTAACCGCCACTCCTCTAGACTCCAGCAAATTGGCAACTACTGCGGAGCGCGTGGCACCATACGATTCACCTAACAGGAATTTCGGCGCATTCCAGCGTTTGTTGAGTGTCACATAACGTATGATAGCTCTGGAAAAGGCCTCTGCGTCCTGATCGACCCCTGTAAATTCATCCATCCCCGTGCCATCAAGGGGTCGAGAATAGCCGGTACCTACGGCATCGATGAACACCATGTCGGTCTTGTCAATCAAAGTCTCCGAATTGGTCTCTAATTCATAGGGAGGTGAGCCCAGTGATTTCGGTTCATCGGTTTTGGCACGCACAGGACCAAACGATCCCATATGAAGCCATAGGCTCGCCGAGCCTGGGCCTCCATTGTAGAAAAAGGTCACCGGTCGGGGCTGATCATCTTCATGCGCCACCGTATAGGCAACGTAGAACACACTGGCGGTGGGCATGCCCTTATCATCGCGAATTGTCAGTGTCCCGGCAGTCGCCTCATAAACAATCGTTTCACCACGCACTTCGAGGGAATGGCTTGTCGTTTTGGCAACTTCGGTAATAGGTGGGCGAGCATACGCAGCATCCATCTGTTGAGAACGTGAGGATTGGGAATTTTCGGCATCGCGGTCAATATCTTTAGCAGTGGTTCTACCACTATCGTTACCCTTTCCCTGGTCATGTGGTGTCTCGATTTCTTGTGACTCCGGAATCTTGGTGTCAGGCAAAACCTCCTGTGCCAGAACCGGACCATAAGCTAGCAGAAAAGCAACTCCCCACGGCATAATCCACTTGGAAAAACCAGGTTTTTGCAACTGACTATGACGACGCATATTTTCCACTAGCCTCTTGCCCTATGGATTTTAGTTACTGGATTCAAATAACAAATGCAGCACCCACAGTTTTCAGGGTTCCGGGGTACTCGCCAAAGAACATCCGAGCTGGCGTTCTGTCTCCAAGCTTTTTCTGAAAAGTCGTCGAGCGATGATCAGACAAGGCAAAAATCAGCGAGAAGACGGAGTTTATGGGGTGTAAATGAGTATTTTGAGCTGATTTTTAACGCCGTATGATCGAGCGCAGGCAGTTTTCAGACAAAGCGCAGGCTCCCGGGTGGCTCAGCTGACTCACAGTATATGCTCTTCATACGTACCTAGCCCCACCGCACCACCCCGCATCGCGGAAGCGTTCGCGGATATCCAGAGAAATGAGATACATGACACCTAATATGGTAAAGCGCCAATAGCCTGAGCGAGACGGCGGACCCGATGCCGGGAATCGTTTGGAGCAAACGGCGATCCCGCCTCAGGTCGGGGTGCTGGTCGGTATGGCAATCCCCATCGGCGGTGCCGCCGTCAATAGGATCGTCTTTCGAATACTAGGCGGCCGAGACGTGGCCGATATCGGTGCAAGGCTCGACCTCTATCGTGGTGTGAACCAGCTCGGGGAGTCTGGCTTCCAGCTTGCTTCGATACACGTGGGGCGGCTGGGGCTGGTCCGACACCAGGGCGATGATCCCCGCGTAGATCCCGGGCCCGATCGACCAGATATGCAGATCACTGATCCGATCACTGGTGCCACCTTCAAGGAGGTCGCGAACCTCAGGAGCCAGCGCTCTAGCCTGCCGGTCGAGCAACACCTGGCTGCTATCGCGCAGCAAGCCCCAGGACCAACGGGTCACCAGCACGGCACCGACGAGGCCCATGGCCGGATCCATCCATTGCCAACCGAGATACTTGGCCGCCAGCAACGCGACGATCGCCAGGAACGAGGTCAAGGCGTCCGCCAGGACATGGAAATAGGCCGCCCGACGGTTGTGGTCGGAATGTTGATGACCGGAATGCTCAGCGTAATGATGATGGTCCCCGCCTCCGAGAATCCAGGCTGACACACCGTTGACGGCGAGACCGATGACGGCCACGGCAATGGCCTTGTCGAATACGATATCCACGGGATTGACGAATCGGGCCACACTCTCGATGCCCATGTAGAGGGCGAATCCGGCCAGCAGCACCGCCCCGGCAAAACCACCCAGCGCATTGACCTTGCCAGTGCCGAAGCTGAAGCGGTCATCCCGTGCGTGGCGACGAGCGTAGGCATAGGCGAAGGCAGCAATGCCGAGCGCCGTTGCATGCGAGCCCATGTGCAGCCCATCGGCCAGCAACGCAATCGAACCGTAAAGCAGGCCGGCCGCGATTTCGACGACCATGGTCACCAAGGTGAGGACCACGACGAGCCGGGTGCGTCTCTCTCCGACACGGACCCGATCCTGTTCGAAGGTATGGCCGTGCTGCCAGGCGCTCAGGTTGTGATGGTGCATGACAGTCGTCCTCCTTGGTTGGCTAACGCATCCATTCATCGATGATAGACAAGGCCCACAATGGGACGCGACTACAACACGCCAATCTTCAGTGCATCATTTCACGTTATTGTGACCGGCTCCTGAAGCCATCTTTCGCCCCCTGTGACGGGCATAGAGTGAACTACACTCGCAAAAGCAGAACCTGATCGCCGACCTCGACAAGGCCGGCCGAACCACATCGAGCGCGGCACAGGGTGGCGGATCTCGTTTTGGCGTCCGATGCCCCAGCCCCGTACTCGCGCCGCGCAGTGACGCGTGGAGGAACACCATGGCTGCGATTGAGCGCTACGACGTGATCTGCATCGGCGGCGGCTCCGGCCTGACTGCCGCCTATTACGCTCGGCAGGACGGCAAGTCAGTCGCGCTGGTCGATGACCGTCCCGACCAGCTCGGCGGTACCTGCGTGAACCGCGGCTGCATCCCGACGAAGGGCCTGATTCAGGCTGCCGAAGTGATGCAGACGATCCGGTACGCCGGGGACTTTGGTATCCACCTGGATCAGTCGTCGGTTCGCGTCGACTTCCAGGCCGTTCTCGGAACGGTCCGCCGGCGGCGCGAGGACGACGCCGCCGCCGTGCGCCGCTGGGTGGAAGGCGCCTTCGCCCCCTTCTATGGCCAGGGGCGTTTTGTGGACGACAAACTGATCGAGATGGAGGATGGGAGCCAGCTGACCGCAGAGCGGATCTTCATCGCTGCGGGCGCACGACCCGCGATCCCGCCGCTCCCCGGGTTGGCGGAGAGCGGGTTCCTCACCAACGAGTCCGTCATCTTCGACCTCACCGAGCAGCCCGAGCACCTGATCATCCTCGGCGGCGGCTACATCGGCTGCGAGTTTGCCCATTTTTTCTCCGCCCTGGGCACCCGCGTAACACTGATCGACCATTCCGAATGCCTGCTGGCCGAAGACGACGACGTGCGGGCACTGTTCACGCAGGAGCTTGGCAAGCGGGTAGAGCTCCTGCTGCAAGCCGAGGCACGCCAGGCGCTGGTGCGCGATGGGCAGTGCGGCCTGGTCGTCACCACCGACGACGGCGAGCGTACCGTGCTCGGCGATCAGATCCTGTTGGCCACCGGTCGGCGTCCCAACACCGATGGACTCGCGCTGGAGCAGACGGGGGTCGAGCTTGACGACCGCGGCTTCGTGATGGTCGACGACGGGCTTCGGACCACGCACCCCGACATCTATGCCTATGGCGACGTCATCGGACAGGGAATGTTCAAGCACACCTCGAGCTACGAAGGTGAGCTTGCCTACCACAACGCGCACGGTGCCTCCCTTACCGTCGACTACACCGCCAACCCGCACGCCGTGTTCAGCAACCCGCAGATCGGCTCGGTCGGGCTAACCGAGCGCGCCTGTCGCGACCAGGGCCTCGATTACACCGTGGCCCGGAAGAATTACGCCGATTTTGCGAAGGGCAAGATCGTCGGTTCACCACCGGGCTTTGCGAAACTGCTGGTCGAGAAGGGCAGCGATCGAATCCTGGGCTTCCATCTGGTCGGGCCCCAGGCAGCCGATCTCATTCACGAGGTGGTGGTCGCCATGAACACCCCGGGGGCCAAGGCGGAGCGGGTGCGTGACAGCATCCACATCCACCCGACGCTCGCCGAGCTGGTCAAGCAGGTGTTCGACGCCTCGGCGTAGGAGCCGGTCCGGGAGCGGATCGACTGGCAAAAGCTACCTATCGCTCGGTCATGAGGACTCATCGTTGATTCCCTGTGACTCAGGCCCTTTAGCGGCAACTCCAGAGGAGGTCTAGCCTAAGGTTAGTGCGTACAAAAACAGCAAAGAACGCAGGGAGGCCTCATGGAGCTGGGTGAAAAGCTCTCAGGCACCACCCGTCATGGCGAAGAGCAACTTGCAGCGGCGCGCCGCGCGGACAATCGAGTCATGTCCACCTTTTTCTTCAGCTGGACGGGCCAGCTCGAGAATTGGGCCTGATCTGGCGTGTCGTCGCCGCGCTCTGCGTCGTCAATTTCTTGGCGCTCGCGGTGTTCGTGGTCATCGCCACGCTGCAATTCGATGCCATCCTGTCCGGCCTCGTGCGCGATCGGGTCTCGGTGCTGGTGGACGGCATCAAGCCGCCGTTCGAATCGGTGGCCGAACTCGGTCTGCCGGTCGCGACGGTGCGCAACGCCCAGGCCGTTCTGGAGGAAGTCCGGCAGAGTGACAGCGCCATTATCGCGGTCCAGGTGTACGGGCCGGACGGGGCAATCGTGCACAGCACCGGCGGCGGCGCGCCGACCGGGAGCATTACGCTGGCCGATCCGGCGCGGCCGGGCGAGAGCCTGCATGTCGAGACCGGGTCCAGCTTCGTCCTGAGCAGCGCCTTCTCCACCGCGACGGGCACGCCGGCCGGCGGGGTCGTGGTCGAATATTCCAGGGCGCTGTCCAGAACCCAGGTGCGGGCCATGGCGGCGAGCCTCGGCGTCGCGGCCTTGGCTATCCTGCTGGCGACGGGACTGGCCACGGCGCTGCTGACGCGGTTGGCGCTGCGCGAGCACGTGGGCATCGTCGAGGCCCTTCTGGAGACCTATGACCGGTTCGAGCGGCGGTTCTGGCGGCGGGGTACCCCCTATGTCGTGCAGGTCGCGCCGGTCCGCGGGCTCGGCCTCAGCAGCGCGGAGTTCGACGATCTGTTGCGCCGGTCGGAAGTGGCCTACGAGGCGGCAATCGGGGCCTCCAGCGACGCGCCGTCACAATGAGCCGGTCGGTCCAGCCGGGTCGGCTGTCGGCGCGCCGGGTCATCCTCTGGGCCGGATTGCTGCTGGGCCTGTCGCTGGTGTTGATGGCGTGGACGGCAACACGGCTGTTCGAGGCCGACCTGAAACCCGAGTTCGAGAGCCGGTCCCAGTTGATCGGCGCCATCGTGCGCGAGGATCTCGAATCCGCCCTCGATCTCGGGCTGGAGCTCGGCGCCATCGCCGGCACCGAGGCCTATCTCGACCAGGTCATCGCCCAGTTCGAAGAGGTCGAGCGCATCACGCTCCTCGATCGCGCGGGCACGGAAGTCGCCGTCGCCACGCGCAACACCGAGGCCGGTCCCGAGCCGCTGATCCGGCCCGACCTGTCGGCGGACTCGGTCACGCACATGATCCTGCGACGCAACACGATCATCGGCGAGCTGCGCATCGACCTCAATCCGCACGTCGCCGAAACCCATCTCACCGACGTGTTTCTCGATATCGGCGTGATCGGGCTGATCGCCGTGCTGTTGTCCTTCGAGCTGGTGATCTGGGTGACCGCAGGCGCCGTCGGCAAGCCGCTCGACCGGGTCGACACGCTGCTGCGCCAGCAGGTGGCAGGCCAGTTCACCCATGTGATCCCGCCGCGTGACGCCGGCAGTCTGGCGCGGATCGCGTGGCGGCTGTCGGACCGCGCCCAGGACGTCGCCGCCCGACAGACCGCCGCCGTGAAGCGACTCGGCCAGGCCTATTTCGTCGATGTCCGCATGCCGGCCTTCCTGTTCTCGCTCGGGACCGAGATCTCCACCGCCTTCATGCCAATCTATGCCCGCGAGGCCGGCGGCGCCGAATGGCTGGCGGGGGATCTGGCCGCGACCGCACCGCTGGTCACCTATTTGCTCGCGCTCGCGATCATCGCCCCGTTCGGCGGCACGCTCACAGACCGGATCGCCCCGCGCGACCTGTTCCTCACCTGCGTGCCGCTGACCGCCGCGGCCATGGTCGGCGTCGGCCTCAGCGGTGGCGTCCTCGGCATCGCCTTCTGGCATGGGGTCATGGCGCTGATCTACGGCGTCGCGACCGTGGCCTGCCTCGAGTACGCAATCCGCACGGCACCCGAGGACGCGGATGCGCAGGCGGTCGGCAGCTTCCTGTTCGTGCTGATCGCCGGCGCGTTCTGCGGCTCGGCCCTGGGCGGCGTCCTGGCCGACCGGATGGGCCCGGCCCCGACCTTCTTCGTCGGCGCCGGGCTCGTCTTCCTGTCCGGATTGCTCGGGGCGGGAACTCTCGTCCGCGACGTGGGCAAGCGGACCACCGCGTCGGAGCAGGTCTCGCAGGAGGGACATGGCTGGGCTGTCTTCGCCAATCTCCGCGTCCCCACGCTGATCCTCGGCGTGGCGGTGCCGGTCAATGTCGGGATGTCCGTCTTCGTCTGGTATCTGGTGCCGGTGATCCTCGACGATTCCGGCACGCGGATGGCCAATATCGGCCGCGTGGTGATGCTGTATTTCCTGGCGCGGATGCTGGGAGGCCCGGTCGCGTCGCGCCTCGCCGACGGCCGGATCGGCCGGATGCCGCTGCTGTTCGCGGGGATGGCGCTTGCCGCAGTGGCATTCCTGTCGCTGTCGTTCTGGTCCGGGATCTATGCAATGGCGCTGTCCGTCGTGATCCTCGGCATCGGCAACGCGATCTGTGACGCGCCGCAATATGCCGAGGCGATCAAGCTGGCCGAGACCAGCGACGTGCACGGCGCACGCAACCGGGTTCTCGGAACGCTGCGACTCGTGGAGCGGTTGGCCGCGATCGCGGGGCTTCTGGCCTGTGCCATGGTGGTGGAAACCGTGGGCTACGACCAGGCCGTGGCCAGTCTTGGCTGGCTGATGCTCGCGGGTCTTGTCGTGCTGGCGGCGGGACGGCTGGTGCCCACGCGCCGCGCCGGCGAGGCCCTGAAATCCAAAGGGGATATTTCATGAACACACTGCTAAGAGCTTTGCCGGTCGCACTGCTTTGCCTGGTGGCAGGACCGGCCCTCGCCGCCGAGAAAATCGTCTATGCGGTGTTCTGGGATGGCTGCACCGACGGCTGCGAAGCCTTCGTCGAGACCATCGAGGGCGCCGGAATCGGCGCCGAGGTCCTGATCCGCGACGCCCGCCAGGACAGGGCAGCGCTCCCCGGTTTCGTCGAGGAGGCCCGGGCGCTCGACGCCGATCTGGTCCTGACCTTCGGCACCAGCGTGACGCTGGGCATGGCGGGGCGAATTTCCGATACCGGGAACCAGCAATACGTCACGGACCGGCCGCTGGTCTTCATGTATGTAGCCGATCCCTTCGGCACCGGCATCGCCGAAAGTTTCGAGCGAAGCGGCCGGAGTAACGTCACCGGCACATTCAACCGGGTTCCCGAGGCGGTGAACATTCGCGTGATCCGCACGATCCAGCCCGAGTTCGATCATCTCGGCATCCTGTTTCACAGCAACGAGAGGAACTCGCTGATCAAGGTCGAGGAAATGCGCCGATTGTCGCAGGAGATGGACTTCGAGCTCACCGCGCTCGAGATCGACCCGGGAAATGACGAGGCGCCCGATCCCGCGCTGATCCCGGGCGGCGTCGCGGCGCTGGCCGAGGCCGGGGTCGATTTCATCTATGTCGGGTCGAGCACGGTGCTGCGGGCGCAGCGAGCGGCCTTCACGGCCGCGGCGATCGAGCATGGCCTGCCGATCCTGAGCCCTTATGAAGAGGTCGTGCGTGACGGCCAGGGCCTCGTGTCGATCGCCGCCCGTGCCCGGGACGTGGGACACACCGCAGGCGAACAGGCGCTGCGGATCCTCCGCGATGGCGCGACACCCGGCGATCTGCCGATCGCGCGCGTCACCGAGTTTGCTTATGTCGTGAATTCCGAAGCGGCCAAGAAGCTCGGCATCGCTCCACCCGTCTCCTTCCTGCAAGTCGCGGAAATCGTCAGATGAGGCCCTTGTCCGGTAGGTAGCTGGCCTCCCAAGTCCGATGCTCTGTGCCAGGTGCGTCACACCCAGCGAAGCTCATCGGCTCCGTTGAGGGGAGACGAGTGCACAGACGGCATCAGAGCTTACGCGATCATCAGTCCACAGAGGGACATTGGGGCGGGTAGAGGACTGACCGGGTAATGAGTGCCTGATCGGATCTGGCTCCCCGAACAGGACTCGAACCTGTGACCCAGCAATTAACAGTCACTTGTTCTACCCACTGAGCTATTGGGGAACGACCGGCATACGCGGAAAGGCAGGCGGTAGGTTGGCTCCTCGAGCAGGACTCGAACCTGCGACCCAGTGATTAACAGTCACTTGCTCTACCAACTGAGCTATCGAGGAATCTCATCAAAATCAGCTACCTACCTGTGTTCCGTGGGTGTTGGCTCCCCGAGCAGGACTCGAACCTGCGACCCAGTGATTAACAGTCACTTGCTCTACCAACTGAGCTATCGGGGAACGACCCGGAACACGCGACGTAGTATACGGATCATATTACGAAGGTCAAGCGGACATTCGGCTTCATGAACGCAAGTCCATGCGCAGCGAGGAAAAAAGCCGCGACACGGCACGGCAAAATGAAACGCCCGCCTGGCTGAGCCAGACGGGCGTTTCGCTATTCAGCTTGGTGGCTACGCCCTGATTCGAACAGGGGACCCCATCATTATGAGTGATGTGCTCTAACCAGCTGAGCTACGTAGCCGGCTGACGGCCATTCTCACCGGTGGCCCGGGGATCGCCGACAACGGGGGCGCATTATGCACGCGGGCCTGCCCCTTGGCAAGCCCGTCGCGCCACACGTCAGTCTTCGATATTCAGTGCCGCCCTAGCCGCCGCAAGGCCGTCCTCACCATCCACGCTAGATACGCCGTCGAGCCACTCAGCAAGCACCTCGGGATTGTCCTGCAGATAGGCGCGCGCGGCATCACGCGGGCCCTCGCCTTCCTCCATGATCGCCCTCATCAACCGACTTTCCATTTCCAGCGTGAATTCCAGATTCTCGAGCAGCACCCCGACATTGGCACACTCTTCGACATAACCGGCACGCGTATTGGTATAGACGATTGCCCTGCCCCGGTCGGGGCCGAAGTAGTCATCGGCGCCTTCCAGATAGGCGATGTCGAAATTGATGTTCATCGGATGAGGCTGCCATCCCAGGAATACCATCCACTCCCCGCGCTCGACCTTGGAGCGCAGTTCAGCCAGCATGCCGGCCTCGCTGGAATCGATCAGCCGCCAGTCACCAAGCCCAAAGGCGTCATCATCGATCATGTCCTGAATGATCATGTTGCCGTCATTGCCGGCCTCGATGCCATACAAGCGCTCCTCGAATCGTTCGGCATGCTCGGACAGATCGGCCACCGAGGTCACCCCCGCATCATGGACATATTGCGGTACCGCCAGCGTATACTTGGCACCGTGCAGGTTAGCAGCCACCCGGTCGACATCGCCCTGCTCGATATAGGGATCGCTGATCGACGCCATCGATGGCATCCAGTTGCCGAGAAAGACATCGAAATCGTTATAGCGCAGACCGGAATAGACGAGCGGGACCGAGACGGTTTCGACGCGAGTGTCATAGCCGAGGGCCTCGAGAACCTCACGAGTGAGCGCCGTCGTGGCCGTGATATCGGTCCAGTCCACCTTGGCAAACCGCACCGTCTGGCAGCTCACCGCTTCCTGCGCCAGCAGCGAAGTCGCGTTCAAGATCAATGCGACCGCACTCAGAATCGATAGGGAGTTCTTCAATGGCTTGCTCATCGCTTCCTTTCTCCTGCTGGCCTATCCCTTGTGACACGCCATTACACTCGGTGTCCCCCTCCTTGTTAAGCTCGGTTCATAGCGAATCCAACATACCATATCACGACACGATCTTTTTTATTGATTGAACGTTCAATAAAAAAGATGCATACTAACCACAGTAAGATGCAGTGGCCTCCGGCCAGGTTCTGCCATCGAAACGATGAGGAACAGAGCCCCGTGAGTGCGACTCGGAAAGGAGACAAACCGGTGCCAAAGCTCGGAATGGAACCCATTCGCCGCCGCCAGTTGATCCAGGCCACCATGGAGGCGATCGACGAAGCCGGCCTGGCCGATACCACCATAGTGCGCATCGCCCGGCGTGCCGGTGTCTCCGCCGGCATCATCAGCCACTACTTCGGCGGCAAGGACGGGTTGCTGGAAGCCACCATGCGCCAGATCCTCAGTGATCTTGGAGAGGCCGTGGCACGCCGACGTCAAGCGTTACCGAGCGATTCTCCGCGCGACCATCTGCGTGCCATTATCGACGGCAACTTCGATCGCAGCCAGGTCAGCCAGTCGGTAATGAAAACCTGGCTGGCCTTCTGGGCCAGCAGCATGCACAAGCGTGATCTTCAGCGTCTTCAGCATGTCAATGACAGAAGGCTGTACTCCAATCTGTGCCATCAATTTCGGCATTGCCTACCCAAGGAAGAGGCACGGCAAGCCGCTCGTGGCCTGGCCGCGATGATCGACGGCTTGTGGCTACGCGGCGCCATGGCACCGGAAGGGCTGGATGTCGATCGCGCTCGCGGGCTCGCCTACGACTATCTCGACGCGCAACTAGCTCGACGAACAACGACTCGACACACCACTGTCACAACAAATGACTGACCCGCGCTAACACATGCGCGGCCGGTTTCGATCTCCCACAGGAGGACCCCATGGCGACAATCGAACTCCAGCAACTCTATATCGGTGGGCGTCGAGTAGACGCCACCTCCGGAGAAACGTTCCAAGTCATCAACCCCACCGATGGCACACTCCTGGCGGAGGTCCAGCAGGCCTCGCAGGCCGACGTCGATACGGCCGTGGCCTCGGCCCGCGAAGGCCAGAAGACGTGGGCCGCCATGACCGGCCTGGAACGTGCGCGCATTCTCAACCGCGCCGTGAGCCTGCTGCGGGAGCGCAACGACGAACTGGCCGAACTGGAAACTCTCAACACCGGCAAGCCGATCAGCGAGACCGCCGCGGTGGATATCGTCACCGGTGCCGATGCCCTCGAATACTTCGCCGGCCTGGCACCCGCCATCGAAGGCACACAGATCCCGCTGCGCGAGTCCTCGTTCGTCTATACACGCCGCGAACCCTTGGGCGTGGTCGGCTCCATCGGCGCCTGGAACTATCCCATCCAGATCGCCTGCTGGAAATCGGCGCCGGCACTGGCCGCCGGCAATGCCGTGGTCTTCAAGCCCAGTGAGGTCACCCCGCTGACCACCATGAAACTGGCCGAGATCTTCACCGAGGCCGGCCTGCCGGATGGTGTCTTCAACGTGGTACACGGCGATGGCCGTGTCGGACAGATGCTCACTGCCCATGAGGGACTCGACAAGATCTCCTTCACCGGGGAAGTCGGCACCGGCAAGAAGGTGATGTCGGCGGCTGCCGGCTCGACGCTCAAGGACGTGACCATGGAACTGGGCGGCAAGTCGCCGCTGATCGTGTTCGACGACGCCGACCTGGAGCGTGCCGCCGATGCGGCGATGATGGCCAACTTCTACTCCAGTGGCCAGGTGTGTACCAACGGCACGCGGGTGTTCGTGCACCGTTCGATCAAGGACGCGTTCGAAGCCAGGATCAAGGAGCGCGTGGCGCGCATCAAGGCCGGTAACCCCTTGGACCCGGAAGTCAATTTCGGTCCCTTGGTCAGCTTCGAGCACCAGCAAAAAGTGCTGTCGTATATCGCGTTGGGCAAACAGGAAGGCGCCCGCGTCCTGGCCGGTGGCGAACCGATGGTCGACGACGACTTCTCCGCCGGTGCCTGGGCCGCCCCCACGGTATTCACCGATTGCACCGACGAGATGCGAATCGTGCGGGAGGAGATCTTCGGTCCGGTGATGGCGCTGCTGACCTTCGACGACGAGGACGAGGTCATCGCCCGCGCCAACGATACACCGTATGGCCTGGCCGCCGGGGTCTTCACCGAAAGCCTGAACCGTGCGCATCGCACCATCCATCGCCTGGAGGCCGGCATCTGCTGGGTCAACACCTGGGGCGAGTCACCCGCCGAAATGCCGGTGGGGGGCTACAAGCAGTCCGGCGTGGGTCGCGAGAACGGCATCTCGACGCTCGACCATTACACCCAGATCAAGTCCATCCAGGTGGAAATGGGGCCGTTCGAGTCGGTGTTCTGAGGAGGCTTGTCAATGACACGTGTGCATGAATTCGATTACATCATCATCGGTGCCGGCTCGGCCGGCAACGTCCTGGCCACTCGCCTGACCGAGGACGCCGACGTCAGTGTGCTGCTGCTGGAAGCCGGCGGTCCGGACCACCGCTTCGATTTCCGTACTCAGATGCCGGCGGCACTCGCCTACCCGTTGCAGGGCAAGCGCTACAACTGGGCCTTCGAGACCGACCCGGAACCCCACATGGACAACCGCCGCATGGAGTGTGGCCGCGGCAAGGGGCTCGGCGGTTCTTCGCTGATCAACGGCATGTGCTATATCCGCGGCAATGCGCTCGACTATGACAACTGGGCCAAGGCACCGGGCCTCGAGGACTGGACCTATGCCGATTGCCTCCCCTATTTCAGAAAGGCCGAAACGCGCGATATCGGCCCCAACGATTATCACGGTGGTGACGGCCCGGTCAGCGTGACCACGCCCAAGGCCGGCAATAACCCGCTCTACCACGCCTTTATCGAGGCTGGCGAGCAGGCCGGTTACCCGCGGACCGAAGACGTCAACGGCTACCAGCAGGAAGGGTTTGGCCCCATGGATCGCTTCGTCACCCCCAACGGGCGGCGTGCGTCTACGGCGCGTGGCTATCTGGACCAGGCCAAGGGACGGCCCAACCTGACGATCGTCACCCACGCCACCACCGATCGCATCCTGTTCGAAGACAAGCGTGCCGTGGGGGTGAGCTACCTACACAAGCGCCAACCGGTGGAAGCCCGTGCCCGCCGCGAAGTGCTGCTGTGCGGCGGTGCCATCGCCTCGCCACAGATCCTGCTGCGCTCGGGCGTCGGCAATCCCGACCACCTCGTGGAATTGGGCATCCCCGTGGTCCACGACCTCAAGGGTGTCGGCGAGAATCTCCAGGATCACCTGGAAATGTACATCCAGTACGAATGCAAGCAGCCGATCTCGCTGTATCCAGCCCTGAAGTGGGTCAACCAGCCGAAGATCGGCGCCGAGTGGCTGTTTCTCGGCACCGGCGTCGGTGCCAGCAACCAGTTCGAGGCTGCCGGCTTCATCCGTACCCGCGACGAGGAGGAGTGGCCCAACCTGCAGTACCACTTCCTGCCGATCGCCATCAGCTACAACGGCAAGAGTGCCGTGCAGGCCCATGGTTTCCAGGCCCACGTGGGTTCGATGCGCTCCGAGAGCCGGGGGCGCGTTCGCCTGACCTCCCGCGACCCGCGCCAGGCGCCGAGCATCCTGTTCAACTACATGTCCAGGGACAAGGACTGGCAGGAATTCCGCGACGCCATCCGCCTGACCCGCGAGATCATGCAACAGCCCGTCATGGACCCTTACCGCGGGCGCGAGATATCACCGGGCCCTGACGTGCAGTCCGACTCGGAGCTGGACGCCTTCGTGCGCGCTCACGCCGAAACCGCCTATCACCCCTGCGGCAGTTGCAAGATGGGTGACGACGAGATGGCGGTCGTCGATGGTGCAGGCCGTGTGCATGGCCTTCACGGCCTGCGCGTGGTGGATGCCTCGCTGTTTCCGGTGATCCCCACCGGCAACCTCAATGCACCGACCATCATGCTGGCCGAGAAAATGGCCGACAAGATTCGCGGCCGCGCCCCTCTGCCACGCTCGCAGGCACCCTACTACGTGGCCAACGGGGCTCCCGCCCGCAGCGCGCCCAAGGTCAGGGCAGACACCCTCGATCTCGCCTGAGAATGCCCACTTCACCCCGCCCCTGGCGGGGTGCTTTTTCTCCCACTCTCTACGCCCACAGGCAATGACTTCAGCTCCCAACTCGACTGCCGAAAATGGCCAGCAACACATTGGCGGTTCAAAGTACTCTTGAGGGCACCCAATCAGGAAAGGGGCATTCCATGCCGCTGGATTCCACGCTTCGCCTGTTGCTGCTCTCTGCGCTGTGGGGCGCGAGTTTTCTGTTCATGCGCATCGTCGCGCCGGAGCTAGGTGCCTTCTCCACTGCGTTTCTCCGGGTATTGCTGGGCGCCCTGGGTTTGATCGTGATTCTTGCGACCATCGGGGTACGTTGGAATTTTCAAGGCAAGGGGTTGACCGCGCTGCTGATCGGCATGGTCAATTCCGGCATCCCTTTCGCCATGTTCTGCATCGCAGCGCAGTATTTGCCCGCGGGTTATTCCGCCATGTTCAATGCCACCACGCCGCTGCTGGGTGTGATGATTGGCGCCGGTTTCTTTCATGAAGCGATGACGCGGGATCGGTTGATTGGCGTGTCGCTGGGACTGATCGGCGTTACGGTACTGGTACAGACCGGACCGGTAGCCATGGATCACCAGTTGCTGATTGGCGCCCTGGCCTGCTTGATTGCTGCCGGTTGCTATGGGCTCGCCGGCTTTCTGGTGCGGCGCTGGGTCACCCAGCGAGGAGGACTGGACACACGCCTTCTGGCGGTGGGCTCACAGATAGGGGCGACACTGCTGCTAGCACCACTGATGCTGCTCGAAGCGGGATCCAGGCCAACGCTGGCAGCATGGTGGAATGCCGATATCTGGTGGGCCATGCTGGCCTTGGGGCTAGCCTGCACCTCGCTGGCCTACCTGCTGTATTTCCGCTTGTTGCAGGATCTTGGGCCGGTGAAGCCCCTGACGGTCACCATGCTGGTACCGCCCTTCGGCGTACTATGGGGTGCCCTGTTTCTTGGCGAACGGGTAACGTCGGCCCATGTAAGCGGCGGGCTACTGATCGCATTGGCACTATGGATCATCCTGTTCAAGGCTCCCCAGCCACACTTGCGTTGATCTGCCCAGCCCCTTTGCTGAAGCGATGCGAAACCGCCTCTGGCCACTATCAGTCAAATGGTCTAGGCTTGAATAATTCAAACGCTCGTTAGAATATCGCGACATCCTGACTTGCAGACGGAGGTCTCGCATGATCCAGCTCGCTCTCGTTGGCCTGGCCGTGGTCGGCTTGCTTACCGTAATGCACCGCGAGGCCGGTGCGCTGGCTGCGCTTGGTGTACTGGCCGTGCTCGGTATCGTCGGCGTGCTGTTTGGCGCCCCTTTGCTCGGCCTCGTGCTATTGATCGGGGCCGCCGTGACCGCCGCCTGTGGCTTGCCGGCGCTGCGTCGCCGCTGGTTGTCGCCGAAGATCTTCGCGACGTTTCAGAAGGTAGCGCCAAAGGTCTCTGACACCGAACAGGTGGCCTTGGAGGCCGGTAGCGTCGCCTGGGATGGCGAGCTGTTCACCGGCAAACCGGCCTGGGACAAGCTGCTCGCCTATCGCGATGACGGCCTGACCGAGGAGGAGCGCGCCTTCGTCGACCAGCAATGCGCGGTGGCCGCCGGCATGTGCAACGCCTGGGAAATCACCCGCGAGCGCGCCGATCTGCCGGCGGAACTGTGGGCATACCTGAAGCGGGAAGGCTTCTTCGGCATGATCATTCCCAAGCAATACGGCGGGCTGGGTTTCTCGGCCAAGGCACAGTCGGCGGTGCTGCAGAAGCTCGCCATCAACGAGACGTTGATGGTCACCGTGGGGGTACCCAACTCCCTGGGGCCGGGCGAACTGCTGCTCAAGTACGGCACCCAGCAGCAGAAGGACCATTATCTGCCACGGCTCGCCGACGGTCGCGAGATACCCTGTTTCGGTCTCACCGGGCCGCGCGCCGGCAGCGACGCCACCTCGCTGCCCGACACCGGCGTGGTCTGCAAGCAGATGGTCGACGGGGAGGAAGTCCTCGGTCTGCGCCTGAACTTCGAGAAGCGCTGGATCACTCTGGCTCCCATCGCCACCGTAGTTGGCCTGGCCTTCCGCATGTTCGACCCGGACCATCTGCTGGGCGACGAGGAAGACCTGGGCATTACCTGTGCGCTGATTCCACGCGATACCGAAGGCATGGAGATCGGTCGCCGCCATCATCCGATCGGCAGCCCGTTCATGAACGGGCCGATCAAGGGCAAGGACGTCTTCGTGCCGCTGGACACCATCATCGGCGGCCCGGAAATGGCCGGTCAGGGCTGGCGCATGCTGGTCGAGTGCCTGTCGGTGGGGCGCTGTATCACCCTGCCCTCCGGCGCCACCGGTACCGCCCGCTATGCGCTGGGCTGGACCGGCGGTTTCGCACGCATCCGCCGCCAGTTCAACCTGCCGGTAGCGGAGATGGAAGGCATTCAGGAACCGCTGGCACGCATGGCTGGTTTGACCTACATCGCCCAGGCCGCGGTGCTGCAGACCGCCAACATGATCGACCATGGCGAGAAACCTGCGGTCCCCTCGGCGATCCTCAAGAGCCAGCTCACCGAATTCCAGCGCCAGGTGCTGGCCGATGCCATGGATATCCACGGCGGCAAGGCCGTGACCCTGGGCCCGCGCAACTATATCGGCATCGGCTACAGCGCCAACCCGGTGGCAATCACCGTCGAAGGCGCCAACATCATGACCCGCAACCTGATGATCTTCGGTCAAGGCGCGATCCGCTGCCATCCCTATGTACTGGAAGAACTGGCCGCCAAGGACGCCAACGATCTCGAGGCATTCGACAAAGCCTTCTTCGCCCATGCCGGCCTGATCTTCGGCAATGCCGCTCGCGCCTTTACCCAAGGACTGGGACTCGGCAAGGCCGCCACCCCCTTCGATGAGGTCGCCGCCCCCTATGCTCAGGATGTCGCACGGCTCTCGGCCGGCTTCGGCCTGTGTGCGGATGCCGCCATGGCCAGTCTCGGCTCCACACTCAAGTTGCGCGAGATGCTGTCGGCACGACTCGGCGACGTGCTCTCCAACCTCTACCTGACCTCGATGGTGCTCAAGCAGTGGCATGAGTCCGACAAGGTCGAGGGCGAAGCGACGCTGCTGCACTACAGCTGTCAGACGCTGCTGTATCGCGCCGAGCAGGCATTGGTGGAACTGTTCGACAATCTACCCAACCGGGTGCTGGGCAACGGCCTCTCGGCCATCGTCATGCCGTTGGGACGCCGCTGGCACAAGCCCCATGACGAGCTGACCCGCGAGATCGCCCAGAACGTGTCTCACCACACCCGGCTGCGCAGCAAACTGATCCACAACACCTGGGACCGCCAGGACGGGCAACGAGACAACCCACTAGCACGCTACAATGCCCTGCTCAGGGACTACCCCAGGGCAGAACCGATCTACCGCAAGGTCAATAAGGCCTATGCCAAGGGCGAGCTCCGGGTCGACGCCCTGCACCCGGAGCAGCGTATCGAGGCGGCGCTGGAAGCCGGCATCCTCAACGAGGAAGAAGCGCGCTTCATGCGCGAGTTCGAGGCCGAGGTGCTGGAGATGCTCACTGTCGACGACTTCGCCTTCGACGCCTTCGCACTGGAGCAGGATAAGGTGGTGTGGCACAACGCCGCTTAGGAAAGGCTGAAAAACTGTTGCGCTCGGCATCTCGAGTGCCGGCGGTGCGCGGAATCCTCATTTACTAAAGTAAACTCCGGTTCCTGTGCTCCGGCGGCACTCGACCTGCCTTCGCTCACGACGTTTTTCAGTTCTTTCCTGAGAACGGTTTGAAAACTTTCCAAATTTGCGCGATCCGGCCGCAAGCCGGCATTCCCTACAACGGCCAGACCAGCAGAATCATCGGTATGGCCGTCACCAGCACCACCAACGACAGCGGCAAGCCGAGCTTCCAGTAGTCGCCGAAACGATAGCCGGCAGGCCCCATCACCAAGGTGTTGGACTGATGGCCGATGGGTGTCAGGAAAGCACACGAAGCACTGATTGCCACGACCATCAGAAATGGATCCAGCGAGAGATCGAAGCCTCTGGCCAGGCTGGCGGCGATGGGCGCCATCAATAATGCCGCAGCGGCATTATTGACCACATTGGAAAGCAGCATCGAAATCACGAACAGCCCCACCAGGATCGCCACCGGTGGCCACTGGCCGCCAAGTCCCAACAGCGTCTCGGCGACCAACGCCGCCCCACCGCTGGTTTCCAAGGCCTGGCCTACCGGAATCATCGCCCCCAGCAGCACGATGACCGGCCCGTCGATGGCCTGATAACCATCGCGCAGTGCCAATACGCCGACCAGTAGCGATATCACCGCCGCCGTCGACAGAGCCACGGCGGCCGGCAACAGATCCAGCAGCATGGCGAGAATCGCCAGGAGGAAGATCGCCACCGACAGCAGCAGCATCCGCGGTTGACCCAGGGTCAGGTTGCGGCTGGCCAGCGGCAGGCAACCCAACGTTGGCAGACTCTCGTTGAGATCGCTCTCTCCCCCTTGAAGCAGCAACACGTCGCCAGCACGAAATCGTACATCGCGCAGGCGTTGCTTGAGACGCGCCCCATCGCGCGCCACCGCCACCAGGTGCAGACCATGCTGGTTGAGCAGTCGTAACTGCTGCACGGTGCGGTTGATCATCATCGAATCGTTGCGTACCACCGCCTCGACCAGTTGCAACCCTTCGGTATCCACCCGGCGTTTTTCCGCTTTCTTGTCTGCGCGCACTCGACGTTCGCCATCGTCCTTCTTATCGCCGGCATTCGACTCGGATGTCGATTCGAGGCCCTCCGCCGTCTCCCGTTGCGGCGAGGCTTCATCCGCCTCTTCAGCGGCATCCGCGTCTGCAGTGTCGTGGCTGCCGATTTTCAGCCCAGCCTTGTTCTCGAGCAACTTCAATTCGTCGGTATCGGCCTCCACCAGCAGGATGTCGCCTTCCCGCAGGCTACCCAGGAAGGCATGACCGGGCGTACGCTTGTCGTCACGCACCACCGCCAATACCGGTATGGTCTCCTCAAGGGCTTCGTGCAGCTCGCGCAGCGTCCACCCCTGAGCCTTGGAATCCTTTATCACCCGCAGCTCGCTCAGGTAGTTGGCGGTGTCGAAGAGTTCGTCCGCCGAGGCCTGCCCCTTGCGCCGCGGCGTCAGGCGCCAACCCAGCAGCACGAGAAACAGCAAGCCGACCACGGCGACGGTTACCCCAACCGGGGTGAAGGAGAACATGCCGAAGTTGTCGCCGGTCTGAGCGCCTCGGTAACTGGCGATGATGATATTGGGCGGCGTGCCGATCAGCGTCATCAAGCCGCCCAGCAGCGAGCCGAAGGCCAGCGGCATCAAAAGCAGCGACGGCGGGCTATCGTGTTCGCGGGCCATGCGAATTGCCACCGGCAGCATCAAGGCCAGCGCTCCGACGTTGTTCATCACCGCCGATAACACCAGCACGGTGCCGGTCAGTACCAGCAATTGCAGCAGCAGGTGGTCACCGACCTTCAAGGCCTGTTCGGCGATGACATCGACCACTCCCGAGCGCTCGAACCCCTTGCTCAACACCAACACCGCCGCCACCGTTATCACTGCGGGATGTCCGAAGCCTTGGAAAGCCTCGTGGGCCGGCACCAGCCCCAGCATCACACTCGCCAGCAGGGCCATCAGCGCCACCAGATCGTAACGGAAGCGCCCCCACACGAAAGCCATCAGGGTCAGTCCCAATACGATGAACACCAGCGTCGCATCGGTCATCGGCGCCCACCTCCTTGTGATCGTCAGGAGACGTCAGCACACCAGCATGCCGGGCAAAAATCCAGGACTTCCTTAATCGGGACAGCAACGCCCCGCCCGTTTTGGCCGCGGCGCAAGAGTGACGATGCGAATCAGCGCCCCTTGTTCATCTGCGCCAGCATGCGCTCGACTGCCTCGAGATGCTCAGGCTCGTTGTGGCACATGCCCTGGAAGCAAGCGCACAGATCGAGAAAATCCTTGAGCCCCATGCGTTGCCCCATCTTCATCAGGCGCTTGGTCAGGCGCGTCGCCTTGGGCGGCTGCGCGGCAATGCGAGTGGCCAGCTCGTGGACTCGTGGCATGAGCTCCTCATGCTCGACCACCTCGAGCACGATACCCAGCCGCTTGGCCTCCTCGGCGTCGATCACGCGACCGGTCAGCGTCATCTCGAAGGCCTGCTGGTAGCCGATCAGGCGCTGCAGGAACCAGGCCCCGCCGTCACCCGGGATGATCCCCAGGTTGAGGAAGGTTTCCCCGAACTTGGCCCGGCTCGAAGCGATGCGGATATCGGCCATGTTGGCCAGGTCGAATCCGGCACCGATCGCCGGGCCGTTGACGGCGGCGATGACCGGCACCTCCACCGCCTGCATGGACAGCGGAATCTGCTGGATACCCTGACGATAGCGTTCGGCCACTTCGGCCACGTCGCCGGCGAAGTCACCACCGCGCTCGGCCATGTCCTTGACATTGCCGCCGGCGGAAAAGGCCGAGCCACCCCCGGTGATCACCAGCACCGAAACGCCATCACAGCGATTGACCCAGTTGGCGACGGTGACCAGGTCGTCGATCAGGTGGGTGCCGGTCAGGGCATTGCGCACCTCGTGGCGCTCGAGGGTCAGCGTCGCCACGCGCTTTTCGACCTCGAGTCGTGCATCGCTCAGTTCGGGAACGATCAAGCTCATGAGTCGGCCTCCTCGATGACAGGGTTTTCGGTCACGATGACGCGCGCATCGACCACCGCATACCCGTCGTCATAGGCAATCACCGGGTTGAGATCCAGCTCCTTGAGGTCGGGGTAGGCCTCCACGAGGCTCGAGACCTTGAGTAGCAGATCCACCAGCGCTTCCTGGTCGACGGCGGCCTCGCCGCGCACACCCCCGAGGATCTTCCTCGCCTTGATCTGCTCGACCATGGAACGAGCGTCATGCCGCGACAGCGGAATGGCACGGAACGCCACGTCCTCCAGTACCTCGACGAAGATACCGCCCAGGCCGAACATCAGCACCGGCCCGAAGATCGGGTCCCGGCTGACGCCGATGATCACTTCCACCCCCTTGCGGGCCATGGGGCTGACCAGCACGCCTTCGATCTCGGCAGCGGGATCGTAAGTCTGGCACGATGCCATGATCGCGGCGTGGGCCGCGCGCAATGCCACCTCACCCTGAAGATTGAGCCTGACGCCACCGGCATCGGACTTGTGCAGGATGTCCTTGGATACCACCTTCATGGCCACAGGCCGCTCGCCGAATTCACTGGCAACGGCAGCCAGATCCTCGGCCCCTCGCGCCAGCCGCTCGATCGGCACGTCGACCCCATGGGTGCGCAGCAGTGTCTTGGCCTCCGGTTCCAGCAGATCGCGGCCCTCGTCGCGGGCACGGGCGAACACTGCCTGCATCTCGGGGGCCGGGGTCAGCGCCGACGGCACGTCATGGTCGGCGCAGGTGCTCAGGTAGTGCCCGCGCTCGCCCAACGCCGCCAGCACTCGCACCGCGTGCTCGATGGAGTAGTACACCGGCAAGCCGGCCTCGTGCAGACGACGTAGTGCCGGCGGCTTGATCGGCGTGTAGAGGCTATAGATCACCAGCGGCTTGTCGGTCTTGCGCGCCAGTTCGATCATCGATTCGGCGCCGCGCATCTCGTCACCGAGCAGTTCCTCGGCGAAACGGATGCTGTAACCGCCGAACATGCCGACCAGGAACACGCTGTCGACGCCTTCGTCCTCGGCCAGGATCGCCATGCAGTCGGCCAGCAGCGAGGGCTTGGTGTCGGTACTGCCAGCGACGTCGACGGGATTGGCCAGCGATGCCTGCGGAAACAGGATCTCGCCGAGCCGGCTACGCGTAGTGTCGCTGAGTTCGGCCAGCTCCAGCCCCGCTTCGGCCAGGCGGTCGGAGGCGATGGTGGCCTGACCGCCACCATCGGCGAGTACCGCCACCCGCTTGCCACGCGCCTGCTGCAACAGCCCCAGACCCTCGGCTACCGGCAGGATCTCGTCGGAATACTGCACCACGCTGACGCCGGCCTGGCGCAATAGGTCCACGGTCATGGCATAGCTTCCCGCCAGCGCCCCGGTATGCGAGCTGGCGGCCTTCTGGCCCTGCTCGGTGGCGCCGGACTTGTAGACTACCACCGGCTTGAGCGCCGTGGTCTCACGCGCCACGTCCAGAAAGGCCCGTCCATCGCGGAAACCTTCCACGTACAGTGTGGCGACCCGGGTGTGCACGTCTTCGCCCAGGTAGCGCAGGTAGTCCTCGAAACCGATATCGGTCTGGTTCCCCGGCCCGACATAGGTGCTGAAGCCCACCTGGCCATTGTGCTGGGCCTCGAGCGCCAGCGACAGCAGCATGTTGCCGGACTGCGAGACGATTCCAATGTCGCCGGGCTTGACGTTATCCAGCGCCAGCAGGTTGACCTTCTGGTGCAAGTTGAAGATGCCCGAAGTATTGGGCCCGACGATTCTCACCCCGGCGTCACGGGCCGCGGCCAGCAGTTCCTGCTCCAGCCTGGCGCCTTCGGTACCGGTCTCGCCAAAGCCACTGGCCAGGATCACCGCCCCCTTGACCCCATTGGCCCCGCATTGACGCAACAACTCGGGCACGCTCGGCGCCGGCGTGCAGATCAGCGCCAGGTCCGCCGGCCCCGGCAAGTCGGCAAGCGAGGCATAGGCCTTGATGCCGAGAATCTGGTCGGCCTTGGGGTTGATGGGGTAGATGGTGCCTGGGTAGCCATCCTTGACCAGCCCGACCATGGCCTTGTAGCCACGCTTGGTAGGGTCCAGCGAGGCGCCGACCACGGCGATGGAATCGGGAGCGAGAAAGTCGTGCAGCGCACTGCGAGGGGCGAGATGTCCCTTGATCGGATTCATGTGTCAGTGTCCCTTGAAGACCGGCGTGCGTTTCTCGGCGAAAGCATCGACGCCTTCCTGCCAGTCCTGGGTCGTCGAGCAGGTGAACACGGCGTCCAGCTCCTGCTGCAATTGGGCATCGAAGTCGGTACTGCTCCCCAGGTTGACCAGCCGCTTCAGCATGGCGATCGATACCGGTGCCTGCTTGGCCAGTTCGCCGGCCAGGCGATGGGCCTCGGCGATCAGGGAATCGGCCTTCCCGCTATCGGTGGCCAAGCCGATGCGCACCGCCTCTGCACCATCGATGCGTCGGCCGGTATAGAGCAGTTGCCGCGCCATATTGAGCCCCACCAGTTGCGGCAGGATCTTCGAGACGCCGCCACCGATGCAGGTGCCAATGCTGGTTTCGGGAAAACCGATCCGGGCATCGTCGGCCATCAGCAGGAAGTCGCAAGCCACTGCCATCTCGGCACCCGCACCCAGGGCATAGCCGTTGACCGCCGCGATCACCGGCTTCTTGAGCCGATAGATCGCCTCGCAAACATCGTTGCCCAACTGCAGGTATTGACGGCGCTGATACAAACTGCGCGTAGCACCACCATGCTCCTTCATGTCGGCACCCACGCAGAAAGCGCGACCTTCGCCGGTCAGCACCACGGCGCGCACCTCGGGATCGCTGTCGGCGGCGGTCAGCGCCACGAGCAACTCGCGGTAAAGGGGCTCCACCACGGCGTTCAAGCGATGGGGACGGTTGAAACGAATCTCGACGACCGGACCATGTGTCTCGACCAGCAGGGTTTCGTTGGACGAAGGATTCATGCTGCTCCTTGGCGGTTCACGCCTGGATGGAAAGTCCGACGGGGGGACACATTAGTTTCCTTGAGAAACCAACAGCGAAACGAATGTGTTGTCGGTTATCCTAGAGAAGCATTCGAACGCATGTCAATACGATCGTGTCAAAATATTTATCAATTTGATTCATATGTTTCATAAAAAGTGCGAATCATCGCGTACAATGCCAACTCCATCCGCTTTAGGACGCTGTCTATCGAGGGCAATGACATGCAACACCAACACTTGCCGGAAGGCACCTCCGGCAGCCTGGATGCCGTCAACCAGGCACTTGCCGAGTGCTACCCCGATCTCAGTCGGCAGCTCAAGCTGGCGGCGCGCTATGTGCTGGACCATCCCATGGAGATCGCCTTTCAGTCGATTCGCAAGTCGGCGGCCGCCGCCGATGTCACACCCTCGACCCTGATGCGCCTGGCCAAGCGGCTGGGCTTCGATAGCTACGAGCAGTTTCGTGAGGTCTTTCAGTCGGCGGTACAGGCCGGCCCCATCGAGCTCTCAGGTCGCGCCAGCAACCTCAAGGCGCTGGCCAGAGCCACCGACGACCAGGTGTTCCTGGATGTCGGCGATGCCGCCTACGACAACATCGGGCGACTGTTCACCGCCGACATGCAGCCGCGCGTCAGGGATGCTGCACAGCGCCTGCTCGAGGCCGGCAAGGTCGCCGTGATTGGTTTCCGCGACACCTTCGCCTGCGCCTATCACTTCGCCTACGTGGGGCGCATCGCCATGCCCAACATCCAACTGATTCGTGGCCAGGAAGGCGGACTACTGACCGAGCTTGCGCCCTTCGGTGAAGGCGACGTGGTGGTAGCCTTCGGCTTCGATCCCTACTGTGCGGAAACCGTGCGTGCCCTGGAGATCGCCCGCGCCAACGGCGCCAACGCCATAGTCATCACCGATACCCTGCGCTCGCCCCTGGTGCCGGGGGCGGCGGTGACCTTCAATATCGCCACCGCCACCCCTCACTTTTTCCCGTCGATTCTCTCGGCGATCACCCTGATCGAAGTGATCCTGGCCGAGTGCGTGGCCTACGGGCCGGAGGAACTGGTCGACAACGTCGCCCGTTTCGAGTCACGGATGCGGGAAATGGGGGCCTATGTTGATCTGGAATAGCGGGTGGCAGCGAGCCACGGACTTCGAGCCGCGAGCAGGTTGTTGCTCGCAGCTCGTCGCCCGAAGCCCATAGCTGCCACTAGGGAATCAGGATCGTCGATCCGGTCGTCTTGCGCCCGGCCAGAGCTTCCTGGGCCTTGGCAGCCTCCGCCAGTGGGTAACGTTGTCCGATGTCGATCTTGACCTTACCGCTTTCGAGCACGCCGAACAGGTCGTTACACATCATCTCGAGCCGTTCACGCGTATCGGCATAGCCGTTGAGGCTGGGGCGTGTCACATAGAGCGAGCCCTTCTGATTGAGAATGCCGATGTTGACGTTTTCCACCGGGCCGGAGGCGTTGCCGAAACTGACCATCAAGCCGCGCTTCTTGAGGCAGTCCAACGAAGTCTCCCAGGTGTCCTTGCCCACCGAGTCGTAGACCACATCGCACATCTCGCCATGGGTCAGCTCGCGCACCCGCTCGACCACGTCCTCCTTGGTGTAGTCGATGGTCGCCCAGGCACCGTTCTTCTCGGCCAGCTCCGCCTTCTCCCGCGAGCTCACCGTACCGATCAGCTTGACGCCCAGCTCACGCGCCCATTGGCAGGCGATGGAACCCACGCCACCGGCAGCGGCATGGAACAGGATCGTCTCGCCACCCTCGAGCGGATAGGTCTGGCGCAGCAGGTATTGCACGGTCAGGCCCTTGAGCATGCAACCCGCCGCCGTTTCGAACTCGATACCATCCGGCAGCACCACCACCTTGTCGGCCGGTAGCGTGTGGTATTCGGCATAGGCACCGAGCGGCCCCTGGGCGTAAGCCACGCGGTCGCCCGGCTGGAGATGTGACACGCCTTCGCCTACGGCGTCGACGATGCCGGCACCCTCCGTGCCCAATCCGGAAGGCAAAGACGGTGCCGGATACAGGCCGGTGCGGAAATAGATATCGATGAAATTCAGGCCCACTGCCCGGTTTCTGACGCGAACCTCCCCAGTACCGGGTGATGATGGCTCGACCTCGATGAGCTCGAGCACCTCGGGGCTGCCGGTGCGAGAAAACTGGATGCGTTTGGCCATCGGAATCTTCCTTATTCAGCTAACGAGTTTGGTTCACCATACAAGCGCCGCTGACAGGATAGGTCAAGTCGATTCATCTATCGTGCCTAGCGCATCGATGAACCGGCGATACAGGCCGCAGACAACCCGCCCGGATCGAGCAATATCATCCAAGACGAATTGGAGACCAGGCGGTACAAGTAATGGCAAGGCGTCAAGAGGGCATCGCCATGCCAGAGAAGGATCGGTTCCATTTCACTCATAGCGGTCACCTGAATGGCAACACACTGCTGGATGCCGCCATCACCGACTTTCGCTACACGCGACATACCCATGACGACTATTCACTCGCGGTAACGTGGGAAACCCCCTGATCCTATCGGAATACACCCAATGCTCGATATCTTCTTGTATGCGGTCGGCATCATGTACACGCCCGGCCCGGTCAACCTGTTGGGTCTGAATGCGGGGTTGCAGAACCGCTTTCGCCAGACATTGGGGTTCTTCGGCGGCGTGGCACTTGCCATGCTGGTGCTGTTCCTGGTCTTCGGCTACACAGGCGAAGCGATCGTCAAACCGGACTACCTGCCTTACGTCGCCTTGGTCGGCGCATTGTTCATCGTCTACCTGGCCATCAAGTTATTCCGAGCCCAGGTCGACACCAATAGCGGCAACAGCCAAGGAATCCTGACGTTCAAGGATGGCTTCCTGATGCAGTTGCTCAACCCCAAAGGCACGTTGGCGACGCTTCCTATCGCCACTCTCCAGTTTCCGGCACAGGGAATTACTGGCCTGGCCATTCTGGCCATGTCGATCGTCCTGTCGCTGTTGGCCTTCGGCGCCCCCAGCAGCTATTCCCTATTGGGTGCAGTCGCCGGCCGTTGGATCACCAATCCGCGTCTTTTCGTCCATTTCAATCGCATCATGGCCCTGTTGCTGTTCTATGTGGCCGCGGTGATCCTGCATGACCATGTCTATCATGCACTGGTCGCCGCCTGAACGTCACCGCCCGGATCACGTTGAAAGACATGCTGAGTTTTCACCTGCATGAAGCCCAGGCGGGTATAGAAGCGATGCGCGTCACCGCGACTGATACGCGAATGAACCCGCAGTCGGCCGATGCCCCGCTCCTTCGCCCAGGCCGCCACGCCTTCTACCAGTAACTGCCCGAGCCCTTCACCTCGCGCTTCTTCGTCGATCACCAGGCCGGCAATCTCGACAAACGGCGGTGACGTCAGTTGGGCGCTTTCGAAGGCGTGTATCCAGCCCAGCGGTTGATTGGCATCATCGCTGACGACCAGCACCACATGGCCCGGCCGGCTGCCGAGGAATGCCAACCGTTCACGCATCTCCGACGCCTGACAGGGGTAGCCCAGCGCTCCCGATAACCTCACCAATGCCGGAACATCATCATCGATCGGGGACCGCACTCGTCGAGACATCCTTATCGCCCTCCCCTCACATCAATCAACGTATTCTTGTACCCCAACAGCATGCTTGCCGGGGGATTTCCCGGATAATTGACAGGATAACAGGTGGTAACCGAAGCCCGCGTCTTCATGGGTTAAGATCGTATGGATACACCACACAGGAAGGTGCGACATGACACTCGAACTCTGGCTCTCGTTCTGCCTGGCCTCCCTGCTGATCATCGTTTCACCCGGCCCCGCCGTGGCCCTGCTGGTCGCCACAGGAGTCAACCGTGGGCGGCGGGCCGCCCTGGCCATGCTGCCGGGCTTCTTTGTCGGAGACCTGCTGGCCATGGCGCTGTCGTTTGCCGGGGTAGGCGCTCTTCTGATGACCTCCGCCGAGCTGTTTCAGGTACTGAAATGGGCCGGCGCCGCCTATCTGCTTTACCTGGGCATCAAGATGTGGCGCGAAGCCGGTCGACTGGGTGACCTGGAGCCTTCGGGAACGGATATCCGGCTCGGAACGGCCAAGGCTTTTCTGGTGACCGCCCTGAACCCCAAGAGCCTGGCATTCTTCATGGCCTTCATGCCCCAGTTCGTGACAGCGAGCCAGCCCTTGTTACCGCAGTTGGCCATTCTATTCTCGACCTTCCTGATCATCGGGGTACTCAGCGATCTCGCCTACACTTTCCTGGCCACCACCGGCGGCCAGCTACTGAGTGCCCGGCTTCGCCGTATCCTGCACCGCTTCGGTGCCGGCAGCTTGATTGGAGCAAGCGCCCTGGTCGCCGCCATGCGTCGTCCTTTAGGCGCTGCCTAAGTCGGTGCTGACGACCTCACCGTCCTTGTCCTGTTCCTATTACGAGAATGCCTGATCTACGCTGAGGCAGGCATCACAGCAGGAATCCTTACCGAAGGAGTGTGGTATGAACCTATTTTCACTCGAAGGCCAGGTCGCCATGGTCACCGGGTGCAACAAGGGCCTTGGCCAGGCATTGGCCGTGGCGCTGGCGGAGGCCGGTGCCGATATCGTCGGCGTCAATCGCCGTTCCGCTGTTGAGATCCGAGCCAGGGTCGAGGCCCTGGGCCGCACCTACCACAGTGTCGAGGCCGAATTGAGCCACGACAAGGAAAGCGAGATCGTCGACCGTGCCCTGGCACGAGCCGGCAAGCTGGATATCCTGGTCAACAATGCCGGCACCATCCGCCGTGCCCCGGCACTGGAATTCAGCGAAGCCGACTGGGATGCGGTGGTCGACGTCAACCTCAAGGCGGCATTCTTCCTGGCACAGCAGGTCGCACGTCACCTGGTGGCGCGCGGCGCGCGGGGCAAGATCGTCAACATCGCCTCGGTGTTGTCGTTCCAGGGCGGTATCCGCGTCCCTTCCTACACCGCCAGCAAGAGCGGCATTCTCGGCCTGACCCGACTTCTGGCCAACGAATGGGCCGAGCACGGTATCAACGTCAATGCCATCGCTCCCGGTTACATGGCCACCGACAATACCCAGGCCCTGCGCGACGACGAACAACGCAGTGCCGAAATCCTGGGGCGTATTCCCGCCGGGCGCTGGGGCGAACCCGCCGATCTGGCCGGCGCGGTGATCTTCCTGTGCTCGGACGCCGCAAACTACGTGCATGGGCATGCCCTGGCGGTGGATGGCGGCTGGCTGGCCCGTTAAGTCGGAATGGCCTTGCCCCTTACAAGGCACCGCTCACCGCAAACCAGGCGACCCCAGCCAGGGCGCAGGCGGCCAGTGTCACCAGCAGGCGTGCCTTGAATACGAAGATGGCGATGATGGCACCGGCTGTGATCAGGGCCGCTACCGGGTCGAGGCTGGCCAGACGCGGGATCTCCAGCGCCAGGCCGAAGCCTTCGAACGTGCCGACTTCATCGAACAGCACGTGCAGGGCGAACCAGATCGCCAGGTTCATGATCACCCCGACCACCGCGGCGGTGATCGCCGACAGCGCGCCGGTCAATGCCGGATTGTCACGCAGGCGTTCGATGAAGGGGGCGCCGAGAAAGATCCACAGGAAACATGGCACGAAGGTCACCCAGGTGGTCAGCACCGCGGCAAGGACGGCGGCAAGCATCGGGTCCAACATCCCCGGAGCACGGAAGGCGCCCATGAAGCCGACGAACTGGACCACCTGGATCAACGGCCCCGGCGTGGTCTCGGCCATGCCCAGGCCATCGAGCATCTCGCCCGGCGCCAACCAGCCGTAGTTCTGCACCGCTTCCTGAGCGACATAGGCTAGCACCGCATAGGCGCCACCGAAGGTCACCACCGCCATCTTGGAGAAGAACACCGCGATCTGGCTGAATACATCCGCCGGCCCCAGTACTACCAACAGTAGCGCCACCGGTCCCAGCCAGAGCGTCAGGCACAGCGAGGAAATCCGCAGCGACCAGGCGAGCGAGACCCGCGCATGGGCAGGCGCCTGTTCACCCAATGCCGAGTCCTTGTCGGCCAGGGTGCCGGCACCGCTCTTGCCATGACCACCGCCGATCCGGAACAGGCGCGAGCCGCGCTTGCCACCGATAAAGCCGATGATACCGGCACTCAGTACGATCAGCGGAAAGGCCACATCGAAGCCGAAGATGGCGACGAAGGCGGCCACGGCGATGGCGATCATCGCCGGGTTCTTGAGCGCCCGCTGACCGATCCGCGCCACCGCTTGCAACACGATGGCCAGCACCGCGGCCTTGAGACCGAAGAACAGCCCTTCGACCAGGCCGACGTTGCCAAATGCCGCATAGACGACGCTCAAGGCCAGGATCGCTACGAACCCGGGCAATACGAACAGGGTGCCGGCCACCAGGCCACCCTTGGTCCTGTGCAACAGCCAGCCCAGATAGATGGCGAGTTGCTGGGCCTCGGGGCCCGGCAACAGCATGCAGTAGTTGAGGGCATGCAGGAAACGCTGCTCGCCGACCCACTTTTTCTCATCGACCAGGATCCGATGCATCACCGCGATCTGGCCGGCCGGCCCGCCGAAGGAGAGCAACGCGATGCGCAACCATACCCGGACCGCCTCGGCAAAGGGAATCCCATGTGCGAACTGCACCTGTTCCGCCCCCTGGCGTGACGTGGCTTCTTCGATCATTTCGGGATTCCCTGTCGGTGGAGCCTCGGCGGAAGACAACCAAGGTTATACCACGGCCAGCCAAGAACGCATGACCGGCTATAATCGCTCGGGAAAGGCCGCCAGTCCCTCCACGAAGCGTTGCTTCTCTTCCTCGAAGCCCTTCGGGTCATGCTT
The DNA here is from genome assembly GCF_042646605.1 of Litchfieldella rifensis. Classification (NCBI taxonomy): domain Bacteria; kingdom Pseudomonadati; phylum Pseudomonadota; class Gammaproteobacteria; order Oceanospirillales; family Halomonadaceae; genus Litchfieldella; species Litchfieldella rifensis. Next base: position 106,487 of record NZ_JBHRUG010000017.1, on the reverse strand, counting down.
GAGGTTGCGCAACACGGTCTGCTCGTCGAAACCGAGCGTATCGGCGAGTTCCTTGGCACTACCCGCCGGGTGTCGCGCTCCCAGGCCGATGCGCTTGCCCTCTTGTCCCGCGAACCAGCGCGTGATTCCACACCCCAGATAAAAGGTCTCGGCATCCCGATCCGTGGCTTCGACCCGCAGCGGCGCCTTGAACGCCAGTTCGGCGATCAGACGTCGTTCGGGTTCGCGGTCTTCCGACAATGAACAGGACAATACCAGTGTCATGCCCACGCCAGCCTCGTCCAGCACCAGCAGCGCCAAGGCTCTGGGAGCTCCGTCGGCATCGACCAGAGCCAACAAGCGAGCGGCTTCCTGAGCGAACAATACTCGCCGGGTACCGGCGAAACTGACCAACGGCATCAGGCCGGCCTTCCGCCCATAGACCTCGGCACACAGCCGTGCCAGGCAGGCATCGCGCTCGTCAACGGCTTTGACATGAACTACTTTCATGGGCATTCCCCTTGTCTCATTCACCCGTCGGTGGGAAGGCCACCAGAAAACGCGCAGCCTAGCATATCAGGTCATCCCCGGCGGCATCGTCACCCGGGTGTCATCTTCCACTGTCATGCTTTTTTCCAGGAAATGCGGCATGCTGCCGCTATGATCGTGTCACTTCACCTGATTGGGGAACCAGCGCCATGCAAGATGCTCCTTCTTTCGAGGATCCGGTGACAGCTCCACGCCCCCACCCCTACACCATCGCCCATCGCGGCCTCTCTGCCCATGCCCCGGAAAATACCCTGGCCGCGGTCAGGGCAGCCCAGCGCATCGGCTGCCAGTGGGTCGAACTCGATGTCCAGTTACTGGGCGACGGTACACCGGTGATCTGGCATGACAACGGCGTCAGGCGTTGCTCGAACAGCCGTGGCAAGCTGATCAAGTTGGACCTGGCCAAAGCCAAGACGTTGGATGTGGGTAGCTGGTTCAGTGACGCCTTCCGTGGTGAGCGCATGGCGACCCTGGAGGAAATGCTCGAATTGATCGGTGAACTGGGCCTGGGGCTCAACCTCGAGCTCAAGGTCAACCGCGGTCGCGATGCCCAGGCACTGGTCGATGCGGCGTTGCCAATGGCGTTGAAAGCCTTGCCGGCCAAGCAGCTGGTGGTCTCGTCCTTCAACAGCCAGGCATTGGAAGCCGCCCGCGACCTGCAGCCCGACGTGGATCTTCTGCGCCTGGGATTGCTGTACGAGAAACCGCCCCGCCAGTGGCTCACCGAGGCCGAACGGCTCAAGGCCTACAGCCTGCATGTCGACTGGCGTCGCCTGAAGGAAAAACGCGCTCGCGAGATCAAGGAAGCCGGCTATCAGCTACTGTGCTACACCGCCAACGACCCGGTGGCCTTCGCGCGCCTATGGCCCTGGGGAGTCGATGGCGTGATCAGCGATGACCCCTCCCTGTTCACGTACCACCTGCCCATGCCTTCCGAAATGCGGGCTATTCGATAGCGAGCAGACGACACACCCAGGCCATGTCCAGATGCGCTTCCAAGGTATCGGCCAGGCGATCCAGCTCGAGGAGCCGGTGCGCCTGGTAATCCACGGCCACGCCGGCGTCTTCCAGGCCGCAGCGTGCCAGCAGTGCGTCGCACGCCTCGGGGCGGTCGAACAGCCCATGCAGATAGGTGCCCATCACTTGGCCATCGGCGCTGGCCGCGCCATCCGCTCGTCCGTCCAGCGTGATGAGAGGATTCTCCAATGCCGAACCCTCACTCACGCCGTTGCGAATCTCGTAGCCGGTTACAGCCACGCCCTCGGGATTCAGTATGCCTTCCACATTGCGCAACTGCTTGCCGGCTACCATGCGGGTTTGAAAGTCCAGCAGGCCGAGGCCATGGGTGCTGCCGGGTTCACCTTCCAGACCTTCGGGGTCATGCACGGCCCGGCCGAGCATCTGGAAACCGCCACAGATGCCCAACAGCTTGCCGCCGTAGCGCAGATGACGCCGGGTAGCGGTCTCCCATCCCTGTCGCCTCAACCACTCGAGATCGCTACGGGTGCTCTTGCTGCCCGGCAGGACGATCAGGTCGGCGGGCGGCACCGGCCGGTCCGGGCCGACGAAGGTAAGCGCTACTCGCGGATGCAGGCGTAGCGGGTCGAAGTCGTTGTGGTTGCTGATACGCGGCAAGGCCGGTACCACGACGCGCAGGGCCGGCTCACCCGTCATGCGGCCGGTCAGCCCAAGGCTGTCCTCGGCATCGAGCAATAGCCCCTGCAGATAGGGCAAGGTCCCCAACACCGGCTTGCCGGTACGCTCGGCGAGCCATGCGAGCCCCGGCTCCAGCAGGGCGAGATCGCCGCGAAAGCGGTTGATCACGAATCCTTGCGTGCGTCGACGCTCCGATTCGGAGAGCAGTTCCAGGGTGCCCACCAGTTGCGCGAAGACACCGCCACGATCGATGTCGCCCACCAGCAGCACCGGACAGTCGGCGGCCTCGGCGAAGCCCATGTTGGCGATATCGTTGGCACGCAGGTTGACTTCCGCCGGGCTGCCCGCCCCTTCGGCGATGATCACGTCGTAGTGGCTCGCCAGGCTCTCCCAGGCCGCCATCACGCCACGACGGGCCTCGGTTTTGAAGGCATGGTAATCCAGGGCGTCCATATTGCCGTGCACCCGGCCACGCAGGATCACCTGGGCACCTCGGTCGCTCTGCGGCTTGAGCAGCACCGGGTTCATGTCGCTATGCGGCGCCAGCCCGCAGGCCAGTGCCTGCAACGCGGTGGAGCGGCCGATCTCGCCACCGTCCTCGGTCACCGCGCTGTTGAGCGCCATGTTCTGCGGCTTGAACGGCGCCACCGACACGCCACGACGCGCCAGCCAACGGCACAGCGCCGCCACCACCGTGCTCTTGCCGGCATCCGAAGTCGTACCCTGGATCATCAGGGTGCGGCTCATCTCGGTGCGATCCTCATAGCTCCACGCCTTTCTGGGCCTTGACCCCCTGATCCTTGAAAGCGTGCTTGACCACGCCCATCTCGGTCACGGTATCGGCGAGATCGATCAGCGCCTGAGGCACGTAGCGACCGGTAACGACCACATGTTGCCTCTCGGGCCGTCCTTCGAGGTCGTCGAGCACCCGGTCGAGGTCCAGGTATTCATAGCGCAGGGCGATGTTCAGCTCATCCAGCAGTATCAGGTCGTAGCTCTCGTCGCCGAGCATACGACTGGCCACCTCCCAGGCCGCCTCCGCGGCACGTACATCGCGCTCGCGATCCTGGGTATCCCAGGTATAGCCCTCGCCCATGACGTGATAGTCCACGCCGGGTAGCTGGCGAAAGAAGCGCTCCTCGCCGGTGCGGAACTTCCCCTTGATGAATTGCACGATCCCCACCTTCATGTCATGGCCCAGGGCCCGGGCGATCATGCCGAAGCCGGAGCTGCTCTTGCCCTTGCCGGGGCCGGTGAGCACCAACAGCACCCCCTGGTCCTTCTGGGCGCGGGCCATGCGCTCGCGCATGACACGCTGCTTGCGCGCCATGCGTTGGGCATGGCGCTGCGGATCCTTGGCATTCTCGCGCATAGGGTATCGTTCTCCGTTGTCTTCAGTTTGCCGGGACAAACACCCGACTGCCATTCACTTGCGCCGACACCAGTGGCTGGCCGTAAAGGCGCTCCAGCGCCTCGGGCACCAGCATGGCATCGGCGGGGCCCCAGCAGGCCTCGCCATCGGGATATAGCAGCAGCAGATGGTCGCACCAGCGAGCTGCCAGGTTGAGGTCATGCACGCATAGCAGCACCGCCCGTCCCTGCCCCGCCTGCTCGGCGAGCAGCTCCATCACCGCCACCTGGTGGCGCAGATCGAGATGATTGGTCGGCTCGTCGGCCAGCCAGATGGCCGGAGCCTGGGTCAGGATGGTGGCGATCGCCACCCGCTGGCGCTCACCGCCCGAGAGCTGACTCACCAGCCGCGTCGCCAGGTCGCCCAGTTCGAGGCGTGCCAGGGCCGCCTCGGTCAGGCGCAGGTCCTCGGCGCTCTCCTGCTGCCAGGGCGATAGAAAGGGGTGGCGGCCGATCAGCACAGTCTCGCTTACTGTGGCCGGGAAGCCGTCCTGCCGCTCCTGGAAGACCACGCCCAGCGCCTGTGCCAACCGCTTGCGACGCCGCCGTGGTAGCGGCGTACCATCCAGCAGCACCTCGCCCAGGCGTGGTGCCTTGAGCCCGGCCAGGGTATGCAGCAGCGTGGTCTTACCGACGCCGTTGGGGCCCAGCACGCCCCACAGCTGCCCCGGCTCGATGGCGAAATCGAGTGGCCGGCCGCTGTCGCGCCCCGGCACCTCGATCACCAGCCCCTTGGCCTCGAGCCTACTCATCAGCGACTCCGATTCAGCAGATAGAGGAAGGTCGGCACTCCCAGCAACGCGGTGATCACGCCCACCGGCAACTGCTCCGGCGCGATCAGGATCCGCGCCAGGGTGTCGGCCAGGGTCAGCAGGGTACCGCCGGCCAGGATCGACGCCGGCAGGATCACGCGCTGGTCGTTGCCCAGGAGCAGACGCAGCATGTGCGGCACCACCAGACCGACGAAGCCGATGCTGCCGGCGGTGGTCACCGCCGCCGCCGTCAACAGGCTGGCCGCCACATACACCAGCCCCTCCAGAGACCGGACCGACACGCCCAGCGCCGCGGCCTGCAGGGGACCACGGGCCAGCACGTTGAGATTGCGCCCCAGCGGCAACAGCGCCAGCCAGGTGGCCAGCAGCAGGCCCAGCGCCAGCCAGGGACCGCGCGCATAGGCCAGGTCACCCATCAGCCAGTAGAGCATGCCGGGCAGTGTCTCGGTAGGTCCCACCGCCAGCAGGAAGGTGATCACCGCGCCCCACCCCGCGGCCACCACCACCCCGGTAAGCAACAGGCGGGTCGGTGTCCAGCTGCCGGTGCCATGGGCCAGGCCAAACACCAGCAGGGTCGAGAGCAGGGCCCCGATGAAGGCCGAACCGGAGACCGCCACCGCCCCCAGGCCGGCCAGCATGGCCCCCAGCGCTCCCACCGCCGCGCCGCCCGAGAGTCCCAGCACATAAGGATCGGCCAGCGGGTTGCGCAGCAGCACCTGCATCAACGCTCCGGCCACGGCCAGCAAGCCGCCGGTGCCGAAGGCCGCCAGCGCCCGCGGCGCGCGCAGTTCCAGCAGCAGGGTACGGTGCAGCGGGTCACCCTCGCCCATCAGCACGGCCCACAACTCGGCCGGCGGAGTGGCCACGCTACCCACGGCCACCGACAGCAGCAGCGACGCGATCGCCATCATGGCCAGGATCACCAGTGGCCAGCGCGAACGGCGACCGGCCATGGTATGCGCCGCCTGGGAGACCTTAGCCCCGGCCACGTGCCGTCTCCAGGTGGTCGCAGAGAATTCGGGTGCCTTCCAGCAGGCGCGGCGTGGGCCGCTGGATCAGCGATGGGGGCACGAAGAACAGGTTGTCCCGGCGCACCGCGCTCAGTTCCTCGAAACGCTCCCAGGCGTCCAGCCAATCGCGGTTTTCTTCCCCCATCCCGCCGGCGACGATCGCCTCGGGATCGGCCCCCAGCACGGCCTCCTCACTGATACGCGGCACCAGCCGCGGCAACTCGCCGAACACGTTGTCGCCTCCGCACAGCGCCATGGCCTGACTGATCAGGTGCTCGTCGTTGACCGTCATCAGCGGCTCGTCCCAGACCTGATAGAAGACCCGCACCGGAGCCGCATCCCGATGGCGCTCGCGCAACGCCTCGATCCCGACCCGGAAGTCATCGGCCACCGCGCGTGCGGTATCACGGGTGCCGGCCAACGCACCCAGCCGCTCCAGCGAGGTCGCCACGTCCTCGAAACGACGCGGCTCGCTGAGATACAGCGGCAGCCCCAGGCCCTGCAGCCGCTCGAGCTGCTCAGCGGGGTTGCCGGTCACCCAGCCCACCAGCAGATCCGGCTCGAGCGCCAGCAAGGTCTCGAGGTCCAGCCGCGTATGACTGCCCACGCTCTGGCGCTGTCGAGCCTCGGGCGGATAATCGCTGAAGCTGACCACGCCGACCACCTGGTCGCCGGCACCGGCGGCGAACACCAGCTCCGTGGCCCCTGGTGACAGCGCCACGATACGGCTGGCCGGCCGTGCCAGGCACACCTTGCGGTCGGTATCGTCGGTGACACAGGTCTCGGCCTGGGCCGGCACTGCTGAAAGCCCCCACAACAGCGCAAGGACAAACGCCGAATAGCGCCCCCGGGTGAGAGTTTCTGTCATGTTCCTCCCATGCTCCTCATCGATCTCTTCCATCCCCGATGCCCGCCGAGACCTGTATCGGCCATCGCTCGCACACCAGAAAAGGATAGAAGCGATCCCTCACTGGGCGCCGAAGCGGACGCTAACGAAGGCGGCACGCCCGGCATTGAGGAAATCGCTGCCGCTGAAGTCCCTGGCCGTGGCGTACTCCTTGTCCAGAACATTCTCCAACGTCAGTCGGGCCGACCACAGGGGGGCGAACTGCCAGCCGGCACGCAGATTGACCAGCCCGAAGCCGGGCAGGCGCTCCTCGTTGTCCACATCCTCGTAGCGATGATTCTGCACGATCCAGGAACCGCCCAGTAACCACTCGCCCAACTCACGATCGACGTCCAGGCGCAGGCTCTGGCTGGCGCGACGCGGGAGTCGATTGCCGGTCTCGCGATTTTCATGATCGGTGTAGGTCAGTGCCGCCTGCAGGGTCCAGGCGTCGAGCTCGGCGCCCGTGCTCAACTCCACGCCACGAATACGAGCCTCGTCGACATTGAAGGGCGCCAGCAGTCCCCCCTGCTCGGTAAAGGCGATCTGGTCCTCGGCATCGGTGTGGTAGGCTGCCAGATCCCAGAACAGGCGCCGGTACTGGCCGCGAATCCCCAGCTCGAAAGTCTCGGACGTCTCGGCGTCGAGCTCCGGATTGCCGAAACCGGGGAAGTACAACTGGTTGAAGGAAGGCGCCTTGAAGGCGGTACCATAGCTGGCGCGCAGGGTATGGTAGTCATCCAGCTCGTAGCCCAACCCCAGGCTGCCCGTCAGCTCCTCGCCAAAGGCCTCGTTGTCGTCCCAACGCAGGCCTGCCTGCACGGCAACGGGAGAGAAATCCAGCAGCCCCTGGGCAAAGACGGCGGAATTATCACGGCTCCCTTCTTCGTAGGCGGTCGTGCCGGACACCGTGTCTTCGCTGTACTCGGCACCGGCAATCAGCTCATGGGGGCCGATGTCGAGGGTATTCTCCCAACGCGCGGTACGGGTGCGGGTATCGATGATGGAATCGCCGAAGACATCGATATTATCGCTTTCGTCCCTGGCCTCACTGAGCATCAGGCGGCTATGCCAGATCTCGGTCACCGGCAGCTCCCCGTAAACGCCGGCCACCTGCTGCACATAATCCGTGTTGCCGCCGACAAACTCGGTGTTGCCCCGGGCCCGTAGCCCCAGCACACCAAGCTCAGCGCCACTGTCGAAGGTATGCGACAGCCGGGCGAAGCCGGTGGTGTTGTCGTAGCCCTTGTCACCCTCCCCACGCACAACCTCAGTGCCATCGGTGGAGAAGTGACTGCCGGCGAAGCTGTAGCGGGTGCCGCCCTCGCCGCCGGACAGGCCGGCGCTGTAGCGCTGGGTGCCGAAGGAGCCACCGCCGACGGAAATGCTGGGCTCGGGCGCGCCCTCGCCTTCGGGCGTGAACAACTGAATCACGCCACCCACGGCATCGGCGCCATACAGGCTGCCACGCGGCCCACGCACGATCTCGGCGCGCTGGAACAGGCGCGGGTCGAGGAACTGCCAGGCAGGGCTTCCGGTGGTCGCCGATCGCAGTTGGATCCCGTCGATCATCAGCAGGGTGGAGTCGCTATTGGTGCCGCGAATATAGACGCTGCTGTCCTTGCCAAAGGCGCCTCTGGTGGATACATCCACGCCCGGCTGGCCACGCAACAGATCGGTCAGGCTAACCGGATCCTGGCGGCGCAATGTCGCCTCGTCGATCACGGTGACGGAAGCGAGGCTCTCGTTCGCGGTACGCGGCGCCAGGGTGGCCGTGACCACCAGTGGATTGAGATCCAGTGTGGTGCGGGCTTCGGCATCCTCGTCGGAGGTCTGGGCCTGAGCGACCCACGGCATGGCACTCAGGCACAGGGCGGCCAGTCCCCATTGACGCTTGGTTTTCGTTCTCATGGTGTTTCCCTTGCTGTACCGTGCTCACCCGCACGCTCAGGTTCTTCCGAATGGCCCGGTACGGCGAGAAGCGCAGGGAAAGGGAAAACGAGGTGCCAGAGTCCGCCCTGCCCCTGCGTCACCCACCGCGACACCAGGCATGAGCTCACAGGCCGGTCTCCGGGCTGACGAGTGAAACGACGCCGATGAGGCTCGTTTCCGGAACCGCCGCCTTCCCGTGCCTGGCGCACAGTGGCGTAATGGCGGTTCCTGACTCGATCACCGTTGCGGGGGCAGCGTCGGAATTCCGACTTCCCGTTTAACCTCGAAAGCGTGAGGAACCATATCCTCCAGGCTTTGTTCTTCCGGCACGAGGCACCTGAGAGTGGGCGTAAACTAGCAACGCAGCAGGGGGGCGTCAACGAGAGGTTGTCGGTGTACTGCGCTAGGTCAAGGAACGAGCCAGCCCGTTCCAGACATGCCAGACGCGCTCGCAGCGAGCGGCAGCATCCTGGGCCAGCCAGCCGGCCAGGTCACGCCACCGCCGGTCCTCGGCTGCCAGCGGCACGATACCGCGGCCCATCTCCAGCATGATCAGCACGATCTGCATGCCATGGACACTTTCCGCGTGCTGGATCGATTCCAGCTCGTCGACCATGCATTGTCGGACTCGATCATCATCGGGCTCGGACGCCAACTCGGCCCTCAACCACTCCTCCCAGCCCTCGAGCACCAGGCAGCGACCCGCGGCGACCTTGATTCGCCACGCCTCGAGGCCCTCACCGTCATAGGCCGAATGCCACTGCGGCGAAGTGAGGCGCTCCCTTATCGCGGCGCGCTTGCCGGCGTAGGCACCGCCGATGAAGAGCTGCATCGCCAGTCTCCTTGCTGATGAATGAAGGTCAGTATTCGCCCCTCGCCCTGACCGACGCTGCCTTCCCAGAAGTCGATGGCCTCGAAACGGCGCCGCAGTTCGCGAATCACCCCGCCATGAGTCACCACCAGCACGTGGCGATGCCCCTTGGCCCCGAATTCGGCGAACAGCTCAACCAGCCAGGCTTCGAGACGCTGGCGCAATGCCGCTGCCGACTCCCCGCCGGGCGGCGCCTGCTCGCCGCGGCTGTCGATCCAGGCACAATAGGCCGGCAAGTCCTTGAGTTCCTCGTAGCGCTTGCCTTCGTAGTCGCCGAAATCGAGTTCGCGCAGTCGGGCGTCGTAGCGTGGCTCGGCGGCTCGCTGGCGCCCCCCCAGCAAGAGCTCGAGGGTCTGGCGGCAACGCATCAGGTCACTGCAGCACACGGCATCGAAATCGAAGCGGACCAAGTCATCGCGTAGCACATCCAGCGCCTCTCGCGCCTCCGGCGCCAGCGGGATATCCCGATGCCCCTGGTAGCGTCGCTCGCGATTCCAGGCCGTCAGCCCATGGCGGACGACCACCAGATCCAGGCGACCAGCAACAGCCATAGTTCTCCTCCCTCGATGGCGGCACCGACGATATCGCCGTTGATGCCCTTGAACGCCCGGATCATGGCCAGGCCATACAGCAACAGGAACGGCACCAGGGCGGCAAACAGCACCATCCCGCCCGGCAGCAGCCAGAAGCACAACGGCAGCGGCCATAACGCCAGCAGCAAATCGCGGTGGCCGAGATGCTGTTTCCAGGCCCAGGCCATGCCTTCGGGACGCGCCGCCGGTGAGAGTACCAACAAGGCCACGGCGCCGAAGCGTCCCAACGCCAGGACTGCGACCAGGACGGCCAGGCTCACCCCCGATTCCAGCAGCGCCAGCAGCAGTGTGCCTTTCCACACCAGCAGGAACACCAGGGCGATGATGCCGAAGCTACCCACGTGGGGATCCTTCATGATTGCCCAGCGGCGTTCCAGCGACGCGTTGCTGCCCAGCGCATCGGCCACGTCCATCAGGCCATCCAAGTGCAGCCCTCCCGTCAGGGCGACCCACAGACTCAGCAACAATAGTGCCAGCATGGGAGTGGGCAGCCATCCCTCGAGCAGGCGACCGGTCAACGCCAGGATGCCGCCCAGCAACAGCCCCACCAGCGGATAGCAGCGCACCGCCCAGCGGCTGGTATCGGCATTCCATGGGCACTGGACCGGCACCGGCAGTCGGGTCAGGAACTGCAGCGCCAGCAATACGCCGAACCCCAGGCTTCTCGTCATGCGTGTCCCCTACTCGTGTCGCTTCCAGTGGATCGGCATCCCGGCGACGACCTGAATCACCATCTCGGCCTCGTGGGCAACCTGCCGGTGCAATCGCTGCAGAAAGCGCAGATAGCGCCGCACCTCGGCACCGCGCGGAGGGATATCCTCGTTGATGTCGTTGGAGACCACCACCAGGGCGATATCCTGAACCCGGGCCCGTTCCAGCAATGCCTCCATCATGGCCAGCCCCTGGCGCTCCTCCAGGCCGCTAGCGTAGAGCACCTGGCTGGCCCACAGCGTCAGGCAGTCGAGCAGCAGCGTACTGCCTGCAACCACTCGGTCAAGGGCCGCCATCAGGTCCAGCGGTTCCTCCAGGGTCGTCCAATCCACCCCGCGAGCCTCTCGGTGGCGGGCGATGCGCCTGGCCATTTCACCATCGGAGGCCTTGGCCGTGGCCAGGTAGTAGAGCCGGCCCCCTCTGGCCTGATGCCAGCGCCGAGCCAGGGCCTCGGCCTGGCCACTCTTGCCGGAACGGGCACCGCCACTGACGAACGCGATCATCCTGCCGGGCTCCAGTCCCCGAGGGCCGCCAATAGGCGGCCATTGTCTTCTCGCGAGCGCACCGCCAGACGCAGCCAGGCACCGTCCAGCCCACGGAAGTTATGGGTATGCCGCGCCAGGATGCCGGCATGCAGCAGGAATTCGAACAGTTTCCCGGTCGCCGACGGACACCGGGCATCCCGGAGCAGGAGGAAGTTGACTTGCGAGGGCGTCACCTGGAAACCGAGGCGTGCAAAGGCCTCGTGCAAGCGGAGTCGCTCTTCCTGCAGCCAGCGGTGAGTACGCGCCACGAAACCGCTATCCGCCAGCAAGGGCTCGACCAGAGCGGCAGCCAGGCTGTTGACGCTCCATGGCATCTGCAACGCCGCTGCATGACGCACCACCTCGGGGCTGCCGAGCAGGTAGCCGAGCCGCAGCCCGGGGATGGCATACAGCTTGGTCATGGAACGCAGCAGGATCAGGTTGGGATACCGGGCCAGCAGCGGCGTCAGACGCTCCACGGGGTCGGTCAGGAAATCGACGAAGGCTTCATCCACCACCAGCGTACAGTCCAACCGGCGACCCGCTTCCAGCAGCCGCTCGACCAGCGAACGCTCGATCAGGGTACCGGTGGGATTGTTGGGGCGGCACACAAAGAGCACATCACTACCCTCCATGGCCCTGCTGGCACGCGTCTCATCCAGGGAAAAACTGTTATCCGGCGACAGCGGCAGGTCCGCCACCCGCAAACCATAATGGCGGCAGGCCCGTTCGTACTCCACGAAGGTCGGCTGCACAATGGTGGCGGTCTGGCCGGCGTGTAGCCGAGCGGCGAGAAAGACCGCCTCCGCCCCGCCGTTGGTGAGCAGTACCTGCGCCGAGTCCAGGTTCTCGGCTTCGGCGATGGCGCAACGCGCCTCGAGGTAACCGGGGTCGGGATAGACATCCAGCCCGTCCAGCCCGGCGATCAGCCTGTCCTTGAGCCAGGCCGGCGGGCCGAGCGGGTTGATATTGGCACTGAAGTCCAGAATTTCACGGTCTGCGGCCAAGCCGAACCGGGCCAGCAGCTGTTCAGGACGACCACCATGGCTGGGCCACTGCATCACCATCTCCTCCGGCATCGCATGCGGTACGACCTCACTTGGGGACAAGAGCCACGACACCTAACAGCATAACGAACACCACCCAACCACCATGCATATGGCGGATGGCGCGTGCGATATGCCCGGCACCGAGCGGTTCCCGTGGTTCGCCGAGAATGGCCCGACAGGAAGGCACCCCAGCATAATGATTCGTGCCGCCAAGTTGCACCCCGAGCAACCGTGCCATCATCGCCTCCGGCCAGCCGGCGTTTGGGCTGGGATGCCGGGGGGCATCGCGCCAGGTGCCGACCAGGGCACCGCGGCGGCGTGTGTCGGACAGTGCCAGTGCGGCCAGCCACAGGCTCAGCGCCGTCAAGCGTGCCGGAATCCAGTTGGCGAGATCATCCAGCTTCGCCGCGCCGTAGCCGAAGTCGGTGTAGCGCGAGTTTCGATAGCCGACCATCGAGTCCAGCGTATTGACCGCCTTGTAGGCCAACGCCAGCGGCGCCCCACCGAGGAACGCCCAGAACAGCGGCGCGGTAATGCCATCGACCGTGTTCTCGGCCACGGTTTCCACCGTGCCGCGCGCCACTTCGGCCTCGTCCAGGTTGTGGGTGTCGCGGCCGACGATCATCGAGAGCCGCAGCCTGGCCATGGCCAGGTCGCCCTTCGTCAGGGGCTCGGCAACAGCCCGGGCGGCATCGCTCAGGCCCTTGGTGGCGAGAGTCGTGGTGAGCAACCAGAGTTCGGTCACCAGGCCAAGCCAGGGGTGCAGACGTGACAGAATCGCGATCACCGACCAGGCGAGCCCATAGACGCCGAGTACCACCACGGCGGTCAGCAGGAATCCCCGGCACCGCCGTGCCGTTGGCGTCCCCCGGTTCCAGGCTGTCTCCAGCCTGGCGATGACCTTGCCCATGCCGACCACGGGATGCGGTATCCCGGGTGGGTCACCGAGCACCAGGTCCAGGACGACCGCCGTCACCAGCAATACCAGCCCCCACGGCGCCAGTGGCTCGAAGCTCACTCGCGACTCTCGCTGCCGGCGATTCCCGCCGAGTCGAACGTCGCCATCTCGGCCAGCATACGAGTCGCCGAGGCCACCAGCGGGAAGGCCAGGGCCGCGCCGCTGCCTTCTCCGAGGCGCAGGTCCAGATCCAACAAGGGGGCGGCGTTCAACGCCGCCAGGGCGACAGCGTGACCCGGCTCCTGGGAGCGGTGTCCGAAGATCATGAAGTCGCGTGCGCCAGGACACAGCCGGCACGCCAGCAGGGCCGCCACCGTGGCGATGAAACCATCGACGATCACCGGCGTACGGCGCGCCGCGGCGCCCAGGTAGGCCCCGGCCATGGCACCAATCTCCAGCCCACCGACCTTGGCCAGCACCTCCACAGGGTCGCTCCGATCCGGCCGACGGGCGGCGATGGCCCGCTCGATCACCGTCTGCTTGTGGGGCAAAAGTGCCTGCGGAATGCCGGTACCCTGGCCGACCACCCGTGCCGGCTCCTCTCCCGTCAACACTGCCAGTACCGCACTGCTGGCGGTGGTATTGGCGATGCCCATCTCGCCAACGATCAGGCAGTTGCAGCCGGCATCGAGGGCTCGGTTCGCCGCGCGAATGCCCACGTCGATGGCCCGCTCGGCCTCGTCACGGCTCATGGCATCGACGTCGACGAAATTGGCCGTGCCCGGGCGCACCTTTTCATGCACGACGCCACGCTCGATGTTCCCGCCCGGGAACTCGCTGGCCACGCCGACATCGATGATCTCCAACTGGGCGCCTATCTGCCGAGCGAAGACGTTGATGGCCGCTCCTCCGCCCACGAAGTTGGCGACCATCTGTGCCGTGACCGCCTGGGGGAAGGCCGAGACGCCCTCGGCAGCCACGCCATGATCGGCGGCGAAGACCAGCACCGCAGGGGGCACGACCGCGGGGAAGGCCTGGCCGGTCATCTCCACCAATTCGATGGCCAACCTTTCGAGTTGTCCCAGGCTACCGGGTGGCTTGGTGAGGTTGTCGAGGTGTGCCCTGGCCTGCTGGCCAAGGTCCCGATCGCGAATCGCGATCCTTGCAATGGTGGTCTTCAACACGGCCGCTCCTGGCAGGGTCATGGGGCATTAGCGAGCGCTCATCCTCATCCAGAGAGTGATACAGATCAAGTCGTCTCCATGGGACTCGGCTAGGATGATAGAAAGGGTATCCAAGGAGGATCTCGCGATGCGCTTTCATCAGGTCAAGGAACTCGTGCATTGGGTAGTGGAGTATCATTCCCGCCTCGCCGAGCAGTATGACGAGTTGTCCGCTGGCGACGTCAGCGACCGGGTACGCATGGCACTGGACTACCTGGCCGCGCGCGAACGAAAGATGCAGGCTGGCCTGGAAGAGTATTTCGGCGACAGCACCAACCACAACAGCGTGCTGAACACCTGGTTCGACGATCCGAACGATTTCCCGCATCCGCCGGTACTCGAACGTTTGGCGCGCTGCATGGATTGCACTAGCGTCCAGGACGTGCTGGCCACCGCTCTGACCACCCACAAGACCTTGCAGGACCTTTATGCGCACCGCGCCGATTGCGCCAGCATCGAAGCGGAACGCGACTTTTTCATTGCCCTGGCCGCCGGTCACGAAGGCGAGGTGCGCCGCATCGCCCGCGATATGCAGCGGCTCGAGGATTACTGAACGCCGCCAGCTCGACGATCATTCGATGGGCCGAATCGGGACCAGTGACACGCCGGGAGCTGGCTTGCAGCCCCCGGCAACGCCTCTATACTGTATTTATATACAGCAAAGAGGCGTTGCACACATGGCCATTCAACACCCTTCCACGCTGCGCAAGGGGCGCGGCGCCACCTATGATCCTCCTAATCGCTTTGCCCCCACCCACAGCGAAGCCATCGATGATGGCTGGTGGCAGGAAGAGGCATCGCCGCGTATCGCTACCCAGGTACGCGACGAACCGACCAAGAGCGCCCTGTCATGGAATCGCTCACCGGACCTGCCCTTCGATCGATCGCTGAATCCCTATCGTGGCTGCGAGCACGGCTGCATCTACTGTTATGCCCGCCCCAGCCACGCTTACTGGGACCTTTCCCCGGGACTCGACTTCGAAACCAGGCTGATCGCCCGCACCGGACTGGTAGAGCGTCTGCGCGAGGAATTCTGCAAACCCGGCTATGTGTGTCGCCCCATCAGCCTGTCGGGCAATACCGACTGCTACCAGCCTATCGAGGCAGAACGCCGTACGACCAGGGCCGTGCTCGAATTGCTGCTGGAGTGCCGCCATCCGGTCACCCTGGTGACCAAGAGCGCCCTGATACTGCGCGATCTCGATATCCTCTCCGAGTTGGCCGAACACCGCCTGGTCCGGGTCTTCGTCAGCCTCACCAGTCTCGACGACAACCTGAAGCGTACCCTGGAACCACGCACGGCCTCTCCCAAGGCACGCCTGCGCGTGATGAGTGAACTCAATACCGCCGGGGTGCCGGTAGGCAGCCTGATCTCGCCGGTGATTCCCGGACTCACCGATCATGAACTGGAACGTTTGCTGGAAGCCGCAAGTCGTGCCGGTGCGCGTACCGCCAGCTGGATGCTGTTGCGCCTGCCACGAGAGGTCGCGCCACTGTTCGAGGATTGGCTGACCACCCACTACCCCGAGCGTGCCACCAAGGTCATGAGCCTGATGCGCCAATGCCGGGGAGGAGAGACCTATGACTCGCGCTTTGGCAAGCGCATGAGCGGCGAAGGCGTCTTCGCCGAGCTATTGGCGCAGCGCTTCCGCAAGGCCAGCCGGCGTCTGGGGTTGAACGAACGCACCGAACTGGGGCTGGACTGCGAGTCCTTTCGCCCACCGCATGCCCAAGGCGATCTGTTCGGCTAAGATGGCATCGACACGCTCCAGGGAAACGCGACGATGGCCAGCACGATCAGCAAGACCAAATCCAGTTTCTATCGTCGACTCTATGTGGCGTACCTGATCGATAGCGGGGTGGCCACCAGCGTACCCGCGTTGATCGAGGTCACCGGCATGCCCCGGCGTACCGCCCAGGACACCATCAACTCCCTGGCCGAACTGGATATCGTCTGCGCGTTCGAGAACATCGAAGGTGAGCGACACAACATCGGTCGCTACGTGATCCGAGACTGGGGAGCCATCAACCGGCGCTGGATCGCCCACCACCTGACACATATCAAGGCAGTGCTGGGCTATCCCTGAACATTCGGGATTCGCTATGCTCGCGGCATGGACCGTTTACCCATCGCGCTCGCGTTGACGCTGCTGCTGACCATCACCCTTGTTGGCTGTGCCAGCCGTGTCATTACACAATCGCCGGGGCCTGGTCATCAGGATCCCGAGCTGAAAGACTTCGCGATCATCGCCCGCGATGGCTATCGCTTACCCCTAAGGCATTGGCCGGCCAAGACGTCGCCTCAGGCCGTGGTACTGGCCGTACACGGCTTCAACGATCACGGCGGCAGCTTCGAGATCCTCGCCGAGTCGCTCACCGAACGAGGCATCAGCGTCTACGCTCACGACCAGCGCGGCTTCGGCACCACGGCACAGCGCCGCCTGTGGCCGGGCCAGGAGCGCCTGGCCGAGGATGTCAAGACGATCTCCCGTCTACTCCGTAAGCGCTACCCCCGTACCCCGCTGTATCTCGTCGGCAATAGCATGGGAGCCGCCGTGGTCATGCTTGCCCTGAGCGGCAATGACTCGCCACCGGTGGACGGCAGCGTCCTGATCTCCCCCGCCGTCTGGGGCCAGAGCGCCATGCCCTGGTATCAGCGTCTGGGACTGTGGCTGGGGGTACGCCTGTTTCCCTCCACTACCTTCTCGGCTCGCATGACCCGACGCCTGGGTATCGAGCCGACCGACGACCCCGAGATCAAGCAGCTCTTGGCCAAGGACCCGTTGATCCTGCGCAGCGCCCGTGTCGACACGTTGTATGGCGTCTCAAGGATGATGGATGATGCCCTGAAAGCTGCGCCACGGCTCACCGGTCCCCTCCTGATCATGTACGGCGAGGAAGACCAGATCATCCCCCCCGAAGCGATCTGCGACATGCTCGAGCGTCTCCCCGATTCCGAGGCCACGCCCTGGCGCATGGCGATATACCCCGCCGGCTATCATATGCTGGATCGCTATACCGGTCGCGCCCAGACCCACGCCGATATCGCCAGCTGGCTGCTCGATCCCCAGGCACCGCTGCCCTCTCAGCATGAGGTGGCCCTCAGCGAGGCCAGGCGACGGCTTTGCAACTGCTAGTCGCATGAGTTCGTCCACACTTTCGTTGCCCACGCGATGGAGAACAGCCGTAAACGTGCCGCCAACCTCAGGAAACTTCGGAGTAAATCCTGAACCAGCATCAGCAGGGGCTGCATATCATCCCCAAAAACCCTTTTGACAGCCCCCCGGGTGCGTGATAAAGACAAGACCCCGGGGTAGGAATTTTCCTGCCACGCAAGGCCAGTTCCAGTTTACATCAAGAATCACTAATACAGAGTGGCTGGTTATATATAATATACGACAAGAAATGCTTACATGTAGAAGGATAAAACATGCAAGTAGCAGCCCCATGCCAAACTCACGATCACATCGTTCAGTTCTACGAAGACGATGACTTTCTGGCCGATGCGATAGCCGACTATCTTCATGCCGGCGCCTTGCTGGACGAACGGCTTTTCGTCGTACTGACCGCCTCCCGCCTCGCTGCCGTCATCCAACGGCTCGAGGCCAAAGGCATGAATGTTCAAGCGGCCACCGCCAGCGGCCAGCTCACGGTTCTCGATGCCCACACCTCGCTCGAGGCCATCATGCATGATGGCTTGCCCGACGAGACATTGTTCGAAAGGCACATTGTCGAGGCTATCCAAGCCCCGGCACCAAGATACCAGCGACACCCTGTCCGCGCCTTTGGGGAGTTGGTCAATCTGCTGTGTGAAGGGGGAAATCCCGACGCCGCGGTGCACCTGGAAGGACTCTGGCACAATGTCTGTCGGCGCTTGCCGATCACCCTGTTGTGCAGCTATGCCATGACGCACTTCCGTCGAGCCGGTGACCATCACGCCTTCGACGCCATCTGCGATCATCACACCCATGTGCTGCCGGCCGAGAACTATTACCGCCTGTCGCCGCAGCAACGGCTGCGTGAAGTCACTCGACTCCAGCAGCAAGCCCAAGTGCTGCGGCATGAAACCGAGTCCCGTGCCCGTGCCGAAACTGCCCTCAGTGCAGCTCAACAGCTTTGTCACGACATGCTGATGGGACTAGCCAGCCATGCCAGCCATGATGAGCTGACCGGACTGCCGAATAGACAGCGCGCCCAGAACTACCTGGCAGAGCTCATCGCAAGGGAAGCGGATAGCGACACCAAGATCGCGGTGCTGCATATCGATATCGACCGGTTACAGTCGATCAATGATTCGCTTGGCCTCGACATCGGCGACTACTTCCTGCACCGGACCGCACAACGCATCAAGCGCTGCCTGGGTCAGGGCCAAGTCGTCAGCCGACTCGGCAGTGACGAAATGCTGGTGGTACTGCCACACCTCGAGAAAGAGGCGGATATACAGTCGATTGTCGAACGACTGCTCGATTGGACCAGCGAGCCGGTAGAACTGGCGGACCACAAAGTATTCG
Source organism: Litchfieldella rifensis (assembly GCF_042646605.1). Classification (NCBI taxonomy): domain Bacteria; kingdom Pseudomonadati; phylum Pseudomonadota; class Gammaproteobacteria; order Oceanospirillales; family Halomonadaceae; genus Litchfieldella; species Litchfieldella rifensis. The sequence goes on along the minus strand of NZ_JBHRUG010000017.1, from coordinate 87,912 downwards.
CCAGCTGCAGCATTGGGGTCAGCCTGTTCCCCGACCACGGCCGCACGGTCCACGAACTGATCCGTAACGCCGGCCTGGCGCTGCGACAAGCCCAGCGCCACGGATGTCGCCAATATCATCTTTTCACGCCCGAACTGCAGCGCAGCGAGCCTGACCGTGTTGTCCTTCGCGGCGCACTGCGCGAAGCCATCCCACGCGGTGAGCTCGAGCTCGTCTATCAACCGCTGATCTGCGCACGCTCCAGTCAGGTGATGGCAGTGGAAGCGCTTCCGCGCTGGAACTCGCCACGATTCGGTCTCATGGGGTCGCAACAGCTCGTGCACGCCGCCGAGGAAGCCGGCCTGACCGCCTCCATCGGCCAATGGGTGCTGGATATGGTCTGCCGCCAAGGACGAGACTGGCTGGATTCGGGGGTCGGATTGAAGATGAATCTCAACATCTCGACCACCCAGCTACTGCGTGACGATCTCGTCGAGAAGGTGGGGGAGGCCCTCATCAACAGTGGCCTGCCAGGCAAGATGCTGGAGATCGAACTGACCGAAAGCGTGCTGATGAGCGACCCACAGCGAGCCAGTACCATCCTGCGCGGCTTCAAGGCACTGGGCGTGAGAGTGGCTATCGACGAATTCGGCAGTGGCCGCTCGGTGCTGACACAGCTGCACCGCTTTCCGGTCGACACCATCAAGATCGACACGTCGCTGATCGATGGGATCGTCGACCACCTGCACTGCCGGGCGATCGTGCGCAGCATCATCATCATGGCCCATGAGCTCGGCCTCCAGGTCGTCGCCAACGGTGTGGAAACGCGCGAGCAGGCCATCCATCTACGCCATAAGGGCTGCGATATCCTGCAGGGCGGACTGTGGGCGCCGCTGGAATATCGTGGCGATCTGGACGAACTCGGGCACGGCTGACCCCCTCGCAGGAGCTCCCAACACGCCAGTCGTGAAACCGCAGACCACCGCCGCCCCCTGATCACCCTCTACCACTGGCAGGGGGACGCATTGGACTCGGGGCCGGAAGCTGACGCGACGCCATGACTGTCGTAGGCTGTTGGCAATACAGCCATTTTCCCAGCGGAGCCCCTCATGAGCGAGAGTGATCGCGAAGCACGCCACAAGAGGTCGATGCAGAAGCTGAAGTCGCATGTCGATGAGAAGGTCGCCCAGGCCACCGAGCAGCGTGGCTTGCTGCTGGTGTTCACCGGCAACGGCAAGGGCAAGACCACCGCGGCCTGGGGCACGGTGACACGCGCACTCGGCTACGGTTACAAGGTCGGCGTGGTGCAGTTCATCAAGGGAACGTGGGAGTGCGGCGAGCGCGAACGCCTGATCGACGACGATAACCTCGAGGTGCAGGTGATGGCCACCGGGTTCACTTGGGATACCCAGGACCGCGAAAGCGACACCCGGGCATGCCAGACAGTGTGGCGCGAGGCCGAGCGTCTGCTGGCCGACCCTGCGGTGTATCTCGTGGTGCTCGATGAGATCACCTACATGCTCAAGTTCGGCTATCTGGAGTTCGAAGTGCTGAAAAAGGCGCTCGAGAGTCGTCCCGCCGAGCAGACGGTGATCGTCACCGGGCGCAACGCTCATCGCGAGCTGGTAGCGATGGCCGATACCGTCACCGAGATGCAGGAAACCAAGCACGCCTTCAATACCGGTCTCCAGGCCCGTCGTGGCATCGATTATTGATCGGTGACGAACTTCCCGCCGACACAGCCTTCCAAGTGCAGGGAGTCATCCCCAACGCGCTACGGTGCCGAGGGGGCATCAGGCGTTCCATGATAGTCACGTTGAGGAGCATGCTATGAATGCCAAGGGAATTCTCGACCAGTTGATGAAGCAGGCTGGAGGCGGCAGCGACGGAAATCGCCAAGGAGGTGGAGGATTCGACGTCGATCGACTGATGAAGGGGCTGTCTTCCCAAGTCGGCGGTCAAGGCCAGGCAGGCGGCAGCGGTGTCGACATGAAGAGTCTGTTGGGCGGTGGTGCCCTGGGTATGCTGATTGGTTCCAAGCGTGGCCGCAAGATGGGCGGCAAGGCTTTGAAGTACGGTGCCATTGCCGGCGTGGGCGTGCTGGCCTGGAAGGCTTGGCAGAACTATCAATCCGGCCAGGGTGACGACGCGCGGGAAGGCCAGCCGTTGGAGCGGCTGCAGGGCCAGCAGCAAGAACAGCGCAGTCTGGAGATCCTGCAGGCAATGATCATGGCGGCACGGGCCGATGGGCATATCGACGAGAACGAGCGTGCCCAGCTCACCGAGCAGATCGATGCCATGGGGGCCGACGAGGAGTTGCACGCCTGGGTCGAGCAGCAGTTCCAGGCCCCGCTGGACGCCGAGGCGCTGGCCAAGCAAGCCGATTCGCCCCAGGCGGCGCGCGAGATCTACCTGGTCAGTGTGGCGATGATCGACGACCAGAACCCCATGGAGCGCGCCTGGCTGGACCAACTGGGGGCAGCCCTGGGTCTGGATGCCGGAATGACCGCCGAACTGGAGCGCCAGGCAATGTCTGCCTCAGGATGATGGCCAACCGAGGCTAGCGAAGGACAGGTGGCGGTTTTTACGGATAGAGCCCTTGAGGAGTTCGCTATGAATACCAAGGAAATTTTCGATGGAGTTCTAGAACTGACCACCGGGGGACGCATCGCAGACAGCGCTGCCCTCGACCACCTGTCAGAGGGACCCGTTTCCCGACTCGATAGAGACAACGGAGCATTCGGCGTCGACAACTTGAAAGTGAAGAGCCTGGTGACAGGCGGCGCAGTGGGCTTGCTCTTGGGCACGCGGCCCGGTCGTTTCCTGGGTGGCAAGATGCTGAAATACAGCACGATCGCAGGTATCGGTGTGCTGGCCTGGAACGCCTGGCAGGAGTATCGAGCTTCTCATCCAGGCACTCCGCCCCGTCACCATGGGCTTCCGTTGAAGCAGTTGCAGTACACCGCGCGAGAACGGCGAAGCCTGTTACTGCTGAGGACGACCCTAATGGCGTCACGCGCCGATGGCAATTTCGATGAGGCCAAGCGCACTGCACTGATGCAACGGCTCGACACCCTTGGTGCCAATGACGAGCTAAAAAGCTGGATCGAGGCGCAACTGGAGGACCCCGTGGACTTCGATACCTTGGCGCTTGAAGTCGACTCCCACCAGGAAGCCAGGGAAGTCTATCTGGTCAGCGTGGCCGTGATCGAGGATAACCCTCCGCTGGAGCGTCCATGGCTAAACGAATTGGCCCTGGCCCTGGGCCTCCCTCAAGCCGAGGCTCTCGAACTGCAGCGCCAGGCCCTAGCAAACGCCTGATCGAGAGAGTCTTGCAGTGCCCCGCTTGGCAGGGCGCGATCGCGAGTATTGGATGGCGATGAATCAGATTTCGAAGCCCAGGCCGAAGTCGTTGGCGGAGATCGCCATCAGCGAACCGGCACCGGCCTGGATCATCTGGGCATGGGCACGGGTCCGCGGCAGCAAGCGCTGATAGAAGAAGCGCGCGGTGTCGAGCTTGGCCCGGTAGAAGGCGTCTTCCGAGCCCCCCAGTGACTGGCTGGCCAGCTTGGCGGCGCGCGCCCACAGATAAGCCAGGGTCACGTAACCGGAATACATCAGGTAGTCGACGCTGGCGGCGCCGACTTCCTCGCGGTCGTTCATGGCCTTCATGCCTACCGCCATGGTCAGCTCGCCCCATTCGGTGTTGAGCCTAGCCAGTGGTTCGACGAACTCCGTGAGCGCAGGATTGTCGCCCTCGGCCTTGCAGAACTTGTGGATCTCCCTGGTGAAGACCTTCAGTGTTTCCCCCTGACTCATCAACACCTTGCGACCCAACAGGTCGAGAGCCTGGACGCCGGTGGTGCCTTCGTAGAGCCGGGTGATGCGTGCATCGCGCACCAGTTGCTCCATGCCCCACTCCTGGATGAAACCGTGCCCGCCGAAGACCTGTACCCCTTCATTGGTGGCTTCGAAACCGACCTCGGTAAGGAACGCCTTGACGATCGGCGTCAGCAGGCCGAGCAGCGCCTCGGCATGCTCGCGCTCGACCGCGTCCTGGCCGTGTTCGACCACATCGACCATCTGCGCGGTGAACATCACCAGCATGCGGCCACCCTCGGCGAAAGCCTTCTGGGTCAGCAGCATGCGCCGTACGTCGGGATGGACGATGATCGGGTCGGCAGGCTTGTCGACCGCCTTGGGGCCGGACAGCGCACGCATCTGCTGGCGGTCGCGGGCATAAGCCAGCGAGTTCTGGAAGCTGGCCTCCATCAGGCCCAGGCCTTGGATGCCGACGCCGATACGCGCCACGTTCATCATCGTGAACATGCAGGCCAACCCCTTGTTGGGCGGCCCGACCAGGAAGCCGCGGGCGGCGTCGAAGTTCATCACGCAGGTGGCGTTGCCGTGGATGCCCATCTTGTGCTCCAGCGAGCCGCAGGTCACGCCATTGCGCTCGCCGGGGTTGCCATCGGCGTCGGGTAGGAACTTGGGAACCACGAACAGCGAGATGCCCTTGGAGCCTTCCGGGGCATCGGGCAGCTTGGCCAGCACCAGGTGGACGATATTCTCGGCCAGGTCGTGCTCGCCGGCGGAGATGAAGATCTTCGTGCCAGAGATTTCATAAGAGCCATCGACGGTCGGCACGGCGCGCGTCTTGATCAGCCCCAGGTCGGTGCCGCAATGCGGCTCGGTCAGGCACATGGTACCGGTCCATACGCCCTCGACCAGCTTGGTCAGATAGGTGGCCTTCTGCTCGTCGCTGCCATGATGACGCAAGGCATCGGCCGCCCCGTGGGAAAGCCCCGGATACATGCCCCAGGCCAGGTTGGTGGCACAGATCATCTCACTAAGCACCATGCCCAGCGAATGCGGCAGGCCCTGGCCACCAAACTCCGGCTCGGCGGACAGGCTGGGCCAACCACCCTCGACATATTGCCGGTAGGCCTCCTTGAACCCCTTGGGTGCCTTGACCTCGCCTCCCTCCAACAGGCAACCCTCACGATCGCCGCTCTGATTGAGCGGCAACAACGCTTCGCGAGCGAAGCGCGCCCCCTCCTCGAGGATGGCGTTGACCACGTCCGGCGAAGCCTCCTCACCACCCGGCAAGCGAGCATAGTGGGAGGGGAAGTCCAGCATCTCATCCATCACGAAACGCAGATCGCGCAGGGGGGCCTGATAGTCGGGCATCTCGAACACTCCTGAAATCGACGGCGAGGCGACAATCGCCGCCACTCTCAAACATTCGTTTGAAATTAGCCATTCGCCAAACAGGAGTCAAGCGTTCGTTTTAAAAAGTACGTCGCTTCGCGACTGGAAGCTGGAAGCTGGAAGCTGGAAGCTGGAAGCTGGAAGGCAGCACCTTGCCACCAGAAGCTAGCGTCAGGGGTTTTTCTTCCAGGTTCCAGGCGCGGAGCGCCGCTCTTCAAGCTTCGAGCTCCTGACCCGGCGTAGCCGGGTCATTGCATCCGAATGCCGCCGTCCAGGCGGATCACCTCGCCGTTGAGCATGGGGTTGGCGATGATCTGCTCGGCAAGCATGGCGAACTCGTGCGGTTTTCCCAGGCGCTTGGGAAACGGCACGGCGGCGGAGAGTGCCGCCACGGCATCCTCGGGAAGTTCGCTCATCATCGGCGTCTCGAACACCCCGGGAGCGATGGTCATCACGCGGATGCCGTGGCGCGACAGTTCGCGGGCCAGTGGCAAGGTCATGCCCACCACCCCGGCCTTGGAGGCGCTATAGGCCGCCTGCCCCACCTGGCCGTCAAAGGCAGCAATGGAGGCCGTGGTGATGATCACACCACGTTCGCCATCGCCGCCTTGCGGTGAGTTACGGACCATGGCCGCGGCGGCCAGACGCATCACATTGAAGGTTCCTACCAGGTTGATCTGCACGGTACGGGCATAGGCCTCGAGATCGGCCGGGTTGCCCTCACGGTCGAGCAGCTTGGCCACGCCAACGACGCCGGCACAGTGCACCACACCATGCAGGCCGCTGTTCTCGCCGCCTGCGGCCACGGCCTTGTCGACCACGACCTGCATGTCGTCGCCTGACGTCACATCGCCACGACAGGCCAGCGCGGTATCGCCCAGGCGGGAAGCCAAGGCCTCCACCTTGTCGCTCAGGTCGCATAACACCACCTGAGCACCTCCGGCCACCAACCGCTCGGCGGTGGCCGCTCCCAGCCCGGAGGCGGCGCCGGTGATCAGAAAGGTCTTGTCCTGCATTTGCATGGTGAGTCTCTCCACGGTTATCGGGCAGCGGCAGCGTCCTCGGCTGCCTCGGCGCGCAGCTTGAAGCGCTGGATCCTGCCATTGGTCGGTCACATCAGGAACAGGGGCCAGGCACAAGAGGCAAGGCCCAGGAGATCACCGAGCGTGGGCCGGCTCAGGCAGCGTGATCATGCCGATCAGCTCGTGGGCCAGCTCTTCCGGAGAACGCGAGCCAGCCGGGTCGTACCAACGCACGGTCCAATTGAGGGCCCCGAGTACGAAGCGTGAAACCAGGAACTTGTCGCCGCGGATCAGGCCGGCTTCCAGGGCATCGGCAATCACCATCTGCCACAAGGCTTCGTAGGCATCCCGCAAATGAATCAGGTGCTCACGGGACGCTTCGTCCAGACGCCGCCACTCGTAGAGGGCAACCACATGGGCATTACGGTCGGTAAGCAAGGTTTCCAGGTGAGCACGTGCCATGGCATGCAGGCGGGCTTCGGGGGTGCCGGCGCATTGCGCCAGTGCATCGCGAGCGATCGCCAGGGCATTCTGGGTACCCTCCTCGATCACCGCACAGAGAATTTCCTGCTTGTCCCGGAAGTGGTGGAAGAGGCTGCCCGACTTGATGCCCATTTCCTGGGCCAGCATGCGTACCGTGGTGCGGTCGAAGCCTTCCTGAACGAACATTTGGGCGGCGACCCTTGTCAACTCCTTGCGGCGGGGTGAGACATTCACTACATTCATCGCATTTACACTAGCGCTTGCTTGGTTATGCTTGAGCAAACCATAGCCCCGAGCGGCGGTCAACGGCTTACCTTCTTATAAACGCCTGGAGTCTTCGCCATGTCATACCAAGACGATATCGTGATTCTTTCTGCTACCCGCACTCCCATGGGCGGTATGCTGGGGAGCCTTGCCAGCCTCACGGCTCCCGAGCTCGCCGCCACGGCCATACGCGCCGCCATCGAACGGGCCGGCCTCGAGGCCGATGAGGTCGACGAGGGGATCTTCGGTTGCGTGCTGCCCGCTGGTGTCAAGCAGGGGCCCGCCCGCCAGGCCATGCGCCAGGCCGGCGTCCCGGACAGCATCGGTGCCACCACCATCAACAAGCTCTGCGGCTCGGGCATGAAGGCCACCATGCTCGCCCATGACCTGATTCGCGCCGGCAGCGGTGAAATCGTGCTGGCCGGCGGCATGGAGTCGATGTCCAACGCCCCGCACCTGTTGAGCCGCGCCCGCAGCGGCTACCGCCTGGGCCACGGCGAGCTCAAGGACCACATGTTCCTGGATGGCCTGGAAGACGCCGAAACCGGCCAGTTGATGGGAGGCTTTGCCCAGCAGATCGCCAGCGAGCGTGGCTACTCGCGCGAGCGCATGGACGACTTCGCCATCGCCTCGCTGGAACGCGCGATGGCCGCCCATGAAGCCGGGCACCTGGCCGCCGAGATGGCACCGGTCACCGTCAAGGGTCGCCACGGCGAGAGCGTCGTCGACCACGACGAACAGCCCTTTCAGGCCAGACTCGACAAGATCCGCGACCTGCGCCCGGCCTTTGCCAAGGACGGTACCATCACCGCCGCCAATGCCAGTTCGATCTCCGACGGTGCCTCGGCGCTGATCGTGGCCAGTCGGGCCGCCGCCGAAGCTCATGGCATCCTGCCCATCGCCCGTATCCTCGGCCACAGCACCCACTCCCAGCATCCCAGCGAGTTCACCATCGCCCCGGTGGGCGCGATCGACAAGTTGCTGGACCGGCTCGACTGGTCGGTGGACGAGGTCGACCTGTTCGAGATCAACGAGGCCTTCGCCGTGGTCACCCTGCTGGCCATGGACGGGCTGGACATTTCCCACGACAAGGTCAATGTGTTCGGTGGTGCCTGTGCCCAGGGGCACCCCATCGGCTCCACCGGCTCGCGGCTCATCGCCACCCTGATCAATGCCCTGCGCGTGAAAGGCGGCAGGCGCGGCATCGCCAGCCTGTGTATCGGTGGCGGCGAAGCCACCGCCGTGGCGATCGAGCTCTGCGACTGATCCTTCGATAGAGGGTCACCTCGGGCCGCCCAAACGCGCCCCGAGGTGGCCTCGCATCGCCTTCGGGCAACTAGTTTCCCAGATGCCCGTATTCGACCCGCCGGCGCAGGCAGAAGACCGGTATCCCCGCCTGATCGACGGCGTCGATCAGGCGTTCAGCGAGGTCATCCTCAAGGACGTACATCAATTCGACCGGCTGGTCGTCGAGCTCGAAGAAGTGAGCGGAATGCAGATGTCCGTTCTCACCGGCCCCTTCGACGTCGAGGCGACGAGTCATGCGTCGGATGCCCAGGGCACGGGCGCATTCGACCACCGCATCGGTGGCGCGTTTTCCCTTGTGGCGACGCGACTGCGGCGCCATGAAAATCACTTCGTAACCGGCTTGCAGCGTTTTCATTTGACGACTCCCATCAATGCCCTGAGCCCCGCGAAGGTGACGACACCAAGGCCCGTCATCAGCAGCGAGCCCCCCAGGTGCAGCCCGATCCCCACAAGTGCCATGCCCCATCTCTCCGACTGAATGCTGGTGAAGATCTCGGCCGAGAAGGTGGAAAACGTGGTCAGCGCCCCCAGAAATCCGGTCACCATGAACAGACGCCACTCGGGCGCAAGCTGTGGAAGATGGGCAAAAAGGGCTATGGCCAACCCGATTGCCCAGGCCCCCAGCCAGTTGGCCACCAGGGTGCCGGGGGGGATGGAGGGGAACAAGGCGTTCAGCCATACGCCCAGCCACCAGCGCAAATTGGCTCCCAGCACAGCTCCAGCGCTGACAGCGAGTATCGATAACCACATCAGGGCGTCGTCCTTGTGTCGAAAGGTTTGTTTATCACTGGCCAAGGCTCGCTTCAAGATACGAGCACAATTCCCCCATCCTGCGGGACCGGCCGGGGGACATATGTCATCATCAGGATTGTTAACATATGGAAGTCCGCATATGCCTTCACTCATATATTCCGGATGATGCAAGGAGAGCGCCGAGGAAGTCTCGAAGCGCGTCAACCAGCGAGCGATGTAGAGGTACCTGAATGCCGACACCCACCGCTGTGCGAAGGCTGGCGGTTCATCCGAGGTCCTGTCTCGGCGACGAATCGACAGCGGAGTCATCGATGCGGCGCCCAACCCAGTGTACGGGTGGTGCCGAGGGGCAAGATGATAGAGAGGTTTGCGATGTCAGGCGGCCTGGCGCGGCAAGGCCAGCGCCATCATGGCGCTCAGTGCCACCAATGCCGCCGACACCCACAGACAGGCACTCAGGCCCTGCACCTGGTACAACCACCCCGACAGTATTGTGCCCAGCAGCCGCCCCATGGCGTTGGCCATGTAGTAGAAGCCGACATCCATCGACACACCTTCGGCGCGGGCATAATGCACGATCAGGTAGCTATGCCAACTGGAATTGATCGCGAACAGCACCCCGAAGACCAGCAGCCCCACCACCAGCCAACCGACCGCCTCCAGCGGCAACAGGGCCAGCAACACCGGCAGGCCGGCCAGGGCCAACGCCCAGCCCACGGTGACGGCACGCGCATCGCCCTTCACCAGGCGTGTCAGATACGGCGCCTGAGTCTGCACACCGCCGTAGCCGATCACCCAGACCGCCAGCAGGCCACCAACGGTCCAATGGCTCCAACCATGCAGGTCGTAGAGAAACACCGGCAGCGCGACCACGAACCACACGTCACGGGAAGCAAACAGGCACAGCCGCGCCGCCGACAATACGTTGACCGCCCGCGACGATGAGAACACCTCGCGGAACTTGGGCTTCTGCTTCTGGCGCCCCAGGTCAGCGCGCAGCCGCCATAGCGAAAGCCCCAGCACGCCGAGGAGCATCAGCGCCATGGCGATCACCGCCCCGCGGAAGCCGATCAACGTCAACAACAGGCCGCCGACGAAGAACCCCGTCCCCTTGAGGGCGTTCTTCGAGCCGGTCAGCAATGCCACCCAGCGGAACAGCGCACTCTGGGCATTGGCGCTCTCCTTGGGCACCAGCACCTTGACCGCGCTCTTGGCGCTCATCTTGTTGAGGTCCTTGGCGATCCCCGACAGCGCCTGGGCCGCCATCACCCAGGGCACGGTCAAGGCCGCAGCCGGCACCATCAGCATTGCAAGCGCCACTATCTGCAGTGCCAGCCCCGCATTCATGGTGCGATTGAGGCCTAGCCGCGCCCCCAGCCAGCCCCCCACCAGGTTGGTGACCACACCGAAGGCCTCGTAGAAGAGGAACAGCATGGCCACTTCCAGCGGCGAATAGCCGAGCTGGTGAAAGTGCAGCACCACCAGCATGCGCAGGGCGCCGTCGGTCAGGGTGAAGGCCCAGTAGTTGCCGGTGATCAGCAGATACTGGCGCACCTCGAAGGGCAACTGCCTGAGGCGTGCGGAAAGCGACAGCCCGTCAGCCACGGCCCACCTTCAGTGCCAGTTCCACGGTGCGGTTGGCATAGCCCCACTCGTTGTCGTACCAGGCATAGAGCTTGAGCTGGGTGCCATTGACGACCATGGTCGACGGCGCATCGATGATCGAACTGCGTGGATCGGTACGGTAGTCGATGGAGACCAGCGGACGCTCTTCATACCCCAGGATCCCCGCCAGCGGCCCTTCGGCAGCGGCCTTCAACGCGGCGTTGACCTCGTCGACCGTAACCGCGCGCTCGAGCTCGAAGACCATATCGGTGAGCGAGGCATTGGCCAACGGCACGCGTACGGCATGGCCGTTCAGCTTGCCGGTCAGTTCGGGAAAGATCGCCGTGATCGCCTTGGCCGAGCCGGTGGTGGTGGGAATCAGGCTCATGCCGCAGGCGCGCGCCCGGCGCAGGTCCTTGTGGGGTGCATCGAGGATCGACTGGGTATTGGTGATGTCGTGCACCGTGGTCATCGAGCCATGGCGGATGCCGAAGGTCTCGTGGATGACCTTGACCGGCGGCGCCAGGCAATTGGTGGTGCAGCTCGCGGCGGTGACGATGCGATGGATCTCCGGGTCATAGGCGTCGTCGTTGACGCCCATCACCACGTTGAGCACGCCCTCCTCCTTGATCGGTGCCGAAACGACGACCCTCGCCACTCCCTGGTCGAGATAGGCCTGGAGCTTGGCCCGAGCCGTCATCTTGCCCGACGCCTCGATCACCACGTCGCAGCCCGACCAGTCGCTGTCGTCGATGCTGCGGTTGGCACTGAATGCCATTCGCCGGCCATCGACGACGAGCGCAGCATCTTCGGCATGAATGCCCTGCCCCGGCGACCAATGGCCATGCACCGAGTCGAATTCCAGCAGATGGGCGAAGGTCGCCGCATCGCCACCCGGGTCGTTGATATGCGAGATCTCGGCCGTGCCGCTCTCGATGGTCGTCCACAGGCTGCGCAAGGCCAGCCGCCCGATACGCCCGAAGCCGTTGATGCCGATACGTACCGCCATGTCATCTCCTGTCGATGAAGTAATGATCAGTGCTGGATATCCTTACGATCCTGCACATGCAGCCATAACTGGACCCGATTACGAATCTCCTGCAGCGTGCTTCTTGGCCATTCGCATCCCCTAAGCCATATATATGAATTAGCATATATAATAGCAAAAGATGTCAATTCCATGTCACCAATTCTTCACTCTTGCGAGTCTCACCGTTACTGCCAATCGGCCAGTTCCGGCTGATGTTGGGTAATAACACCTTATTTCAACTTTACGTGAAATATTGAATTCAACTATTATTGAAACATGACCAATGACGACCTCGCCGCCAAGAAACTCTCTGCTCTTGCCCATCCGGTACGTCTGGCTGCCATCCGGCAGTTGGTCGCGGCCGGCCCTGCCGGCTTGCCGGCTGGCAAACTCAGTGACGCCCTGGACGTTTCCCCGAATGCCTTGACCTTCCATTTACAGAAACTGGCCCTTGCTGGACTGGTCCAGTCTCACCGCGAAAGACAGTTCATGATCTATCACGCCGTATTCGACGATCTGCTGGACCTGGTGGATCACCTGGTCGGTGCCTGCTGCACGGAAGCCTTGGGATCATGCGGCCCACGCTGCCCATCGAATGACGGCGGCCCGGTACTCCCACCAAGCTCTTCGTATACCGAAGAAGGAGCCGATCATGATTGAAGTGCAACGAAGCAGAGGATCCTGGCCACGCGCCATAGGAGTTGGCATCGCCGTTTCCCTCATCACGGCGTTCATCATGGCGATATTGCTCAGGGCCGGTATCGCGCCCTTTCCCAAGCCACCTTCGCTGGCCTTTGCCGAGACCCTTCTGGGACGCCCCCTGCCCATGCCGGTAGGCCTGCTCTTCCATACGGTCTATGTCACGTTCTGGTCGGTGGTTTTCGTGCGTTACTTCCCCCGCCGCAACCTACTCAGCGCACTGGCCCTGGCATTCGTGCTTTGGCTGGTGATCCTGGTGGTGTTCTTTCCCATCGTGGGATGGGGAGTCGCCGGGCTGGCCATCGGCCCCCAATTGATCCCGGCATCCGCGCTACCACACCTGTTGTTCGGCATTCTGCTATGGGGGCTAGACCGGTATCTGCCCAGTAAAGCGACACGTACCGCATAGGCGACAACAAACGCATGACCACCATCAGCACGCAGCCGCGAGCGGGGCGGGCTTCACCCATGACTGCGCACCGGCCATCAGGACGGCTAGGGGAAGCGGGGTCCGCTTCCCCTAGCGTGACGGGCAATCAACCGTAACGCCCGGTGATGTAATCTTCCGCCTTCTTGGTATACGGGTTGGAGAACATCGTCTTGGTATCGTTGTATTCGATGATTTCCCCCAGGTGAAAAAACGCCGTGTAATCGGCGACTCGCGCGGCCTGCTGCATGTTGTGGGTCACGGTGATGATGGTGAACTGCTTCTTGAGCTTGTCCATCAGGTCTTCGATGGTCGCCGTGGAGATCGGGTCCAGCGCCGAGGTCGGCTCGTCCATCAGGATCACGTCGGGCTGTACGGCGATGGCGCGGGCGATACACAGGCGTTGTTGTTGCCCCCCGGACAACGAAGTGCCCGGCTGATGCAGCTTGTCCTTCACCTCGTTCCACAACCCGGCATCCCTGAGAGCCTTCTCGACCAGTTCGTCCTGCTCTGCCTTGCGACCCACCAGGTCGTGCATGCGCGGCGCATAGGCGACATTCTCGTAGATCGACTTGGGGAAGGGGTTCGGCTTCTGAAAGACCATCCCCACCCGACGGCGCAGCGCCACCTCATCCATCTTGGTTGCGTTGACGTCGCGTCCGTCCATTTCCACCAGGCCCTGAATGCGCACACCGCGAATCAGGTCGTTCATGCGGTTGAGGCAGCGCAGGAAGGTCGATTTGCCACACCCGGAAGGACCGATCAGCGCGGTAACGTTCTTCTGGAAGACATCGATGTTGATGCCTTTCAGTGCCTGGGACTGACCATACCAGAGGTTGAGATCACGCACGCGGACGCTCAGGTCATGATTCGCCTCCTCGTTGCGAGTCACCGGCTGGCCGATGGCTTGACTGGACATGGGCGACACCCCCCGTTCAGCAACTTTCATATCCATAGCGACGTATCCTGTTGCTTGCGCCAGTAGTCTACTACCAGCGACGTTCGAATTTCTTGCGTAACACCACGGCGGTGGCGTTCAGGGTGATCAAGACGCTCAACAGCACCAGGATGCCGCCGGCGGTCTTCTCGACGAAGGCGCGATCCGGCTCCCCTGCCCAGGTGAAGATCTGCGCCGGCAACACCGTGGCGGCATCGGTCACGGAAGCCGAAATATCCGGAATGAAGGCCACCATGCCGACAATGATCAGGGGGGCGGTTTCCCCCATGGCTTGAGCCAGGCCGATGATCGAGCCGGTCATGATGCCCGGCAGCGCCAGCGGCAACACATGGTCGCGTACCACCTGCCAGCGCGAACAGCCGACACCGAAGGCCGCATGACGAATGCTGTCGGGCACGCTGCGTAGTGCCGTGCGGGTGGCGATGATGATGACCGGCAACGTCATCAGCGCCAGTGTCAGGCCACCCACCAGCGGCGAGGAGCGCGGCACGCCAAAGAAGTTGATGAAGATCGCCAGGCCCAACAGACCGAACAGGATCGAGGGGATCGCGGCCAGGTTGTTGATATTGATTTCGATAAGCTGCGTGGCACGGTTATCAGGCGCGAATTCCTCGAGATAGACCGCGGTCATCACGCCGATCGGGAAAGCAACGGCCAGGGTCACCAGCAACGTCATCACGGTCCCCATCGCCGCCGACATGATCCCGGCAAGCTCCGGCATCTTGGAATCGCCGCGCGAGAAGAACGTCGTATTGAACTTGAGCTCGGCCCGCCCCGCTTCGGCAAGCGCATCGACCGCCGCCTTCTCGTCATCGTCCAGGCGCGTATAGTGGCCCTTGAGGTACTGGTCGACCTGGCCATCGGCCAGTACCCATTCGGTTCTGGTGGTGCCCAGCAGCTCGGGGTTGTCGCGCATCTTCATGGGCAAGGTACGCAGCCAGCCACGACTGACCAACTCCCTGACGTCTGCGTCGATCGCTGCCAACGGCAACTGCTGCGACTGCTCGCTATAGGTGACCTCGACCTTGATCTGGGCCTGCTGAAAGGCCGGCAACCCCTTGCCCAGCATGTCGGCGAAAAACAGCACCAGGAACAGCCCTGCCAGCCCCAGGGCCCCCATCGACATCCATTTCAGGCGAGCAGACTTGCGATGACGCCGCCGCAACTGCGCGCTGATCTCATCGAAGGATTGACTCATATGCGTTGTTGACCTCGATCGATGTCACAAATTGTTGGAGCGATACTTCTCACGGAAGCGGCGAATCATGATCACCGACACCAGATTGAGCGTCAGGGTGACCGCGAACAGCACCAGCCCCAGGGCAAAGGCCGACAATGTCTCGGCGCTCTCGAACTCCTGGTCGCCGGTCAAGGCGGCGACAATGCGCACCGTCACCGTGGTCATGTCTTCCAGCGGGTTGGCGGTGAGATTGGGGCGCATGCCGGCCGCCATGACCACGATCATGGTCTCGCCCAGCGCTCGCGACACCGCCAGCAGCGAGGCGGAAATGATCCCCGGCAGTGCCGCCGGCACCACCACGTGCTTGATGGTCTCGCCCTTGGTCATGCCCAGTGCCAGCGCCCCCTGGCGCATGCTGTCGGGAACGGCATTGATGACGTCATCGGACAGCGAGGAGATGAACGGGATGATCATGATGCCCATCACGATCCCCGGCGCCAGCGCATTGTTGAACGAGGCTTCCAGGCCCACGGCGCCGGCGATGGCAACGATGATGGGGGCAACGGTGATGGCGGCGAAGAACCCATAGACCACGGTAGGAATCCCGGCCAGCACCTCCAGCACCGGCTTGGCCAGCGTGCGCACCTTGGCAGGCGCGAATTCCGACATGTAGATCGCCGACATCAGGCCGATGGGGATCGCCACCAGCATGGCGACCAGGGTGATCATGAAGGTGCCGGCAAACAGCGGCACCGACCCGAATTGGGCGGTGCTGCCTGCGTCTTCGGCGCGCCCGGCGGCTGCCAGGAAGCTGGCGCCGGGGTTCCAGGTGGTACCGGTGATGAAGTCCCAGAAACTGTGCATCTGGAAGAAGCGCACGGCCTCGGAGACGATCGAGAACAGGATCCCGAAGGTGGTGAAAATGGAAATCAGTGCCGCCCCGGCCAGGAGGAAACGAATCACTCGCTCGATGGCCTGGCGTGCGTGGAAGTCGGCCCGGACTTGAGCCATGCCGACCATCAAGCCGGCGGCGGCCACCACCAGGCTGCCGGCCAGCAGGTACAGCGTGGGAATCTCGGCGCCCAACAGCAACATCGCGAAGGCCCCCACCGCCCCCACCGCCACCGCGGGACCGGCAGTAGCCAGCACCATGAACCAGGCGTACTGATCGGGCTGGGCATACATGGCGGTGCCGGTGGCACGTACCCGTGCCGCCTTGGCCCGCCCCATGAAGAAGGCTATCAGACCCAGCAGCAACAGGACGCCACTGAACAGCAGGAGAAGTTGGTTGGTCTGCATAGGAAACTCTCGGAAGTCATCACCCGGCTCATCGACGGGCCGGAACGTAAGCAGGCCGGCAACCCAGGGCTGCCGGCCACATCATGCGTCGAGCTCACCTCACTGCAGGTCGGACAGTTCGAGCCGTTCCTTGCTCTCGACGGCGTTGCGTGCTTCCTCACGCATCTCCTCCGGGGCCGGGATCAGACCGATGCCCTTGAGATAACCCAGCTCACCGACCATCTGCTCGCTCATGAACATGTTGGCGTACTCGTACATCGCCGGCACGTCGTCGCCGTGCTGATTCTTCAGGTAGAAGAACAGGGAGCGAGACACCGGGTACTCACCGCTACCGATGGCTTCGGGGGTCGGCTCGACGCCATCGATGCTGGCACCGCTCAGGGAATCGTCGTTCTCTTCCAGGAAGGAGTAGCCGAAGATACCGAAAGCATTGGTGTTCTCGGACAGGCGCTGAACGATCAGGTTGTCGTTCTCACCGGCGTCGATGTAGGCGCCATCGGCGCGGATGTTGGTGTAACCCTCGCCGCCGTAGGCTTCCATGTCCTCGGAGACGGCTTCCATGACCAGCTCCTCGAAGGCATCCCGGGTACCGGACGTGGTGGGCGGGCCATAGACGGCGATCTCGCGATCCGGCAGCGAGGCGTCGATCTCGCTCCAGCGGGTATAGGGGTTGTCGACCAGCTCGCCGTTCTGGGGCACCTGGGCGGCCAGGGCCAGGAAGATCTGCTCGCGCGTGACGTCCATCGGCTCGTTGGTGTTGGACTGGGCGAAGGCGATGCCGTCATAGCCGATGAAAGCTTCGGTGATATCGGTCACGCCGTTCTCTGCGCAACGCTCGAACTCGGAGGGCTTCATGCGGCGCGAAGCGTTGGTGATATCCGGCGTGTCATCACCAGCGCCGTTACAGAACAGGCGCAGGCCACCACCTGAACCGGTCGACTCGATGACCGGGGTCGGATAGTCGGTAGTCGCGCCAAATTCCTCGGCTACGTAGCTGGCAAAGGGGTAGACGGTGCTGGAGCCGACGATACGGATCTGGTCACGTGCCTGGGCGACTCCCGCCACGCTCATGACAGCGGCAGCGATAGCAGTGGTCTTGAGGATGCGGTTCATGCGGGTAACTCCTGTCGATGAGAGTGTTCAACCTTCGCGAGACACAAGATGCCGCACGAAAATGACAACTTCATGACAGTCGTAACATCGTGTCAGAACAGTAATCCCCATGCCCCAGCCACTCAGCCATGCAGCACCTTGCCCGCCAGTAGGCGCACTCCCACATTGCTCAGCACCGCCACCATCAGCATGGTCAGCACGGTCGGCCAGGCACTGTCGATCTCGAAGGCCCCGACCAATACCCCGGCCAGCGCACCGCAGGAAAACTGGATGCTACCCAGCAGAGCCGTGGCTGTAGCACTCATGTGGCTGAAATGATCCAGCAAGGAGGAGATCGCATTGGGGGTGATCAGCCCGATCATGCTGGTGAACATCATGATCAACGGCACGAAGGTCCACAGCGATTCGAGCCCGGTCATCACCGCCAGCACCAGCCCACTGGCAGCCACCAGTTGCACCCCCAGCCCCAGGCGCAGGTTCTGCTGTGGGCTGCGTTTGCGCAGCAGCCAGATATTGACGCGATTGGACGAGGCCATGACCAATACGTTGACCCCGAACACCACGGGGTACATGGCCGGCGACAAGCCGAAGTGTTCGATATAGAGGAACGGCGAAGCGGTGACGAAAGCGAACAGGCCGGCGAACGACATCGCCGTGGCACAGATATAGCCCATGGCCTCGCGATGACGAAAGACACTCAAGTAGTTGGCCACGACCTGTCGCGGCGAGGCCGCTGGCTGGTCTGGGCTGCGGGTTTCGGGCAGGTGGATGCCCAGCAGCCACATCAGGAACAGCGCATAGCAGGCCAGGAAGACGAAGATCAGCCACCAGTCCGCCAGGTACAGCAATCCGCTGCCTATGGCGGGGGCCGCCAGCGGCGCCAGCATCATGATCATCGCCATGGTCGACATCACCTTGGCGGCCTCGCGACCGCTGAAGCAGTCGCGCACGATGGCTGCCGAGTTGACCACGCAGGCCCCGCCGCCCAGCGCCTGCACGAAGCGCCACGTCCACAACGTATAGAGGCTTTCCACCTGAGTGATCGCCAGACTGGCAACCAGAAAGACCGTCAGCCCGCCGAGCAGTACTGGCTTGCGTCCCAGGCGGTCGGACAAGGGGCCGCAGGTCAATTGACCGATGGCGAAGCCAAACAGGAAGACGCTGATCGACAGTTCGGTGTGGTGAATGCTGGCCCCGATCGACTGCGCCAGTGCGGGCATCGCCGGCAGATAGGCATCGATGGCGAAGGGTGCCAGCGCCGTGTTGGCAGCCACCAGCAACGCGACGCGGCGGGCATTGAGCGTCAAGACGGCCTCCTTGCTTGTCAAGAACGGGGAAAAGATAGGACGCTAATGATACCCGATTTCATCATCGGTAGCAGATATCGCCTTCCCCTTGCAGACAGGCTCTCCCCACCCTGCCTGATACCCAGCGTCTCGCGACCTTGATAAAGTGGGCACTCTTCTCCCCCATGACCAGCACAGGACGCCCATGGCCCAGGACAAACTGACCCAGCTCAAGGCAATGACCACGGTGGTCGCCGACACCGGCGATATCGACGCGATTCGTCGCTTCCAGCCTACCGATGCCACCACCAATCCCTCGTTGATCCTGCAGGCAGCACAACAGGAAGGCCGCCGTGCGCGGCTTGCCGAACTGGCCCGCCACAGCACCGACATCAACGACGCGGTGGATGCCGTTGCCGTCGAGATTGGCAGCGAAATCAGTGAGCTGGTGCCGGGATACGTGTCGACCGAGATCAGCGCACGGCTATCGTTCGATACCGAGGCCAGTATCGCCCGCGCGCATTCGCTGATCGAGCGTTACGCACGCCATGGCGTCGACCGGGACAGAATCCTGATCAAGGTCGCCGCGACCTGGGAAGGGATCCGTGCCGCCGAACGGCTCGAGCGCGAAGGCATCCACACCAACCTCACCCTGCTGTTCGGCTTTACCCAGGCCCAGGCCTGTGCCGATGCCGGGGTCACCCTGATCTCGCCCTTCGTCGGTCGTATCCTCGATTGGCACCGGGCCCAGGCGCCGGATGCCGACTTCAGCGGCGACAACGATCCCGGCGTGCAATCGGTGCAGCGCATCTACGAGCATTACAAGGGGCACGGCTACAAGACGATCGTGATGGGGGCGAGTTTTCGCAATTGTGGCGAGATCGAGGCCCTGGCCGGCTGCGATCGGCTGACCATCTCCCCCACGCTGCTGGCCGAGCTGGCCGACGATCGGGGGGCATTGCCGCGCCGCTTATCGGCGGCGGTGGATGCCGAGACGTCGCCGCCGGAGCCGTACGACGAAGGCGAATTTCGTTGGGAACTGAACGAAGATGCCATGGCCACCGAGAAGCTGGCCGAAGGCATTCGCAAGTTCATGGCGGATCAACGCCGACTGGAAACCCTGTTGGGCGAACTGCGTCGCTGAAGTGCAGCCCTCGTGAATAGCTACGGCCCGGTCACTGTACCGGGTCGTGCTGCTGGGCCTCGAGCAACTCCACCAACGGCTGAAACTCCTCGCGGTTGTGCTCGTTCATCCGCATCAGGATGCGGTGAGCCTCGAGAATGCGCTGTTGCATGCCCGCCTCGTCGGCTTCCACCTGGGGCAAGTCGTTCAGTTCCCCGGGCTCGGTAAGTGGTGCTTCGACCAGAGTGAAGTAATGGGAGAAGCCCATCACATCGAGCATGCGCTGCACGTCGGGATGGTCGGCCACGATGGTCGGCGGCTGCTCCAAGCGCCCGCGCACCGCCATGGCCACCTTGGCAAGAAATCCCAATGCCGTGGAGTCGATATTGGTCGCCTCGCGCAGATCGATCATCACTGCCTTCAGGCCCGGGGTATTGGCCAGGCTTTGGGCCTGGCTGTCCAGCGTCGCACAGAGCGTCAAGCGCACATCACCGCATAACTTGAGCACGAAAACACCGGAGTCGAACGCCGCTTGCAATCGCCCTTCATGCATTATCATCGTCAAATCCGCTCAACGTCATGATCGTCAAGTCATCCGGGAGTTCATCCAGACCCGGTGCATGCCTGGCAACGGCATCCTCGTCACTATCGGGAACATCACCAAGCGCTAACTTCCCTCGCAGTGCGGTTACACTGTCACTGGCCCGCACGAGACGCTCGAGTTCCTTGAGCCGAATGTCGAGCGTATCGCCCGGTAGACACTCCAATACTCCATCCGAACACAGCCATAAACGGAAGTTCTGCGGCAGTGCACAACTAAGGCTAGGATACTCCACTCCCGGGAACAGTCCAACTGGCATTCCCTCGCCTTCAAGCACGCGGGCCTCGCCGTTCGCGACCAGCAGGGGCATGGGTAGTTGCGCCCCCAGCGAATAGTGCAAACGACGCTCCTCGTGGTCGATGACTCCCACGAACAGCGTGGCATGCTTGCCGATACCGGTATCGAGGAGTTCACGATTGAGTTCACTTAGCCAGCGTGAGGGCAAACGCTCGGGATCCTTGCCATCCCATTCGGACAACCAGCGGTTGCACAGATACTTGAGCAATACCGTCACAAACGCCGACGAGGCCCCATGGCCCGAGACATCGGCGAAATAGAACACGCTGTAGTCGTCGTCGAAGCGTTGAAAATCGAGAAAGTCGCCCGACAGGTACAATGACGGGGCCAGCCAGTAGTCACAGGTCACACCGGCGAACGTCTGTGGCCGTGGTGGCAACATCTTGCGCTGGATGTGGCCTCCCGCCTGCTGGTCGAGACGCAGCATTGCCAGATGGGTTTCCAGGCTTTCGTTGAGTTCGGCGAGCCGCTCACGGTCACGAGCATGCTCCTCGGCCAGGTGTCGGTTCTCGATGACCTTGGCGATCATGCGGCGCAAGATATCGCCATGCTTCAACGGCTCGATGATGTAATCCACCAGGCCGGCATCCACTGCCTTCAGCAGATCGCCATCGAGGCGCGAGTCACTGACCACCAGGGCCGGCACGCGTGCCGTGAGAGCCGGCCATTCCTGGCTGGGAACCGCCCGTGCATGAGCCACGATCAGTGAAGTGTCGTCGGGAAGGTCCTCGGCACGCTCGGCAGCCACCACCGCAAACTTGCCCTTGGCGATGACGTCGGCCAGCGCATCGCGCTCGCGTCCCGGTTGGTCTAGCACACCGATCAGCACACGTGAACTGGCCATGGCCATCTGCCTCCTGCCTCACTCGGCAAAAGCGTCATCATCGAAGTCAAATTCATCGCTGGCGAAGGGATCCTCCCCCAACTCTCCATCGCTGACCTCGAAGCGCCGTCGTTGCAAATAAGCATCGCGGATGAAGCTGTAGCGATCGCCACGGATCAGCTCCTCCTGCTCGAGGAAGCTCGCACGTCTATCGATCATACGTAAGGCGGTGAGAGCGTAACGCACCTCGTCGTCCTCGACATAAGTCAACGGATAAGTGTACATGTCCAGCGGCAGACCGGTCGTATCGCGAACGGTGCTCGGCCCCAGCAGCGGCAGCACCAGATAAGGGCCCTCTCCAACGCCCCATACCCCCAGCGTCTGCCCAAAGTCCTCTTCCCGCCCGGTAACCTCTATGCCGGTGGCGACATCCCACAAGCCCCCGATCCCGATCGTGGTATTGATCACGAAACGCCCGGCCGCGACACCGGCATTGTTCGGCTTGCCCTGCAACAGACTATTGAGCACGGTACGGACTTCACCGAGGTTGGAAAAGAAGTTTCCCACTCCGGTCTGCACGGGTTGCGGCGTGATGGCGTCATAGCCTTGGGCCAGGGGCTTGAGTGCCACGCGGTCGATGGCCTCGTTGAAGGCAAAGACACGGCGGTTGAATCCTTCCCAAGGATCCTCGGGATTGGGTTCCACGTTTTGCTGACTGGCGCAGCCTGCCAGTATCATCAAGACCAGCGTCACCACCAGCCACTTGGTGACGAGCACCGACACGCCACTATGCCTTCCCTTGCCATTCATCAAGCTCACCCTTTCCCCATGATCCCGTTGAGTCACGCCTTGCGTACAACGACGTTGCCGGCACTGTACCCAGCACCGAAGGAACACACCACCCCAAGCTGGCCAGATGTCAGGTCGTCACGATGCAGATGGAAAGCAATGATCGACCCCGCCGAGCTGGTGTTGGCATAGCGATCCAGGATGATCGGCGCCTGCAAGGGTGCCGGCTCCGTTCCCAGCACACGTCGCGCGATCAGGTCGTTCATATGCCGGTTGGCCTGATGCAACCAAAGCCGCGACAGCTCCTGGCCGGACAGTCCCAGGCTGTCGAGGTGGTCACCGATCAAGGTCGCCACCATCGGGCAGACCTCCTTGAACACCCGGCGCCCCTCCTGGACGAACAGCTTGTCCTGCGCCAGAGGATCGGCGTCGGTGACACGATTGAGGAACCCGGCATTGTTGCGAATGGCATTGGAGTAACGAGTGATCAGGCGCGTACCCAGGATCTCGAAGCGCGACGCCGCCGTAGCGAGATCGCCGGCTTCGATGACGACGGCCGTACAGGCATCGCCAAAGATGAAATGACTATCGCGGTCGCGAAAATTGAGATGGGCCGAGCAGATCTCGGGGCTGACGATGAGGGCCCGTCTCACGCTGCCCGCGCGAATCGCGTTGGCAGCGGTGTCGATGGCAAAAGTCGCCGAACTACAGGCCACGTTCATGTCGAACGCATAGCCACCGGCGCCCAATGCCGCCTGCAACTCCACGGCTACTGCCGGATAGGGGCGCTCATGGTTGGAGCAGGCAACGATCACCAGCTCGATATCCTTGGCGGCGACAGCGGCGGCATCCAGTGCCTCGCGTGCGGCCGAGAGCCCCATCTCGCCCTGGATCGACAGCTCGTCGTTGCCCCGCTCGGGCAACCGAGGGCGCATGCGTGCGGGATCGAGGATACCTGCGGCATCCAGCACATACCGGCTGTGGATACCCGACGCCTTGACGATGAACTCGGTACTGGAATACTCCAGCGGTTCACGCTCACCGGCGGCGATGGCCGAGGCATGCCGGGTGTTCTCGGCATCCACCCAGGTATTGAACGATGCCACCAGGGCATCGTTGTCGATGACGTGCTCCGGCGTGTAGAGCCCAGTGCCGGTAATCAGCGCATGTGTCATAGTCTCTCCCAGCGGCGGTTGGTTCCCGCCTTGAATCCTGTATCGGCAGCCTTTGGGGCCGCTTCAGTGCCGGCCAGTGATCTCCGCCCAACGCTTTTCCAGGCGCTTGCTGGATACCGGCATCAAGGTGCCGAGTTGCTGCGCGAACAACGAGACTCGCAATTCCTCGATCCACCAGCCGAATTCCACCAGTCGCGGGTCTTCCAGACCGGCACGACGGCTCGCCTCGCGTCGCTCGGCGAGGCGAGTTTCGAAATCCTGGACCTCCTGCATCAGCATCTGGTCGCGCATGCGCTCGCGCGGGGCTTTTTCCAGACGAATCGCCGCCGCCTCCATGTAACGCGGGTAATGCTCGAGCCAAGGCCCTGCCTCGGCGACAAACCCCGGGTGTACCAGCCGTTCCATCTGGGCCTTGAGATCACTGTATACCAGCGCCAGAGCGAAGCTCAGATTGCCTTTCAACGCCTTGGTCACTGCCAGATGCCCCTTGAGGGCCTGCTCCAGTGTCACCACCAACGCTTCGCCATGCGGCACCAGATCGGCGCGCCGCTCATCGAGCCGTTCGCGAAGTGCCTGTGGCGTGCGAGGCAAGGGATCGGTAGCCACCACTTGGAGAAACACGGCTTCGACCACATCGTCGACGAGCTGGCGCTTGCTGCCGACCTTGGTGAACAGCAATGCACAACGCTCGAGTCCCGGTAGGCGTTGCAGCAGGCGCACCTGGTCCGGCAAGCGATCCATCGCCAGGCGCTTGATGCCTTGACGATGCGCCTCACGCGCCTTGTCCGGATGATCGAAAAGCTCCACCACCAGGCTGTCTCCGGCCTCGGTCAGTGCCGGATAGGCCTCGACACGAATGCCTGCCTGGGTGGTGACCCGCGATTCCGGCAGGCCGGCCGCAGGGAGATCGTCGAGTCGTCGTTCGGCCACAACCTCCTCGCTCAAGGCCCTCGCGCCGGCACTGGCGGCCTGGGCGAAACGCCGCTCGAGCTCGACCGGATCGCGCCCCTCGCCCAGCGGCTGGCCATCGTGATCCACGACCCGCAGGTTCATGCGCAGATGCGGCTCGAGCAGATCCTCCCGCCAGTCGTCCGGCCCCAGACGCAACCCGGTCTTGACGCGCAGGAATTCGCCCAATGCCGCGGTCAGGGGCACGTCATCGGGTACCAGGCGCTCGAGCGCGGCATCGACCCAGTCGGGAATCGGCACCACCTGCCGCCGCACCGACTTGGGCAGCGACTTGAGCAGGGCAATGCATTTCTCGCGCAACAACCCCGGTACCAGCCAGTCGAGACGCGCCACCGGCAACTGCGAGAGCATCGCCGCGGGTACCGTCAGGGTGACACCGTCGTCGGAAGCACCGGGCTGGAAATGATAGGACAGCGGATAGCGTACGCCATTCAGTACCAGTTCGTCCGGATACTGGGCGGCCGTCACGTCCTCGGCTTCACGCGCCATCAGGGCCGCGCGATCGAACTTGAGAATATCGGGGTTCTCGGCCTCGGCCTGCTTACGCCAGCGCTCGAAGCCCTTGCCATTGATGATGTCCCGAGGCAGGCGCTGGTCGTAGAAATCGAACAACGTCTCCTCGTCGACCAGGATGTCGCGCTTGCGGGCTCGGTCCTCGAGATCCTCGACCTCCTCGATCAGGGCCCGGTTATGGCTGAAGAACTCGGCCTGGGTGCGATATTCACCTTCCACCAGGGCACGACGAATGAACAGTTCCCGGGCCTCCTCGGGGGCGATCGGCCCATAATGCACCTTGCGCCGGACGACGATCGGCAAGCCGAACAGGGTGACCTGCTCGAAGGCGACCACCTGGGCGCGTTTCATCTCCCAATGCGGTTCGCTATAGGAACGCTTGACCAGATGCCCGGCCAGCGGCTCTACCCATTGCGGCTGAATGCGCGCGACCTGGCGGGCGAACAGCCGCGAGGTCTCGACCAGTTCGCCGGCCATCACCCACTTGGGCGTCTTCTTGGCCAGCCCCGAGCCAGGATGGATCAGGAACTTGCGGTTGCGTGCCCCCAGGTACTCGCGATTCTCGATCAACTGGCCCAGGTTCGACAGCAGGCCCGTCAATAGTGCCTGATGCAGCTTGACGGCGTTCTCGCGCCGCTGGTGCGCCTGCTCCTCGTCGTCCTCCCCTTCCTGCGGCAACGATGCCGGCGGCACCGGTATCTCCATCTCGCGCAGCAGTTGCCGGAGCTGGCGGAAGGTATCGTGCCACTCGCGCAGGCGCAGGTAGTTGAGGTAGTGCTCGCGACACCAGCGGCGGAGCTGGTTGCCGGAAAGCTCCTCGCGTGCCGCCTCGAAGCCGTGCCACAGGTTCAGCCAGGCGACGAAATCGGAATCCGGATCGTCCCAACGCTTGTGCGCCTGATCGGCGGCCTGGCGCTTCTCGGCCGGTCGTTCGCGTGGGTCCTGTACGGCCAGCGCCGACACCACGATCAGTACCTCACGCAGGCTGCCGTTTTCGGCGCCGGCCAGCACCATGCGCGCCAGACGCGGGTCGATGGGCAGCCGTGCCAGGCGACGACCGGTTGCCGTCAAGCCGTTGCGTTCGTCGACCGCACCCAACTCGAACAGCAGCCGAAAACCATCCTTGATGAAGCGCGCATCCGGCGCGTCGATGAAGGGGAAGTCCTCGATATCGCCGAGCTTCAAGGACAGCATCGAGAGGATCACCGAGGCCAGGTTGGTACGCTGGATTTCCGGCTCGGTGAAGGCCGGTCGCGCCAGGAAATCGTCCTCGCTGTAGAGGCGTACGCACACCCCTTCGGCGACACGCCCACAGCGCCCCTTGCGCTGGTCGGCACTGGCCTGGCTGACCGGTTCGATAGGCAGGCGCTGGACCTTGGCCCGGTAGCTGTAGCGGCTGATGCGCACCAGGCCCGGATCGATGACATAGCGGATCCCCGGTACCGTCAGCGAGGTCTCGGCGACATTGGTGGCGAGCACGATGCGACGCCCCGCATGCGGCTGGAAGACACGATTCTGCTCGGCATTCGACAGCCGGGCGTAGAGCGGCAGGATCTCGGTGCTCTTCAAGTCGGCCCGGCGCAGGGTATCGGCGGTCTCGCGGATCTCCCGCTCGCCGGGCAGAAAGATCAGCACGTCGCGGGGGCCATGGAACCAGCGCTTCTCTCGCTCGATGGCCGCGATCTCCTCCACGGCGTGGAGGATGCCCTCCTGCAGGGTGCGGTCGTCCTCATCGGCGGCTTCACGCAGCAGCGGCCGATAGCGCACCTCCACCGGATAGGTACGCCCGGTCACCTGCACCACCGGCGCGGGGGCTCGGGGAGTACCGAAGTGTTCCGCGAAGCGCTCTACATCGATGGTCGCCGAGGTGATGAGGATCTTGAGATCGGCACGGCGCGCGGTAAGGCGCTTCAGGTAACCGAGCAGGAAGTCGATATTGAGGCTACGCTCGTGCGCCTCATCGATGATGATCGCCTCGTAGCGGGACAGATCCGGATCCTGCTGGGTCTCGGCCAACAGGATCCCATCGGTCATCAGCTTGACCAGGGAATTCTCCCCCGTCTGATCGGTGAAGCGCACCTGATAGCCGACCTGCTCGCCCAGCGGCACCGCGAGTTCCTCGGCCAGGCGGGAAGCGACCGAGCGTGCCGCCAGTCGCCGTGGCTGGGTATGGCCGATCAGGCCACGCCGTCCAAGACCGAGCTCCAGACACAGCTTGGGCAACTGGGTAGTCTTGCCCGAACCGGTTTCACCGGCCACCACCACCACCTGGTGGTCACGCAGCGCCGCCAGGATATCCTCGCGACGTTCGGCGACGGGCAGCTCAGGAGGGTATTCCAGCTTCACCGGCAATGCCCGGCGACGCGCCAGTGCAGCGCTGGATGCCGCCAGGCGGCGTTCGATCTCGGCCACGCCACGGTCCACCGGCTTGCCCTCTCGGGCCCGCCGTCTAAGACCCGCCAGGCGCCGCTCGAACTCGCGGGCATCACGCGCCAGGCAATCGCCCAGACGCCCCTGCAGGGCATCGAGTTGCGATAGTTCGGTAGCGGGGTGGGCGCGAGTGGTGGTGCTCAAGAGATCCTCTTCACGATCAACGAAACCTGCCCGCTCCGTAGCTCCCGGAACGGGCAGATCATTGTAACGCCAGGTGACAGGCCGTGCCTAATAAAGACGGCCTCTATCAAAGCACCGTTCAGGCTTCGCCCTGCTCTTAGGGAAGCGCTGAAGAAATCGACGAGCATGCTCAAGCGCAAGGCGCACGGAGCACAGGAACCGGAGCATATGGGGTATATGTGAGGATTCCGCCGGTCCGACGCTTCGGCACCGCGCAACGCAGCGATTGAGGAGCGCAGGCATTTATTCAGTGTTTCCCTGGCTGTCACGCAGTTCGCGGCGCAATACCTTGCCGACATTGGTCTTGGGCAGCTCGTCACGGAACTCGATGAACTTCGGCACCTTGTAGCCGGTCAACTCCCTCTTGCACCAGTCACGCAGCGTCTCCGCATCCAGGTCCTGGTTGCGCGACACCACGAACAGCTTGATCGCTTCGCCGGTGCCGTCGTCGGAAACCCCCACCGCCGCGGCTTCGACCACGTCCGGATGCCCGGTCACCACGTCCTCGATCTCGTTGGGATAGACGTTGAAGCCGGAGACGATGATCATGTCCTTCTTGCGGTCGACGATCCGCACATAGCCATCTTCCTGCAGCACGGCGATATCGCCGGTACGCACCCAACCCTCGTCATCCAGCGTCTTGGCGGTCTCTTCCGGCAGGTTCCAATAGCCCTTCATCACCTGCGGCCCCTTGACGCACAGCTCGCCTGCCTCGCCCAGCGGCAGGTCATTGCCTTCGGCATCGATGACCTTCAGCGAGGTGCCGGCCACCGGCTTGCCGATAGTGCCGAGTTGAATGGCATCGATGGGGTTGAAGGTGACGATCGGCGAGGTCTCGGTCATGCCGTAGCCCTCGGCAACGGGGCAGCCGGTGATCTCCTCCCAGCGTTGGGCAACGGCCTTGGTCAACGCCATGCCACCGGAAATGGTCAGCTTGAGGCGCGAGAAGTCGAGCTGCTTGAAGTCGTCGCGATTGCACAAGGCATTGAACAGGGTATTCAGACCGATGAAACCGGTGAATGGCTGTTTCTTGAGCTCCTTGACGAAGTTATCCAGATCACGCGGGTTGGTGATCAGGATCGAGTGATTACCGGTTTCCATCATGAACAGGCAATTCACGGTGAAGGTATAGATATGATAAACCGGCAACGGCGCAATGATCGTCTCGCCACCATCGGTCAACCCCGGGCCGATGGCGGCGCGGGCCTGCAGCATGTTGGCGACCAGGTTGCGATGGGTGAGCATGGTTCCCTTGGACACGCCGGTGGTCCCCCCCGTGTACTGCAGGGCGGCGATATCCTCGGCCTCGCGAACGACATCCTCGCAGCTCAATGAACGCCCCCGGCGCAAAGTCTCACGGAAGCTCATTGCCATGGGCAACGAGAATTTCGGCACCATTTTCTTGACGTGTTTGACCACGGCATTGATCAACTGCCGCTTGGGGAACCCGTGCATGTCGCCCAGTTCGGTGACCAGCACGTACTTGATATCGGTACGCTCGAGGACTCTCTCCAGCTTGTCGGCCATATTGGCCAGAATCAGGATCGCCTTGGCCCCGGAATCCTTGAACTGATGGGCCATCTCTCGCTCGGTGTAGAGCGGATTGGTATTGACCACCACCAGGCCGGCGCGCATCGCACCAAATACTGCCACCGGAAACTGCAGCACATTAGGCAGTTGGATGGCGATGCGATCCCCTGGTTCGAGACTCGTTTCGTTCTGCAACCAGGCCGCAAAATCCTTGGAAAGACGATCGAGATCCCTATAGTTCAGCGTCTGGCCCATGCAGGAAAAGGCCGGCTTGTCGGCGAAGCGTGCGATCGACGCCCGAAAGACATCCATCACCGAAGCATAGTCATCGAGTCCTTCAAGGGGTTGGCCGGTGAGGATCGCGGCGGTGGCGTGCTCGCTCATAGGTTGATCTCCGCATAGTGGCGACTGTACCGTCGACCTTTGTTCTTAGGGTGAGCTGGGCTTACCTTATACCAAGGCATGCAACGCTGTAAAACGAGCGATTGAAACTATCGATTGAACCTTTTGATCGGATGACCGATAGCGGCCCACGGTCCGAAATGCTTACCTCTTATGGGTAAAGCGTATGTGGCTTTTCCAGAAGCGCAAGCGGGAGAATCACCCGGCACGGCATAACCGCCCGATGGCTACGAGCTTCGGGCTTCGGGTGTCTTGTCGCCGTGCCTTTGCTGCTCATCGCTCTCCAAACGGGCCTGGATTTCGCCAGCTCGCCACACCAGCAACTCGCCAGGCGTCATGCGCACCCAACGCTCGTTATCGGTGAGCGGCTCGGTCGCCAGCACCGAAACGATATCATTGGGGGTGGTATGTTCGACGAAGTTCACGCTCAACTCGGCGTCACTGAGCCTGGCCTTGCCGAAGGGAGCTCGTCGGGTGATATGCGCCAGCTTGGTGGCGCAATAGGCATACAGGTAGATGCCGTCGGAAAGCAACAGGTTGAAGACGCCCAATCCACGCAGACGTTCACAGAGTTCATGCAAATATTGCCACATGGGCTCGGGAGACGCGGGCGGTTCACTGAAGCGACGGCGCAGCTCTCCCATCAAAAAGCAGAAGGCATGTTCGCTATCGGTATCGCCCACCGGCCGATAGAAAGCCAGCGGCAGTTCCTGCCACCCGCTCAGTTGGCCATTATGGGCACAACTCCACTGTCGCCCCCACATCTCGCGGGTGAAGGGGTGGGTATTGGCCAGACGCACCTGCCCGACATTGGCCTGGCGGATATGGCTGATCACCACGTGCGACTTGATCGGGTATTCGCATATCATTCGGGCGATAGGTGAGTCCACCGAGGGATGCGGATCGCGAAAATCGCGGTAGCCCCCCTGCTCGTAGAAGGCGATGCCCCAACCGTCGCGATGGGGGCCGGTGCCCCCGCCACGATGCAGGAAGCCGGTGAAGCTGAAGCAGATATCGGTGGGCACATTGGCACTCATGCCCAGTAGCTCACACATGCGGCTCCTCCACATGCCGACGGCGGCGCCGGCGGCGGTTGGCCCGGCGCCACAGGACGAGCACCATCATCAGCAGCGCGGCACCCGCGATCAGAACCCACAGCCGAAGGTCGTCTCCATGGGTACGCGCCAGGCGCTCGACCCCGGGCTGCACCTCACGCCACAGCGACTGAGCCTGTCGCGGCAGGGCATTGATCGCCAAGCCGATGCGTACCGCCAGATCGGCTTGCACTTCCTCTTCTGGCTTGGAGTCGGGATCAGCGGCGGGGGTCTCCGGAAGCCGCTCGGCTTGCATGCCCTCGATGCGCGCCTCGCCGAGGCCGATCTGGGCGTCGGTATTGAGCATCAAGCGTGGTAGGCGAATCTCGCGTGTCTGGCCATCCAGCGTAATGGTGGCGCTGAGCAGCAGGGGGACACTGATATCGGGATCGAGGGATGGCAGGTCGACTCGCCAGCGCCGCTCGCCGGCGGTGTCGACCTCCAGCGATTCTCCCTGCAACTCGGCATGCGGCCGGGTATTCTCCGTATCGAGACGCGGATGCTCGGCGCTCAATATGACCTCACGCGCCCGTCTCCCGAGGTTCGCGCTGATCGCCGGCAGCACGTTCATCGCCTGCACTTGCTGGCGCTGGAACTCCGCGCTGTCGGCATCGACCACCAGACTTGCATTGCCGGTCACCGACGGGGCGGGTAGCACGCCCTCGAAACGGCCATTGTCTTCCTCGAGTGCCACTCCCGACTGAACGGCGCCATCGAGGCCCCGCAACTCGGCACGCACTCGCAGATCACCCGGCAATGCTTTCGCTGTCAGGGGAGCGCCATCGCGCACCAGCCAGGCGGACAATGGCAGGTCGAAGTCCAGATAGTGTGTGGCCGGCAATTCCGAGGTGCGCAGTGCCAACGAGGAGTCGACACTGATCCGGCTATCGGCACTGAACTCGCCTTCCACGCGCCATTCCCCTTCACGGGGATCGGGAATGGTGATCAGGTCAAAGCGCGACTCGTTTTGCCAATGCATGCCCTCGGGATGGTCGTCCGCCCGATAGCGCCGCCCTTCGGGGTCGATCAGGGTCAAGGGGGGAGACTCGGGATCATGGAACAACAGCGCCGAGAACGATTCCACCTCCGGATCGATGGTGAAACGCCCCCCTTCGAACGGCACCTGATCGACGGGAAAGATGCGCTCGAAGATGCCCAGGAAAGCACGCAACAGGGTTTCCGGTGTCTCGACCACGGTTGCCAGCCCATCGGTGGCATGCCCCAACTGTTCGACCATGGTCAGGTCGGCATCGGGCGAAAAGGCGATGGCGTGAATGACCACCCCCTGCTCGGCAAGCCTGGGCGCCAGTTCGTCCAACAGCCGACGCCGCGACTCGGCATTGCGTGCCGCCTGGCCGCTCGTCGTCCCGGGCAGGTCGATCCTGCCATCGGTCAGCAGGATCAGATGCCGGCGCCCCTCACCGGATGAGTTGCTGGCTTGACGCACGGCCTCCTCGATATCGGTGAACTGTTGATACTCGGCAAGCGCCGGCGCCACCTGCAGTGCCTGACGACGCCATTGGGAATCGACCGGGCCCACCGGCACCGGGTTGTCGACAGACTCGCCGAAGGTCCACAGTCCTCCGTGCACGCCCGAAGGCAACAGGGTCACCAGCAACTCCAGGGCACTGGCACTGAGCTGATCGGGATCATTGTCCTTCATGCTTCCCGAGACATCGAAGATCACGCGAACATCCGGATGCGAGGAACTTGCTGGCTGCGCAAGCAGCAAGGGAGACGACAACAGCAATAGGCAGCACAGGCCCAACCTCACGATGACGCGCATGGCATCCCCTTACCCGATTACCGGCTCACGGCGTTTACCGGTCGCCGGTTTGTCCGCCCGTCTTGGGGCCCGTTCCTTCTTGGCCCCATTGCCATCATTGTCGCCGCGGCGCCGCCACAACACCCACAAGGCTACGCCGGTCGCCGCTCCGATGGCCACGCCCACCAGTAGAAAGGTCATGGCCGAGGCAAAGGCCCCTCCCTCATGCTGGAGAAAGGAGACCCCCGCCACAACCACTGCCGGCGCCAGGCCGGTATAGAACTCGCCCTCTTCCAGTAACGGCAACGAGAAGCGGGCTGGCATCCACAAGCTTCCGGCCACCATCCCGGTAATCACCAGACGCGGCAAAAACGGCAGGAAACGAATTCCCAGGTAGCCAGTAACCAGTACTACCAGCGACAATAGGACATACGTCAACCAAAGTAACGGTATCGAATCGGAAATCAACATGCATGTCTCCTGGTGCGCGTTTTCAATCACGCCCGTTTTCAGACGAACTTCAATGAATATGGTACACCGCAGCACATGAAAGCACAGCCGCCCAGTGTCAACGCCGCCCCTTCCAGCACCGCGTCGCCCGCCGAGGCCTTCCGCCGCCCGCAAGACCCGGACTGGCACTGGCTGGAGCAACGCGACGACCAACAGGTAGAGGCCTTCCTCAAGGCGGCCAATGCCCAGTTCGATCGCTGGTTCACGCCCCTGGAGCCGCTGGTTGAAACCCTGTATCAGGGACACCTGGCGCGCCGCGAATTGGCCGTCACCGGCCTGCCGACGCCGCTGGATCACTATACCTACTGGAGTGAGACCGCCGCGGACGCCGACTACCCCCGGTGGTGGCGTCACCCCCTTGGCGACCCCTCGGCGGCAACCTGCTTTCTCGATCTCCAGGCGCGGGCCGCCGAGCACCATTATCTCGAACTTGGCGACATGACCATATCGCCCAACGAACAGTGGCTGGCGTGGACCGAAGACACCAATGGCGACGAATACTTCGACCTGTACCTCAAGCACCTGCCCGATGGCGAACCGCGCAAACTACTCGGCGACATCGGGCCGGAGCTGACCTGGGCCGAGGACAATCGCAGCCTGCTGTTGACTCGCTATGATGCGACCCAGCGGCCGGATAGCATCTGGCGACTAAGCATCGACGCCGACCCGGTATCGCCGGTGCTGATGTTCAAAGAGGCCGACCCGGAATTCTGGGTAGGACTGGGCAAGACTCGCTCCCGAGCCTGGCTGGTACTCGAGACCGCCTCCAAGGACACCTCGGAATGTCACTTGGTCCCCGCACAAGCACCGGCGACATTGCCGCGTTGCGTTCGGCCCCGCGAGAACGGCGTGGAATATGCTATCGAGCATCGTCCCGGCTATTTCTATGTGCTGCACAATCGCAAGGCGCCCCACTTCCAGCTCGATATCGCCAGGCAAGACACGCCAGACGACTGGCAACCACTGATCGCCCATCGTCGTGAGCACACCCTGGAAGGCGTAGACGCCTTCGATTGGGGATTGGTGATTACCGAGCGCGACCACAACGAAGCCCAAGTGCACCTACGCGTAATCGAACTCGACGCCGCCCACCGCTTGCTGCGCGATGAGCGACTGCCGCTGCCGGAAGCCCCCTGCAGCCTGATGCTTGGCGATGCGCCGCATTTCGATGAGCGCCGCTTGCGCCTGCGGGAGGAGTCCTTCACCTTGCCGGTGCGCTGGATCGAACATGATCTCGACAGCGGTGAGCGTCGCCTGCTCAAGGTGCAGCCGATCCATGGCGACCTGCAGCCAGAGCAACTCGTCTGCCGACGGCTGTGGGCCACTTCGCACGATGGCGAACGCATTCCCGTCTCGGTGGTGGCGCGTACCGACCTGCTCGGGCAACGGCCGCTACCCACGCTCCTGTATGGTTATGGCGCCTATGGTGAAGTGCTCGACCCCTGGTTCTCGGTGGCACGACTGGAACTCCTGTCACGCGGCGTGGCCTTCGCCGTGGCCCATGTGCGTGGCGGTGGCGACCGCGGCGAGCCGTGGTACCTGGCCGGGAAACTCGAACACAAGGAAAACAGCTTCCGCGATTTTCTCGCCGCTCGCGACGCCCTGGTCGAGGCCGGTCTCGCCGATGACGCACGCATCGCCGCCTATGGTGCCAGCGCTGGCGGCCTGTTGGTGGGTGCCAGCCTCAACCTGGCGCCGCAAGCCTTCTGCGCCGCGGTACTCGACGTCCCCTTCGTCGACGTGTTGCGCACCATGGAAAATCCCGACCTGCCGCTGACCACCGCCGAATACACCGAATGGGGCAATCCCAGCGAGCCCGCGGTACGTCGGCGCCTGCGCGCGTATTCACCGCTGGATAACCTGGCGAATCTTCCCTACCCCAGCGTATTCCTGCAGGGCAGTTGGCATGACTCGCGCGTCCCCTACTGGGAACCCGCCAAGCTTTACGCCCGCCTCTCCGAACTGGCCAGCGCCCGAGGCCCGGCACTGCTGCGAACCGACATGGCTGCCGGGCACGGCGGTGCTTCCGGCCGCTTCAAGGCGTGGCACGACAATGCACGCCAGGACGCCTTCATCCTGTGGGCGCTGGGTCTGGCAGAAACGTGATCGATACGAGGGGGGGAACTCGCCCTAGTCGATAGGCAGGATCGCGATGATATGATCTTCCAACTCGTCGTCGGGAACGTCGCGCTCCGACACGGCATAACTGGCTACGCTGATGCCGGCACGATGCACACTGGCTGGATCGCCGGAAATCAGCGGATGCCACCGCGCCAGCCGACGCCCCTCATGCAGGCGACGATAGGCGCAGGACTTGGGCAACCAGCGAAACTCATCGATACGCTCGGGTGTCAGGCGGATACAGCCCGGCACCTTGGCGAACCGGTTCGCATAATCGCTGCAGCGGCAGCTCCGGGTATCCAGTAACTGGCAGGCGACATCGAGGGTCGCCACCTCACCGCTGTCTTCGTCCTCGAACTTCAGGAGACAGCACTGGCCGCAGCCATCGCACAGCGCCTCCCACTCCTCGTTCGTCAGTTCATCGAGGGAGAAGCGCTCCCAGAAACGCTCACGCATCTCAATAGCGACTCTCGGTCGGCGTCCGATACAAATCCAGCAGATACGCCTCCTTTCCCGGCGGCATCTGCAAGTAGTACCCCTTCTCGTCTATCGATGCCATGACATCCGCTGCCTTGGCCCGCGCCAGCCGCTTGTCCGGGGTCAGAATCAAGGTCATCAAGGACTGGGGCTCGCCGAATCCTTCGAGCAGAGCCTCAGGCACATCCACCAGGCCGTGGCGCTTGTCCACATACAGATACATCTCGTCCTTGCGTGGGCTCTTGAAGATTTCGCACAACAACTTGTCAGCGGCGGTTCGGCTCATGACGTTTCTACCTGTTCAAGGGCCTGCTGCAAGGGGGCTGCCAGCCTCTCACCGCGCCAGCCGCGCGGCAAGGGCAACGAGCGGCGTTCGAGATGCGCGGTGACCACGGCCTCCAGCTCACGCCGCCGCAGCAACAGCTCCGGAGCCACGCCGAGTTGTTCTGCCTCATCGTTGACGACTTGCTTGAGGGCCTTGAGCCGCTTCTTGAAGGGACCGCTCATCGGCGACGGCATTGCCGGCGGCAACTCGTCAGCGTCGAGATGGCGGGCCTCTTTCACCAGGGTCAGCAGGGTATCGCCCTCGCGCTTGACCAAGGGGGGTTTCAGACCCTCGATGGCGGCCAATTCATAACGATTTTCCGGCATTCGCTCGGCAATGGCATACAACAGCTTGTCACTGATCAGCCAACCACGCGGCCGATCCCGCCGTCGCGCCTCGCCCTCGCGCCAGGTCGTCAGGCGCCGGTAGGCCTCGATCTGGCGGGGACCAAGCCGCCATAACTGGCGATGGCGACGGTACCACTGGCCATCGCTATCGTCGTCGCGCCCAGCCTGAGCGAGCAGCTCCTTGCAGTCGGCCTCTAGCCAGTGCAGGCGGCCTCGGGCCTCGAGAGCGTCGCGCTGGGCATGCCAAACTTCCAGCAAATAGATCACGTCCAGCGCTGCATAGCGACATTGCGCCTCGGACAGCGGCCGCTCCAGCCAGTTGGAACGTGTTTCGTCCTTGGGCAGCGTCTCACCGATCCAGTGCTCGACCAGGCGTTGATAGCCCATGGCTGGATCCTCGCCCAATAGTCCCTGGGCGACCTGGGTATCCACCAGGGGCGACACCTGCACGCCGGCCCAGCTGGCAATCACCTCCAGATCCTCGCTGGAAGCATGCAACAGCTTCAAGGGACCGCCAGCGAGCAGGGTACGCAATGCCGGTGTGGCCGCTAGCGCCTGGGGATCGACCAGATACACCGCCCCGCCCGCATACAGCTGCAACAGGGCGGGCACCGGATGAAACGTCGATTCACGGAAGAACTCGGTATCCAGTGCCACGGTCTCGGCCGCAGCCAGCTCGGCGCAGGCAGCATCGAGAGCGGCGGGCGTATCGATCCAATGGATTTCGGGGTCTAAAGACATAGGGGATTCCGGCTAGGGCGAGAAATAATGGCTGAAACGAGCAAGGCAGGATCACTCACCGGTGAAAGGCAGACGGCCATTGAAGGCGCGGCTCAACGTGCCGCCATCGACATATTCGAGCTCGCCACCCATGGGTACCCCATAGGCTAGCCGCGACAGGCGCAGGCGACTGCCCGTCAACTGCATGGCAATGTAATGGGCCGTGGCTTCGCCCTCGACAGTCGGGTTGGTGGCAAGGATCACCTCCTCGATTCCCCCCTCGTCGAGGCGCGCTTCCAATTGGTCGAGGCCGATATCCTCGGGACCGATGCCATCCAGCGGCGACAGGTGCCCATGCAGTACGAAGTACTGTCCCTGATAACCGCCGGCTTCCTCGATCGCCAGCATATCGGCGGGCGATTCCACCACACACAGCAGACGCTCATCACGGCGCGTGCTGCGACATAGCAGGCACAGCTCCTCTTCGGTCAGCGTACGGCAACGCTGGCAATAGCCGACCTCTTCCAGGGCCTCGGCCATGATGTGCGCCAAGCGTCGACCACCCTCACGATCGCGCTCCAGCAGGTGCAATGCCATGCGCTGGGCGGTCTTGGGACCGACCCCGGGCAATACCCGCAGCGACTCAAGCAGGCGGTCGACGAGAGGAGAAAAGCTCATATCCAAGGCTCTGAATGAAAAGTCGGCGAACGATGATCGGACACGGCAAAAAAGCGGACAACCTGCGTCAGTGCCTAGAAGGGCATCTTGAAACCCGGCGGCAGATTGAGCCCGGCGGTCGCCTCTTCCATCTTGGCCCGCGAATTGGCTTCGACCTTGCGCACCGCATCGTTGACCGCGGCGGCCAGCAGGTCTTCGAGCAACTCCTTGTCTTCTTCCATGACGCTGGGATCGATGTCGACACGGCTGACATCATGACGCCCGTTCATGGTCACCTTGATCATGCCCGCACCAGCTTCACCGGTGACCTCGGCACGCGCGACCTCTTCCTGAGCGCGCTGCATCTTTTCCTGCATTTCCTGGGCCTGTTTCATCAGGTTGCCCATTCCACCCTTCATCATGATGTCACCTCGTGGATCGACTTGGAAAGCTTGTGTAAACCGGCTGGACGTCCCTAACCGGCCCGGTTGTGAGGCGTCACGGTGCGCGTGAGCAGGCGGGCACCGAAGGCATGCTGCAATTGTTGGATATGCGGGTCCTCCTGCAACGCTTCAACCGCCTGGGCATGTCGCTCGGCCGTGTGGCGGTCGGCGCGCGCCTTGGGCGTCTCGACTCCGGCCGGCAGTTCGCCATCGACGATCGACAACCGCCGTACGACACCCACACTCGCCAGCGCCTTCTGCACCCGCTCGACATGCACCTCGGCATTCATGGCGGCCTGCGAGGGATCGAGACGCAGCGACAGCAATGTGCCGTCATCCCTATCGACCACACAATGCGCGGCCAGGTTGCGTGTCAGGCCACCCAGTTCCAGGCGTTCGAACAGCTCGAGCCAGGCGGCGTGATCGAACTCGCCCTGTTGGGCCGGCGCTGCAGCAGGCTCGTCGGCTGCTGCCGCAAGGGGTTCGGCAGGCGGCATTGCGGTATCGGGCTGTGGCTCGACCACCGCCCGAGGCTCGGCCTCCTCCGGCATTGCCGGCGTCGGCGGTGATTCCCATGGGGGTGGTTCCTCCGACACGGCGGGCTCGTCAGCGACAGGGGCCACCACCGCCTCAGTGGCGTCTGGCGGCGCCGCTTCCGGAGACGAACCCGGCGCCCCCTCTGCCTCGCCAGACGACGCTCCCCCGCGGGGTGTCGCCTTCAGCGGCAATGGCGTCTGCGCCGGCTTGGGAACGCCCTGAGGGCGGAAGGCCAGCATGCGCAGCAGAGTCATCTCCAGTGCCGTGCGTGCATCCGGCGCATGGTCCATATCGCCACGCCCCTGCAGGCCGATCTGGTAATAGAGCTGAACATCCTCGGCGGTGAAACGCGCGGCCAGCGCCAGTAACGTGTCACGATCGCCGTGGCCATTGTCCAGGGCATCCGGCACCATCTGGGCAACCGCCAGCCGGTGCAGCACGCCAACCAGGTCATCGAGCACCCCGGCAAAGTCCGGACCCTGCTCGGCCAGCGCCGCGACCTCGGCCAACACCCGGCTAGCATCCACCTCGGCCAAGGCCTCGATCAGCGCCAGCAGATGACGATGATCTAGCGTTCCCAGCATCGCCGCCACATCGCGATGGCGTACTTCGCCCTGACCGAAGGCGATGGCCTGATCGGTCAGGCTCATGGCATCGCGCATCGAGCCATCGGCCGCCTTGCCAAGCAGCCACAGGGCACTCTCGTCGAAAGGCACGCTTTCGGCGTTCAGCACCTTGCTCAGGTGCTCGACGATACGCTCCGGCGGCATGTTCTTGAGCGAAAACTGCAAGCAGCGCGACAGCACGGTGACCGGCAACTTCTGCGGATCGGTGGTCGCCAGCAGGAACTTCACATGCGGCGGCGGCTCTTCCAGCGTCTTGAGCAGGGCGTTGAAGCTGTGGGTGGAGAGCATATGCACCTCATCGATGAGGTACACCTTGAAGCGGCCCTGGGTCGGGGCGTACTGCACGTTGTCGAGCAGCTCGCGGGTATCCTCGACCTTGGTGCGCGACGCGGCATCGACCTCGATCAGGTCGACGAAACGGCCGGCGTCGATCGCGCGGCAGCTATCACACTGCCCGCAGGGTGTCGAGGTCACGGCGCTGTCGTCGTCACCCTTGGCCGTGCAGTTCAGGCACTTGGCGAGGATTCGCGCCAGGGTGGTCTTACCCACGCCCCGGGTACCGGTGAACAGATAGGCATGATGCAGCCGTCCCTGGTCGAGCGCATTGACCAGTGCACGCTGGACGTGATCCTGCCCAACCAGTTCATGGAAGGTGCGCGGCCGCCATTTGCGGGCCAGTACCTGATAGCTCATGCAGCGCGGGATCCTTGCAGCGGGATGACAGGCGTCCAGACCGGAGACAAGCCGGCGCCAAACGATAACCCATTATACTAGCGGCTGGGGGCAAGGGCGAAAAGCGGCCACCGGCCTTGCCTGCTTTTTCATGCCCCACCTTCGGCTTGTTCGATGCACTGTCGCACCGCTACCGCCAGCGCGACGGCATTGGCCAGATGGTGGCGAGAGGATCGGCACCGACCCTGCCACCATCTGGCCAAGTCGTTACCGCACAGGAAATAGAGAATAGCAGCCTGACAAAACGAAGTCGCCCGGCACGCGCTGACTTACGCATACTTACCTCCCCGACCACCACAGGGAGAGTCAGCTGAGGCAGGACGCACTACGGGACTATCTGGACGTTGTGGTATTTCCGCGCCAATGAGCGTGGTTCTGGAGAAGGAACAAACCAGAGATTAAAGACAGAGGGAGGATACCTAGAATGGAGGCGGCCCCCGACAGCCACATCCCGGCACACGCATCCACCACTACCGTTGCTCCCTTCCGGGCCTGGCGGGGTTTGCGGTTTCGCGTTGCGGGAGGACCGACGAGGACCACCATCACGATGTCGGCGGGGCGCGATGCCCGCTGCCGAGCCACTCGGCGAACCATTGCGGCAAATGGCTTGTCTCGAGTGCGAGCGCACTATAACAGCGGGCCTCCGCCCTAGCAAGCCCGCCCTCCCCTGGCTGGCCACCCGGGTAGCTACGCTATGCTTAAGGCTGTACGGTTAGTCTAACCAATCATCAATCGGAAGGTGCCACCATGAAAAAGGATCCAAGCAAGGGCTATATCGCCCTGCTCGGCTGGAGCCTGAACGCGGTCGAGGCCGCGGAGAATTTCGACCGGCGCTACGTGGTCGTCGCTCCCGACTGGGCGCAGGAATATTGCGAAACACACGATATTCCCTATGTGTCATGGAATTTCGAACGTCTCAACGACCGTTCCATGGAAATCGCCGAAACACTCAAGGACATGGGGGTGAACGTCGCCATCCCCCTGTTCGAGGAAACCGTGGAGTGGGCCGGCGCCATCAACTCCGTGCTGCTCGACAAACCACGGCTCTATGGCCAGTCGCTGCTGCTGCGTGACAAGGCGCTGATGAAGCGACGTGCCCAGCTCGGCGGGATTCGTGTAGGGATCTTCGAGGAAGCGCATGACCACGGGGATGTGATCCGCTTTCTCAAACGCGTCAACCAGACCCTGCTCAAGCTCGATGGCGACCCCAACGACCCCATCCACCTCAAGGCCTTCGACAAGGCCGGGTGCCTGGGCCATCGGGTGATCCGCACGCCCGACGAGGTGGATACCATCCCCGATGAGGAATTCCCGGTGTTGATGGAGTCGCATCTGGACGGCTGGGAATTCGCCGTGGAAGCCTGGATCCATGACGGCAAGATCCGCTTCCTGAACATTTCCGAGTATGTGACCCTGGGTTATTCGGTGTTCGTACCGGCAACGCCGGAACTGGAGCGATACCGCCCACAGATCACCGCGCAGATCGAGAAGCTGATCAAGGCGTTCGACATCGACTTCGGTTTCATTCACCCCGAATACTTCGTCACCAGCGACGGCGAGATGTACTTCGGCGAGGTCGCCTACCGGCCACCCGGCTTCAAGGTCTTCGAATTGCTCGAACGCGCTTACGGCTTCAACGCCTACCAGGGCCTGATCCTGTCGTTCGACCCCAAGACCACCGAGGAAGAGATCACCACGTTCTTCCCCACGGAAGTCGTCGATGCCAAGGGGCATGCCGGCTGTTTCGGCGTCTATCCGCGCCGGCGTGTGGTCAGTCGCCTGGAAATGCCCGAAGAGACCGAAGATCATCCCTACTTCGAGTCCCACGAGCTGACCCCACCGCTCGAGGAAACCGTCACCAAGCGGACCGCGTTCGGCACCCACTGGGGGTTGCTGTATTTCTTCGGCGACGACCCCCACACGCTGCGCGACCTGCTGAAACATCAGGAAGAACTCGACTTCTATGTATAATCCCCGTTAAGCCCAAGGGGATAAGGAGTCTGCGTGACTATCGAAGACGGCCAACATGGTAACCAGGACAGCAAGCTGGGCATGTTGCTGCCCAAGCTGGACGAGGCCACTGAGATCCTCGCGCAAGCCCAGGATTTCGCCAAGCCGCTCAAGACTCGCCGGGTGCTGGACACCGCCCGGCGTGTCCTGTTGCAGGACGGCGGAGCCGCCGCCCTGCAGGCACGGG
The DNA here is from genome assembly GCF_042646605.1 of Litchfieldella rifensis. Classification (NCBI taxonomy): domain Bacteria; kingdom Pseudomonadati; phylum Pseudomonadota; class Gammaproteobacteria; order Oceanospirillales; family Halomonadaceae; genus Litchfieldella; species Litchfieldella rifensis. Next base: position 45,909 of record NZ_JBHRUG010000017.1, on the reverse strand, counting down.
CGCCAACGCTGGAGGCGGCGGGCATCTTCCAGGGATCCGACTGGGCCTTTCCGCAGATCCTGATTCCGACGCTGACGACCCACTCGCTGAAGAGCGCCGATGCCGACACCGTAGTGCTCGAAGCCCTGAGCGAGCTGCGCATGCTGGCGGTGGCCAATGGCGACTATATTCACCCGCTGATCTCCGCCGAGCAGGCCCATCACTACCTAACCCAGGTACTGGCCATCAACCTCGAGCTGCTGTTCATGCCACCCAGCGAGGCGGAGCGCGAGACCCAGGGTCGCCTGGCTCAGGTGCCCCGTTCCCTGTTCAAGCATCTGGCCGAGCAAATCGGCTACGAGCATGTCATCGACCGACTGATCGACGAGATCTGGCGCATCCTGCAACAGCGCCCGATTCAGGTCGAACCGGTCAAGCGGATGATCACCCAGATCGCCATCTGCCGAACCAACCCCGACATCGACCTGGGCACCAGCGGCCAGGGCGCGGACCGCCTGATCAGCAGCCTCTACGGCGCGACCCAGGCCTCCCGCGAGGATCCGGGTGTGGATGTCTATCGCGAACGCCTGGAATCGATGGACAGTGGCGCCCTGCAGTACGAGGCCACCGGGTTCGCCCGCGCCATGCACGATACCGGCCTGGTATCGCCCTACCATGCGGTGTTGCTACGTTACCTGCTCGACCACGGCGACCACCTGCTGTCGGAAGCCTTGGGGCTCTCGTCCACCGGTCGTGACTGCCTGCTGTGCTATCGCCAACTGATCCAGGCGCTGATCGAGGAAGCCGTGCATCCCGCCTCGGCCCAGGCGGTCTACGGTCTGGCCTTGATGCTCGAGCGCGGCATTCTCTACCAACCGCCGGTCGCCCCGGCGATGTGGCGCCAGGTTGCCTTGCCACTGTCGGAGTGGTCGCAGCTACGCCTGCGACTCGCCTATGGCGATGCCGTGACTCCCAAGGCCAGGCTGCTGGAAGGCGTGCTATGCATGCTCGGTTTGCCACTGGGCGTGGGCCAGGGCAACAATCCCACCTGCCAGTCGGCACGCGCATTGTCGATGTGGGCCTACAACGACCCCGATTACCTGCTGCAGATGGTGGCCTGGGCGGCCCGCGACGACGAGATCATCATGCACTTCGAGGGCATGCCGCTCTCCTCGATGGCCAGCCTGTCGGGAGTGTCCAAGGAGTTGCCCATGGATCTGGACCCGGTGTCGCTGCTGGTGGTCCCGCATCTCGACCGCATCTATGCCGAGATGGGCCGCCGCTGCATTGGCCGCGAGGGCGACCCGCATCGCTGGGTCAACCCCGAGTTCCATGGCTGGTGGTCCGGGCGCGGCTTTCGCATCAATGTCGATGTCGCCACCGGTCAACTGCACGAACTCGAGGACTTTCTGCGTCATTTCTATGCCAGTTACCACCCCTTCTACAATGGCAATCAGCCACTGATACATCCCCAGCCGGCGGGCATCGCGGTGACCGACAGTGCGGCCCGCTTCATCGGCTGGCATGCCATCACACTGCTGCGGGTCACGCTCGACCCCAGTGATGTCATGCGTGCCTACTTCTTCAACCCCAACAACGACAGCGGCCAGGACTGGGGCGACGGCCTCAAGGTCAGCACCGCCGGCAACGGCGAACGCTTCGGGGAAGCCTCGCTGCCGTTCGAGCAGTTCGCCTCACGACTCTACATCTTCCACTACGACCCGCTGGAACACGGCGAGCTGGCCAACGTGCCACAGGAAGAGCTCGACCGGGTCATCGGCTATGTTCATCGCAGTTGGGGCGCCGACCGGGTCCCCCCCACCGACCTGCAGGCCGATCCCGGCCCGAAACGCTGAGCCACGGCTCAGCGTTTCGGCGACGGCTCGGGACGACGTATGTCGGGATAGCGGCGCTGCAGGTAGCGGGCCCAGAACGGGGCGAACAGCATCAGCGCAATCATGCGCAGAAGGTGGTGAAAGGCGACGAAGATGGGGTCGATTTCCAGCGCCACGGCCAGGATCGCCATCTCGCCGATGCCGCCCGGGGCCAGCGCCAGCAACGCCACGTCACGGGGAACGCCGAGTAACTGGTGAATGAGTTCGGCGAATACCGCCAGCACGCCCAGTGCCACCAACGTTGCCACCACGGCCTGAAACAGATACTTGCCGAAGCGCCCGCGCGACAGGCCCTTGAAACGCGAGCCGATGGCACTGCCCAGCACCCACAGCATCAGGTTCATTCCCCAGTCGGGCAACTGCAGGCTGGCGATATCGAACCCGGAGAGCAGCGCCGTGAAGGCCAGCGGCGCCAACAGCGTCGGGCTGGGCAACTTCAGCAAACGCCCCAAAGGCATGAGCAACGGCAACGCCAACAGCAACCACGGATCCTGCAGCGTCCGCATCACGGCCTCGCCATCCGTGGCCTCGCCCTCATAAGCCCAGAACAGCGGCGGCAGGATCAACACCACCAGCACGATGCGCAGCGACTGGGCGATGGCGATCCGTTGCGGTTCACCTCCACACCTGTCGCCCAACATGATCATCGCCGTCATCGCCCCGGGGGCAGACGCAAACCAGGCGCTTACCGGGTCGAAGCCGCAGCGCCGATACCACGCCACCGCCGCGGACGTGGACACCGCCACCCCGAGCAGGAGAAGCGCCGCCGAAAGCGGCCAGTCGAGCACCCGCTCGGCCAGTCGCGGTGTCACCTGGCTGCCCAGCACCATGCCCAGCACACCCAGGAAGACCTCCCGCAACGGCTCCGGCACCCGCACATCATGGCCACGCGCCGAGGCGATCAGATTCGCCACCAAGGGTCCCAGCATCCATGCCAACGGCATGCCGGTCATCTGGAAGATCACGCCACCCACGGCACCGACCGCCAATGCCCTGCCCAATGCCCATGCCGTGGTGTGGTTCACGCCTCGCTCCTTGATTACCCTGCTAACGGCTTCATTATGCCATGCGGGTCATTCTCTGTCCGGGTGCACCGCCTCCCCCAGCATGACACTGGGCAAATCGCTATAATGCGTCTCTTCGCCGCTACCTGTTCTCCCTTGCGCATGCTTCGACTCGACCAACTGCTCGTCACCCAGGGCCTGGCCCGCTCCCGTACCCGCGCGCAGCGGCTGATCCGCCATGGCCGGGTGAGCCTGGCCGACAGCGGTCGGGTGCTGACCAAGCCCGGCGAGAAATGGCCCGACGACGTGCGCCTGGCGGTGACGGAGGATCCCGAAGAGCGCTACGTGTCCCGCGCCGGGCTCAAGCTCGAGGCATTGTTGGAAAGCCTTACCCTGCGCCTGGACGGCAAAGTGGTGCTGGACGTGGGGCAATCGACGGGGGGCTTCACCGACTGCGCCCTGCGCTTCGGGGCTCGCCACGTGATAGGGGTCGAGGTCGGCCACGCGCAGCTCGATCCCGAGCTGCGTGGCGACCCGCGCGTGACCTGCCTGGAAGGACTCAATGCCCGGGCCATGGCCAACGACGACAGGTTACGCCACGCCCTCGCCGATCATGCTCCCGACGGACTCGACCTCGCGGTGATGGACGTATCCTTCATTTCCCAGACCCTGATCCTGCCTGAGCTGGCACGCCTGCTGCCGCCGGGTGGCGAGCTGCTGTCGTTGATCAAACCGCAATTCGAGGTCGGCCCCGGCAAGGTCAACGAGCGCGGAATCGTCACCGACCCGGCGCTCTACGCCGAGGTCGAGTCGCGGCTCCGCGCCTGCTGCAGCGAGCATGGCCTGACGATTCTCATCTGGCGTGACAGCCCCATCCTCGGTGGTGACGGCAACCGCGAATTCCTGCTTCACGCCCGCCGCCGCTAAGCGGCCTCGTCACGGCAAACGTGCTGCCGCATCACGTCCCGGTGGCGGCAGACGGCCCGGGCTTCGACATCACCTGCACCGCCTGACCCTCGGAATTATGCAGCCACACATCCAACTGGTTGAAGGCCATCTCCACGCCATGCTCGCGGAACAGTTCGTCAATTCTCAAGTTGATTTCATCGACGGCATAAAGCCGGTCGGCCAGGGCATCGACGAAGATGCGCAGCTCAAAGTTCAAGGTGCTCGCCCCATAGCTCATGAAGAACACCTGCGGTTCGGGATCGGCCAGCACCCGCGAGTTCTCGTCGGCAGCCTGGCGCAACAGCCGATGCACCAACGCCAGATTCGAGCCATAGGCCACGCCGATGTTGAGCACCACGCGCGTGACGTTGTCGGTCAGCGACCAGTTGATCAACTGGTCGGTGACGAAGGTCTTGTTGGGGATGATGATCTCCTTGCGGTCGAAATCGATCACCGTGGTGGCACGAATGCGGATACGGCTGACCGTGCCATGCAGGTTGCCCAGGGTGATCGTATCGCCGATACGCACCGGTCGCTCGAAGAGAATGATCAGCCCCGAGACGAAATTGGCGAAGATCTCCTGCAGGCCGAAGCCCAGGCCGACACCCAATGCCGCAACCAGCCATTGCAGCTTGCCCCACGAGACTCCCAGCGTCGCCAGCGCCACTACCACCCCGGTTCCCACGATGGTGTAGGACAATAGCGAGGAAATGGCATAGGCGCTCCCCTGCTTGAGGGTCAGGCGTGACAGCACCATGACTTCCAGCAGGCCCGGCAGGTTGCGCGCCATGATCAGCGTCAGGGCGATGATGACCATGGCGGTAAAGATATCGGCCACGCTCACCGCCGTGGAGAGCATGTCTTCGCCTTCACCGCGCGTCCCCTCCCAGACCGCCACCTGATCGAGATAGCCCAGCACCGCCAGCAAGTCGGCCCACACCAGGTACAGCACCACGCTGAAGCCGAGGAACAGGATCAGCTTGGACAGCCGTAGCGACTGCTGGTTGACCTGCTCCATGTCCAGGGGCGGCTCCTCGACCACTTCCAAGCCCCCTTCCGCCCCTTCCTGCACCTGGGCACGGCGGCGCGCCAGGGCACGACGATAGGCCAGGCGGCGCGCCGCCACCGCCAACCCCCGCACCACCGTGGCCTCGACCAGCACCCATAGCCCCAGCAGATACACCGTGACGATAAAGCGCTCCACCAGACTCAGGGCGGTATATTCATAGCCCAGCGCGATCAGCAGCAACAACATCAATGGCACCGTGGCCAGCGCGAGGCCGAGCAGCAGCCGGAACAGCTTGACACCGAAATAGGGCGTGTGGGCAAGGATCAGGCGCACCATCACCGTGCTCATCGCCACCAGCCCCACGGTCATCAGCAGCAGCGACAACGGGCGCTCAGCCAGGGTGGCACCCGCGTCCTGGGTCAGGCGACTGATCGACAGTACCGGAATCAGTGCCACTCCCAGCCACAGCAATAGCCAGCGCAGCCTCGCCACATAGCCGGCCGGCCAGGTGAAATGCTTGGTCGCCACACCATCGCGGACCAGCAGCCGCCGGCAGAAGGCGATGACCGCCCAGGCCAGCGCCAATTGCCACACCGCTTGCCCCAGCGGCTCGGCAACGCCGTCGCCGCCGAGCACCAGTGCCGTGCCCATGGCCGCCAGTGCCAGCGGGCCCGGTATCGCCAGCAACAGGTTGAGACCGATCGCCAGCGGGGTATGGCGCTGCGAATCGCGCTTGAGCCGCCCGACTTCCGAATGCAGCGTCTGCAACTGCGCCTGGATGCGCCGCCGACATCCCAGCAGGGCGATGGCAAACAGCAGCACCGGCACTCCCCAGCCGGCCGCCGATCGTGGCCACTGCCACAAGCTGGCCATCGACTCTCGCCACTCTCCCTCGATCAGGTGCAGTCGAAACGTGGTCGGCAATTGACGTAGCCAGGACATGTCCAGCGGCCGCCCATTGGCCACCCAGAACAACTGCTCGTCGATGATGGTGCGCAGCTCACGGCTTATCTCCAGCAACTGTTGCTGGTTGAGTTGCAGATCGATCGACGCCGTCAGCAAGTCGCCGTATTCCTGTTCGAGCTGGTCGACCAACTCGCGGCGCGAATGATAGAGACGTTGCAGCGAATCGATCAGTCCCGGCGTGACCTCGACGCCGGCCTCCTCCAGACGCTGGCTGGCGAGTCGCTCGGCATTGCGCAGGCTGTCGCGCTGGCGGCCGAGATCGAACTGCTTGAGGCGCAGGTCGGCAATCTCTTCCTGCAGGTCTCGCCGGGCATCGACCCGCGGCAGAGCCTGCTGCTGCTCACGCAGGATCCGCGACAGCAGCAGGCTGCCGCGAATGGCATCGATCTGCTCGGTGAGGCTGCGCTGCAACTGGCGCACCCGGTCGAGTTCGCTGCGCACTTCGATCCCCTGGCGTACCAACGCATTGGTACGATCAGTGGCCCGCAGCAGTTCCAGGCTCAAATCGCGGTTGATCTGCTGGGCACGCAGGACCACAGGATGCCCGGCGGCGATCAGCGGATCGTCACGGGCGGCGTCGGCGATGGCCTGCTCCGATTGCAGGCGACGCTGGCGGTCGACCACGCTTTGCAACAGCGACAGGCGAGTCTCTTCCTCTTGCAGTTGGCGGTTGAGCAAATCTCGGCGCTGCATGGCCAGTTCACGCAGACGGGTATTTCCGATCAGCTCACGCTGGTGATAACGCAACTCCAGTTCGGCCAATTGCTGCTTCGCGCGCAAGGCCATCATGGCCGGGTCGTCCAGGCGCTTGGATTGACGCTCGGCGTCTTCCAGTTCACGCCGGTGTTGCTCCAGGCGTTGCATGGTCTCGGCGATCGATTGCTGGGCCCGCTCGGGTAACGTCTGGGTGGCGATCAGGCTGGCATTGACCCCTGCCTGCTGATCCTGCAAGCGCTGCAGGGTCATCAACGACTCCTGCTGCCGCGCCTCCAACTCCTCGAGCGGCAAACCGTCCAGGTCTGCCGCCGACAAGGTCGACGGCTGCTCCTCCAGGCGCCACAACTCGCGTTCCAGACGCAGCAGCTCGTCGGGAGCCTGCTGCACCTGTTGCTCCAACTCGGCAAGGCGCTGCTCGAGGGCATCGCGCTCATCGAGGGCGGCCAGCGTCGCCCCCAAGGCTTCCAAGTCGCGCGTTTGTGTTTCGTCCAGCGGCGCTTCGGCGGCCTGCAGCGCCTGAAGCCTTGCCGCTACCTCGCTACGCTCCGGCAAGGGCACCTCTTGTGCCTGCCCCCCCAAGCTCACCGACCACAGCAGCCACGACCCCAGCAGCCACACCGCCCATCGCCGCCATGATCCCGCCCGCCCGTGGCTACCATATGTGCTCATCGTGTCGCTTCTGCCCCATCGCCTCGCCGCCGATCCGCGGCCATGGCGGCGATTGTCAATCCAGCGTGGCGGCTTGGCAATCACTGGAGAGGCTTTTGTCGCAATGATTGACTTAAGCTGGCGGCATGGTAGAAACGGCCTCTGATGATTTTTTCCCTACCAAGGTGGTGTTGCACATGACATCGGCTAAATTCGCCATCCTCTACGGGCTTGTGCTCCTGAGCTTGACACAAGCACCCGGCGTCATGGCAATCGACTCAACCGATCAGGACGATCTGACTCCGGCTGAACGAGAAGCCATTGAAGCGCGCATCGAAGCGTTGACCACCGAGCTGGAAGATCTGCGTGATCAACTGGCGCAGGCCGACGAGGAAGCCCCCAGCAACGCCGTTCTGGAAGAAGCCGAAGAGCGGCGCGAACTCGAGCGTGAATCGAGCCTCAATCCCTTTGCGATCACGGCCTATCGTCGCAATTACTTGATGCCCTGGAGCTACAACGCCAACCCCAATGGCGAGGATTTCCGCGAAATCTCGGGAGACGACGTGGCCGACAACGCCGAGGTCAAGTTCCAGTTCAGTGCCAAATTCAGCCTGGTCGAGGACATGTTCGGCGACAATGGCGACCTATTCTTCGCCTATACCCAGCGGAGCTGGTGGCAGGCCTACAACTCCGATAACTCGGCCCCCTTCCGCGAAACCAACTTCGAACCGGAAGTCTTCGTCAGCTTCGACAACGACCTGACGCTGTTCGGCTGGACCAATACCCAGAACCGGATCGCCTTCAATCATCAGTCCAACGGCAAGTCTGGCGAACTGTCGCGCAGTTGGAACCGGATCTATGCCGAAACCATCTTCCAGCGTGGCGACTGGGCGGTGAGCGTGGCGCCACACTGGCGGGTTCCGGAGTCGGAGGGTGATGACGACAATCCCGACATCGAGCGTTTCATGGGCTATGGCGACATCAGCATCGCCCGGCGCATCAACGACGACCACGAAGCCAGCCTGCTGGTACGAGGGAACCCCAGCGCCGGCAACATGGGCACCCAGCTCGACTATTCCTGGCCGATGTTCGGCAACGTGCGAGGCTATGTACAGTACTACTATGGCTACGGGGAAAGCCTGATCGACTACGATCACCGCAACAATCGCCTGAGCCTGGGCTTCAGCCTGAACCCCCTTTTCTCCGGCAGCCAAGCTCAACGCTGAGATGCCTGCTTGATAGTAAGGCGATGTGGACGCCTGCTATGCTGATGACGTCATTCATCGTCAGAGGAAGACCTAGATGGCAAACCGCAAACCGAGTACCGAAGCCAACACCGAGCAGCTCAAGGCCGATCTGCGACACCTCTCCCATACCGTCGAGGAGCTGGTAAAGGCGACTGCCGACGACTCGCGGAGCAACATCAAGGAAATGCGCGAGCGCGCCCAGCAGCGCCTGCATGATACCCGCGAGCGCCTCGAGGCGCGTGGCGAGAAGCTCTACGGAGAAGCCCGTGACAGCGTTCGCGAACAGGTCGATGCCTGTGATAAATACGTTCACGACAATCCCTGGACCAGCGTCGGTATCGGCGCCATCGTAGGCGTCGTGATCGGCATGCTGATCGGGCGTCGTTGATGAGTGATAGCCAGGGACCGGCGGAGCGCCTGTTCGGTGCCACCAAGCGACTGATCACCAGTTTGATCAGCACCGGCGAGACGCGACTGCGTCTCGCCGTGCTGGAACTGGAAGAGGAACGAGCCCGGCTGATCACGCTGCTGCTGCTGGCGGGGTTGGGCCTGATCCTGCTGTTGCTGGGACTGGCCATGATCACCTTGCTCGTGGTGGTGATCTTCTGGGACAGCAACCGTTTGATGGCCATTGGCATCGCTGCCGGCGTGCTGTTGGGTAGCGGGGCCGGCCTGGTGCTCTGGGTTCGTCGGCTGGCCAGCCGTCCCACGCTCTTGAAGAGCACCCTCAAGCACCTCGCGACCGACCGCGAGATATTGGAGAGGCGCGATGAATCGTGACCGCGCTCCCCGCCTGTCGGCGAGTCAGCAACGTGCCCAGCGCAAGGCCGCACTGGAAATACGCATCGAGCAACAGCGCATCGACATGCTGGTCGCGTCCAATCGCTGGCGCGAAGCCAGCAGCGGCATCGACAGCGCCTGGCACGGCCTGATGCGCTTCAAGGTTCCACTCGCGGCCATCGGCAGTATCGTGCTGCTAAGCAGCGTTCGCCATCCTCGTACGCTACTGCGCAGGGGAAGACGCCTCGCCACTGGCATCCTGCTGTTGCGTCGCGCCCAGCGATTGCTACTGGGACATCGCTGAAGAAGCTTTATCTGATAGACTTTGTCTGAAAAGTCGACGAGCGAAGGCCAGGCCAGGCAAAAATCAGAGAAAAGGCGGAGTTTACGGGTTGTAAATGAGCATTTTGATCTTGATTTTTAACACCGCATGGGCGAGCGCAGGCAGTTTTCAGACAAAGTCCAGGAGCTTTCATGTCAATCGCTATTGCCTTGCACCTACTGGCCTCGACGATCTGGGTCGGCGGCATGTTCTTCGCCTACGTGGCCCTGCGCCCGGTGACCGTCGATCTGCTCGAACCGCCCGTGCGCCTGACACTATGGGCCAGGGTCTTCGAGCGTTTTTTCCCTTGGGTATGGGCCGCCGTCATCCTGTTACTGGGTACCGGGCTGTGGATGACCTTCGCCGTATTCGGCGGCATGGCCACAGTCGGTCTGCATGTGCACCTGATGCTGGCGCTGGGGGTGGTGATGATGCTGATCTTCCTGCATATCTATTTCGCCCCCTACCGCAAGCTCTCCAAAGCGGTGGACACGGAGGACTGGCCGGCCGGCGCAACACAGCTTGGCCAGATTCGCCGGCTGATCGGCATCAACCTGATCCTCGGACTGCTGGTGGTGGTGATCGCCTCCGGCGGGCGCTATCTCATGTAATCGTGGTTGGCTGCACACCTTCCCCATTCACGTGCTTTCTGCCGGCCTGATCTGTGGCTCGCAACGCACAGGGAAGTTGACGGAGTTGGCGATGAAACACAGATCATGAGCATAATCGTGTAGCGTCTTGGCCAACGCGATATCGTCACCGGCACGAATAGTGATACTTGGCTTGAGGACAACGCTGGTGAAGTGTCCGCTGCCGTCATGCATCAGCTCCATTGTGCCGGATGCCTCATCCACATACTCCGTGACCACGATCCTGGCGTCAGCACACAGGTGAAGGTACCACAGCATATGACAGGTGGAGAGGGAGACAACCAGGAGCTCCTCGGGGTTGTAACGCCCGGGATCGCCCTGGAAGGCGGGATCCGCAGACCCCAGCAGCACAGGCTTTCCAGCGATGGTAATCTCATGGTTCCTGGAATAGTCATGGTAGCCGCTCGTGCCGGTACCAACGTTTCCTGTCCACTCGACGCGAATCTCGTAAGCGTGTTCGTTTTCTCCTTTCATCGCTCCGGTGCTCCTGTCACGTTCGTTTTCGTTTGCCAATGCAAAATCGACCACCAACGTCGCCAGCGGTCGCGTTACTGCCTGTGCGTCCAGAGCTCGTACAGTGCTACCGGCTCATGCTCGCCCTTGTCATCCACATGGTAGTGCTCAAATCGATGAAGATCGCCCTGGCCCCTGCCAATCCGTGACATCACAATGCTTGGCCGCAGGCAACGCCCGAGGCCCAGGCCCACTGGAAATTGTAGCCGCCGAGTTCGCCGGTCACGTCGAGCACCTCACCGATGAAGCGCAGTGGCGGCAGGCCGTGCACTTCGAAGGTCTTCGACGAGATCGCACGGGTATCGACGCCGCCCATGGTGACCTCGGCGGTGCGCCAACCCTCGGTGCCGGCCGGCTTGATCCGCCACTGGTTCAAGCGTGCTTGCCATTCGCCGAGCCGGGCATTGGAAAGCTCGGCCAGCAGCGGGTCCTCGCCATACCATTCGCCCAGCGACTGGGCCAGGCGCTTGGGCAGGCGCTCACTCAGCCAGGTGGAAAGCTTGCGCTTGGGGGTTTCGCGGCGCGCGGCCGCCAGCGCATCGAACGCTTCACCGTCGGGAAGCAAGTCGATCTCGAGTTCGTCACCGGGCTGCCAGTAACTGGAAATCTGCAACATCCCCGGGCCGGACAACCCACGGTGGGTGAACAGCATCGGCTCGCGATAGCGCCCGTCACGGCAACTGACGGCGATATCGCAAGCGACCCCGGCCAGGTCAGCGACACGTGCCTTCCAGCTAGAGGTCAGGGTAAAGGGCGCCAGGGCGGCGCGAGTCTCGGTGACCTCGAGCCCGAACTGGCGGGCGATGTCGTAGCCGAAACCGGTGGCGCCCATGGTCGGGATCGACAGCCCTCCCGTGGCGATGACCACGGCTCCCGCCTCGATACGGCCTCGCGAGGTATGCAAGCACATCCCCTCGCCATAACGCTCGAGCGACTCGACCGATGTCTTCAGACGGATCTCGACGCCTGCCCAGTCGCACTCGGTGAGCAGCATGGCGACGATATCCTTGGCCGATTCGGCACAAAACAACTGCCCCGGGGTCTTCTCGACGAACTCGATCGCATGGCGCTCGACCAGCTCGACGAAATGCTCCGGGCGGTAACGCTTCAGCGCCGAGATGCAGAAAGCGGGATTGGCTGAGAAGAAATTGGCGGGAGTGGTGCTGAGATTGGTGAAGTTACAGCGCCCGCCGCCGGACATCAGGATCTTCTTGCCGGCCTTGTTGGCGTGATCCAGCACCAGCACTCGCCGGCCGGCATAGCCGGCCGTGAGCGCGCACATCAGCCCGGCGGCACCGGCGCCGATCACGACCACATCGGGTTGGGGTGTCATGCAGCGTCACCATCGGAATCGTCGCGAAGGGCGGCAATTCTACCAGAGTGGCGGGCATCCACCAGCCGCGCGCATGACAAGAATTCATTCGATACCGCATTGGCAAATGTAGAATTGCCTACTACTATCGAAGTAACGCTTTGTAAAAAAATGGCAGAAAGGGAGGAGATCACGCACATGCTTTTGCATGTTCCAAGTGATCAATCCTGCTTGATATTTCCATCCTAGTGACAAATACTACACAATCAGAAACACAGTGACAACTAAAATAACAAATTCAGGACGTACATGACCAAGCATCCATTGGCTCTACAACACTTAACGCTAATAAAAGAGCAACAAAAATAATAAGTTGCATAAAAACATGAGGGAACCGCGGGGGATCATCTGCATGAAGATTCATGACTATGTGCTTGTTGTGGTTAGAAACCTTCGGGAAACCTGTGATGACGATTACGTGAATGTCCTGCGACAACAGGGTTATCACGTCGAGGTGATCCCGGCCGGGCAGGATCCCATCCCGGTCATGGAAGCCCGCCCCCCCATCGCGGCGTGCTTCCAGTTCGACTATCCCGATCTGCAGGGGCTGGCGGACCTGCGAGAGGCCAAGAAACGCACCTCCTCGATCCCGTTGCTGATGATCACCCAGGCCCATTCCGAGCACCTGGCCGTTTGGGCCTTCCGCGCTCGGGTCTGGGACTACTTCGTCCACCCCATCGACATGCCGCGTTTCCTGGCGGTCTTCGAGACCCTGCGCAGCGTACGCTTGCCAGGCCAGGCGGCCGCGTCCGGCAAGAATGCGCTCGATCTCCAGAACACGATTCCTCCCGAGGCCCGCCTGCGCTGTCCGGCTCCCGGTGGCCAGCAGTCACAGCTCGACCGTGCCCTGGCCTATCTCGATCAGAACCTGCACCGCAAGATCGCGCAGTCGGAAGTCGCCGAGAGCTGTGGGCTGAGCACCTTTCAGTTCAGTCGCCTGTTCAAGCGCCTGACCGGCGACACCTTCCAGGAATACCTGCTACATCGGCGCATTGCCGAGGCCATGCGCCTGCTCGCCAATCCCAAGGTGTCGATCACCGATGTCTGCTTTACCGTGGGCTTTCGCGATCTGTCCTATTTCACCCGCACCTTCCAGCGCTATGTCGGGCAGCCCCCTTCCCGCTACCGGCTGAGCATGGCCGAATCGGCAGCGCAATCATCAAGCAAACCCGCGATACCCACCCCGGCCCCCGGCATGAGCCCCGAGGCCCGCATCGACAAGGCAGAAACGAGCTTAAGCCCTTCCAGTTGATTAAGGTGCTCAGGCTCTTGCCATCATCTCGTGTTGGCTGATTTCGTGAATGTTGGGCCATCGTAGGCAGGCCCCGTCATCTGACGGGGCCTGCCTTCTTCCCGATCCCATCGCCGATCGTTAATCCACCAGCACCGGGATCTCGGCCAGAATCCCGAAATTCTCGCCACCGGTATTCCCCTTGGGCTCATGGTAGGAACAACTGGGCAGGAAATAGATGCTCTTCTGCCGCCAGCCATCATTGTCGAAATAGGCCGGACTGCCATCGCCTCCGTTGATATTGAACTCGTCGACGAAATTGTCCCAGCGCGTTACCCCACTGGGGTCGCTATCGCTCCAGGTACCCGGCGATACGCCGTCACTATCGTCGGGAGGAAGATCCATCTGCCAGGGGGCGTCATCGTCGATCTTGTTGGCCTGATCGACGATCCATACGATATTGAGATTCACCGCCCCAACCAGCGGATTGCTGGGCGCGATACCGCTCTCGCAGTCGACTACCGGCAGCGTCAGACTCCAGGGCTCCTGCTTGTTGGTCTTCTCTACCCAGCAGTCATAGAGTGCCTTGAAAGCGGCCTGGACCTGGCCATTATTGGTGGAAATATCTTCGCCGTAGCGCATCTCGTTGGGGTTGCCATCGCCGCAGATCAACTCCTTGAGCTCGTTGGCATTGGAAGCCCCGCTATCGTCGTGTTCGAAGTTGGTCCAGCCACCGGTCTGGTCGCCTTCGGGGATAAAGCGTCCCACATCACACGAGTAGCTATCGCCATCCGTAATGGCCTGCTTGCACATGGCAATCGGCTGGTCGACATCTTCCGGTCGCAGCGCGCCGGCATAGCCGAGATAGGCCACCCCCCGCGCCTGGACTTCGTAGCCATCGAAGCCGAAGATACGTCCGAAGAAGGCTTCCACCTGTGTCTGCTGTCGAGCGGTAACCACCTCCACGGCATTGATGAAGCTTAGATCGGCATCCAGCTCTGCGGTGGTCCGGTCGAGATCCACCGGATCGACGTCGATATGATTGGGAGTGAAGGTGCGGTCGGCGAAACTCCAGTGTCCACGACGCGCGCTGATCACTTCCACCGAGGAGTTCTGGCTCTGATTGTCCATAGCTGCTTCAATCGCCCAGGCTTCAGCACTTTTGTACACAGGGGGAGAGGCAGTTGGATCGTAAGCCTCGCTTCCGTCATTGACCCGACTCCCATTCTTCACATAGAGAAAGCGAGCGCCGGCCAGGGCACCGGCATCGGCAGCGTTATGTAGCTCGTTGCGCGCCACGTAGAGATTGCCGCCATCCACCGCCAGGGCAGTGAAGGCCAGCAGCATGAAAAGAGCTACCGCCAGCAGCACCATGGAGACACCGCTCTGGCGTCGAGGCGAGCCGAACCGGCCTCGTGAGGTGGTTGCGAGTCGTGTGCTCATGATCATTCCGCCCTCATTACAGTAGTGGAAGACAGCAGCACCTCGCCCTTCTCACCACCAAGATTAGCAATGAACCCTGGTAGCACTAGGTACTGATAGTCGTAGGTGATCGTAACAATCAATCTATGACCGGGCTCGAGAATGTCACCGATGCTATCGGGCCGCTCGATAGTGATCGTCAAAATGGACGGTTCATGGCCAGGCAACGTCTCTCCTAGCGAGATCAGATACTGCTCGGCATAGCTGCGAATTACTTGCTCGATAGCAGCATTCTCGGCTGCTGGATCCCGATCAGCGGGCCGGAACAAAATTCCAGTCCGTGCCCCTTCACGACTAGCATTGGTCAGGGTCGCCTTGTCGAACAGGGCGACGCTGAATTCGATGATGCCGAACAGCAGGAGGAACAGCACGACTGCCGAGATGGCGAACTCCACCAGTTCCGACCCTTTCTGCTTATATAGCGAGCGCCCCATGTTCATTATGTCCCTCTCCCCATCCCTTGACTTAGTTGGCTAACCCGCCATGACGGCGCATCATATTGTCCAGGTTGCGGGCATTCTCGCTGGCCGTGACGTAATAGGCCGGCGACAGGCGCATGGCTTCCTGGAAGAAGTTCATCGCCTGCTCATAGCGCCCTTCGAGCATCGAGATGTAACCGATATCGTTGTAGGCTTCCGCACGGTTACCATTGCGCCCCACCACTTCGATGGCGAAGTCGTAATCGCCTTCGCGGGCATACACCAGTCCCAGGTTGCGCCACGCCAGTTCGTAGCGCGGGTTGGCACTTACCGCTTGGCGCAACGCCTGGCGGGCACCCGGCAAGTCACCGGCCAGATACCGCGAGTACCCCAGGTTATTGAGCACACGCGGCGTACCGGGGCTGATCTCCAATGCCTGGCGGAAATGTTCCGCGGCCTGTTCGTGGTTGCCCTGCATGTCGGCGATCACGCCCAGCGCATTGTGGGCCTGCCAAGGTGCGTTGGCGCGCGCCACGATGGGGCGCAACTGCTGCTCGGCCTGGTCGTGCTGACGCTGTTGCAATAGCACGATGCCAAGCCCGGTCCCGGCGCCGCTATGTTGCGGCTCGAGCTCCAGCGCCCAGCGATAGGCCAGGCTGGCAAGCCGATGGTTGCCGCGCCCATGATGGATGGTGCCGATCCGGTAGAGCGGCTCCGGCTGGGGGCGCTTTTCCAGTTTCAGGCCACGCAGGTACTCGAACAGCGCCCGATCCTCGTCGCCGTCGTTGATCGCGGCCTCGCCGTTGCGATATGCCTCGGCCGGCGATGCGACGGGGAAGGCGGTGCTGTAGGCGGCCGTCGAGCCGCCGTCGTAGAGGGCGCCGTAGGCATCCGAGTCGCCTTGGCGTGAGTTGTTGGTGGCACAACCGCTCAGGGCCACGCCGAACAGCACGGCGCTAAGCAGTAAGGTGGTGCGGTGCTGGTAGGACATGACGGATTCTCCCTGGTACCTTGTTTTGGTAATTGGTTTTGATTCTTGGTTTGCGTTGTTCTCAATTGCCGGTGCCGGCCAACGCCCTCATCGCACCCAGCAGCGGTGGCCCAATGGCGACTAGCATGAAACTTGGCAGCACGCAGAAAATCAGCGGGAACAGCATCTTGGTACTGACCTTGGCGGCCAGCTCCTCGGCCTCCTGGGTGCGCTTGTCGCGCAGCTCCACCGCGTACAGGCGCAGGGTGGTGGCGATGCTGGTGCCGAAGCGCATGCTCTGCAGCAGGGTGGTCACCAGGCCGCGGATATCCTCGACCCCGGTGCGCTCTTCCAGGTCGCGCAGCGCGGCCTTGCTGTCCATGCCGGCGCGGGTCTGCATGCTGAACATGTTCAACTCGTCGGCCAGCTCCGGGTGACTGACCTCGAGATCCCTGGCCACGCGCTGAATGGCGGCACCCAGGCCCAAGCCTGCCTCGGTGCACACCACCAGCAGGTCGAGCGCATCCGGCAGGCCGCGGCGCAGCAGACGCGTGCGTTGCTTCAGGGCTCGCTCCAGCCACAAGGTCGGCAGCAGGTAACCGGCGATCGCCGTGGCCACCAGCAGGATGATGCTGGTGGCAATCGGCACCCGCACAAAGGGAATCACCAACACCAGCAGCAGCAAGGGCGGTAGCACCGTCAATGCCAAGCGGGCGCCGTAGAAGACATTCAAGGCGCCGGGCGAGCGCTTGCCAGCCCGCCGCAGGCGTTGCGCGATGCGATTTCTGACGTCCTCCTGAGTGGGGATCAGACGCTCACCCATCGGTCCCAGCCACTGGCTAAGCCCCGATTCTGAGGCCTTCGCCATGCCACCAGCGTTGGAAGCAGTGGCAGCTTCGGCCTCCAGGCCTCGCAGCCGTCGGCGCAAGGGGTCGGACAGGCCCATCACCAGCAACAACAGGGCGATCATCAGGGCGAAGATGGTCAACCCCAGCAGCATCGCGAAGCCGAGCTGGACCATTTGCGGATCGGCAATCCACTCTTCCAACTGCATCAGCAGCGGGGTCAGTGCGTCCATTTTAGGGCCTCCTCATACATCGATATGCACGATCTTGCGCATCCAGAAGATGCCGATGATCATCATCACGAACGCCGCCATGACCATTTGTCGCCCGGCGGGGTCGCCGATGAGCATGGGAATGAACTTGGGATTGACCAGCGACAGCACTCCGGCGAGCGTGAACGGCAGCAGCGACAGGATCCAGGCGGCCATCTTGCCCTGAGCCGAGAGGGTGCGCAGCTTGCGATGGAAGCGGAAGCGGTCGCGGATCACCGCGGCCAGGCCATCCAGCAGCTCGGCAAGGTTGCCACCGGTCTCCTTCTGGATCAGCACCGAGGTCACGAACACCATCACCGTGACGCTCTCCACGCGGTCGAGCAGGCCGTTCATGGCGGTGCGCACATCGCCGCCATAGTTGATCTCCATAAAGGTGGTACGAAACTCACCGGCAATCGGCTCGGCCATCTCCTCGGCCACCAGCTTCATGGCATCGCTGAACGGGTGCCCGGCACGCAGCGCCCGCGACATGACGATCAGTGCCTCGGGCAGTTGCTCCTCGAACTTGGCCAGGCGCTGGCTACGCGCCCGCAGCAGACGCATGAAGGGGAAGGCGCCGACACCGAGGCCGAGCAGCACCCCGAGCAGGGGATGCGGCAGCAGGTAGAACCCCGCCACCCCGGACATGCCCCCCAGGCACACCGCATACAGCACGATGCGATAGGCCGGCGTCTCCTTGCCGGCCTGCTCGACTAGTCGCTCGAGCCCTTTCATGCCGGGCAACGATTCCAGCGCCCGCTCCAGCGGACCGAGGTCGCGCAGGTACTTCTGCCGAACCAGCGACACCTGCCCCTGGCCCTGTTCGCTGGAGATGGTACGCAGGCGCTTCTTGAGGCGCTTGCGCGCCTGGCGATTCTCGCCGAAGGCCGGCACGATAAAGCTCTGGATCAGCAGGAAGGCGGCGATGAAGACCATGCCGATAAAGATCGCCTGGTCGGAAAGCTCGATGTTCAGGCTGCTCAGCTCCATGGCCGCTGGCCTCCACCGATCTGGAACACCTCGAGCCCCGGGGCCATGCCGCGCCGCTTGAGATGGTCGTAGAAGCCGGGCACCACGCCGGTGGCCGAGTAGTGGCCGATAACGGTGCCCTCCTCATCGATGCCGCTGCGTTCGAAGCGGAAGATCTCCGACATGGTGATGATGTCGCCTTCCTGGCCATTGATCTCCTGCACGCTGACCAGCCGTCGCCTGCCGTCTTCCAGGCGCTCGACCTGCAATACCACGTTGATGGCCGAGGCGATCTGGGCTCGCAGCGCCTTGGCCGGCAGCTGGAAACCGCTCATCGCCACCATGCTCTCGATACGCGTCAGCGCATCGCGCGGCGTGTTGGCGTGGATGGTGGTCAGCGAACCGTCGTGGCCGGTGTTCATGGCCTGCAGCATGTCGAAGGCCTCGCTGCCGCGCACCTCACCGATGATGATGCGGTCCGGACGCATGCGCAGGCTGTTGCGCACCAGGTCGCGCTGGCTCACCTCGCCGCGGCCCTCGATGTTCGGCGGCCGGGTCTCGAGGCGCACCACGTGCGGCTGCTGCAGCTGCAGTTCCGCCGAGTCCTCGATGGTGACGATGCGTTCGCGATGGGGAATGAATCCCGAGAGGATATTGAGCATGGTGGTCTTGCCGGCGCCGGTACCGCCCGATACCAGCACGTTGAGCCGCGACTTGACCACCGCCTCCAGCAACTGGGCGATTTCCGGGTTCAGGGTGCCGATCTCGATCAGGTTGTCGACCGTCAAACGCTCCACGGCGAAGCGCCGGATCGACAGCATCGGCCCGTCGATCGCCAGTGGCGGCACTATCGCATTGACCCGCGAGCCGTCCTTGAGGCGCGCATCGACCATCGGCGAGGACTCGTCGATGCGCCGCCCCACCCCGGAGACGATGCGGTCGATGATGGTCATCAGGTGGCGGTCGCTGTCGAAGCGCAGCGTGGTCTGCTCCAGCTTGCCACTGCGTTCGACGAAGATCGGTGCGGTGCCGTTGACCAGGATGTCCGACACCGACTTGTCGGCCAGCAGCGCTTCCAGCGGCCCCAGGCCGAGTACCTCGTCCTGCAGTTCGGCGACGATGCGCTGGCGCACGCTGGCGTTGAACGGCAGGGACTCCTCCCTCATCATCGATTCGCAGACCTGCTGGATCTGCAGCCGCGCCTCGCGCTCATCGAGAGTGCCCAGCAGCGACAGGTCCAGCACCTTGACCAGCTTGCGGAACAGCGCCTGCTTGCACTCCTGCTCGGCACTGGAGAGCCCTTCCCCGCCATTGCGCGCGTTCTTCAAGCCCCACGACGAGCGAGGCATCTCCGCAGCGCCGTCATTGCCCATGCGTTCGCGTAAGTTCATCGGTGCTTCTCCTTAGTTCCGCCGGGCCCAGCCCAGCAGCGGCCATTTGCTACGGTTGGACGGTCGTGGCTGGGCGTCGTCGTTATCCAGTGAGCTGGCCAGCGCTTCGAGCTTGCGGGTCACCGGTGCCTTACGCGCCAGGTCGCGCAGCGGGCTACCCACATTGATGCTTTGCGTGACCCGGCGAAAATCGTTGGGCAACGTGAGTATCGGGACGCCCGGCAGGGCATCGCGGATATCCGACAACCCCACCGCGTTGCGCTTGTCATAGCGGTTGACGACGACGGTCAGATGCGCGGCCGTCAGCCTCAGCTCATAACGCAGGATGTCACGCAGGCGCCGCGCATCGCGCAGGTGCGCCACGCTCTGCTCCATGACCATCAGCACCCGGTCGGCGCGCTCCAGCACCGTGGCCGTGGGGCCGCTGATCCAGCGCGGCAGGTCGACGACGACATCGTCATAGGCCTGGCCCAGCACCTGGATCAGCAGGTCGATGCGCGATTCCGGCACCTCGCCGATGGTCACCATGTCCTCGGGGGCCGACGCCAGCAGGTCGAGGCCGCTGTCGTGCGTCTGCACATAGCCTTCCAGGGCCACCACATCCAGGCTGTCGGCGGCCTCCAGGGCACGCACCAGGCCATTCTGCGGCGTCAGGTTGAGATACAGCGGCAACGACCCGAACTGCACGTCGAGGTCCATCAGCATGGTGCGTCGGTCGCGGCTGGCCAGGATATGCGCCAGATTGGCGGCCACCACACTGGCCCCCGAGCCACCCTTGGCATTGATCACCGCCGTGAGGCGAGCAACCGGGCGCTGGGGATCGACGACCCGATCGCGGGCCAGTTGGCGAATGAACTGGGTGATCTCGCCATCGTCGATGGGCGGCGAGAAGAAGTCCCGGGCCCCGGCGCGCATGGCGATGCGAATCAGGTCGACATTGCCCTTGGGTCCGACCACCAGCAGCGGCGGACGCTCGCTGGCCGAGCGTTCGCAGAGCGCCGTCAGTTCGGCCTCCCAGTGATCGCTGACCAGCAATACCAGGGCGTCGGGCAGCGGGCACACATCGTGCAGGGGGTCGGCATGGCCGTTGACGATCACCTTGGTGGTGACGTCGATATCCCCCTGGCTGCGCAACAGCGTCTCCAGGAAACCCAGCTCGTCGCGGGCGCGTCCCGCCAATAGAATGTTCAATCGATAACGCATGCCGTTTTCCTACCTGTGATATGCCGGACCCTCACCATGGCGTCCGCAGACGCCTTCGCTCATCGCCTCTCTTATCCTGTGGCGACGGCTAGTCATGGCAGGGCCGGGCTCATGCCCCCCTGGCGAGCACCGCCAGCGGGAAGGCGGTAGGCGCGCATGGCCTCGGCCGCCTTGTCGCCGCTCAACGGTGTGACTTCATCGCCAGGGTTGTAGGTCTGCTGTTCCTTCATATGGCGCACACTGTCGCCATAGGGCGGCAGGTCGGCCCCCGGCTGTGCCGCACAGCCGGCCAGCAGGGTGCCACCCAGCGCCAGCACCGCCAGTTGCCGGAACCAGCGAGGAGCGGCAGGGACAAGCCCGTGGCGTGAACCGCGCGAAGCGAGCGAGAAACGAGTCATAGTGTGATCTCCCAGGTAGCCAGCAACAGGTAGTCAGCATCAGAGGTCATGGCCGAAACGCCCTTCGGTGCCGCCTTCGTCGCGGCTGGACATCAACTCCAGCTCGACACCGGAGGCGTGCCGTGGCGGTGGCTGGTCTTCGGGACCGCGGGCATGGAAGCGACCCAGCAGGTAGAACTCGACGTCGCTGGGCGCCACGAAGGAGCCGGTCGGCAACCGCACCTGCTGGGTATCGAACGATTGCGCCAGCCGCGGGGTAACGAAAATCACCAGTTCGGTCTGCTCCTTGACGAACTCCTGGCTGCGAAACAACGCTCCCAGCACCGGCAATTCACCAAGCCCGGGGAACTTGGAGACGTTCTCGCGCAAGCTCTCGTTGAGCATGCCGGCGATGGCAATGGTCTGCCCGGTCGCGAGCTCCACGGTCGAACTGGCGCTGCGCGTGGACAATGCCGGAACCAGGAACTGCGCGCTTGCCTGGCCGCCCGCCCCGATCTGCAGACTGTTGGCAGATACCAGGTCGGACACCGAGACATCGACCTTGAGATTGATGGCGCCCGAATTCAGCACCACCGGCAGGAAACGCAGGCCGACGCCGAACTCCTTGAACTCGATGGTCACCTGCCCATCGCCCTGCGGCACGGGAATCGGGAATTCGCCGCCGGCCAGGAACTGCGCCTGCTGGCCGGTCAGGGTGGTCAGGTTGGGCTCGGCGAGGATCTTGGCCACCCCGTCGCGATTGGCGGCGTCCAGTACCAGGTTGAGCAGGTAGTCGCCGCGCTGGTAGCTGGCGAAGATACCGGTATCCTCGATCGAGCCCATATTGGGCGCGAACTCCTTGATCACCGGACCGATCGGGGTATTGCCACCGAATACCGGGATCCGGCCATCACCGCCCGGCCCGGTGAACTCGGCATCGGGGAAGGTCGCCCCACCCTTGACCGCCCCGAGGCGCAAGGCGGAGGAACCGACATTGAAGACATTGAAGTTGGCTTCCAGGCGCTTGACCAGCGAGCGCGAGACCTCGGCGACCTTGACGTCGAGCATCACCTGCTGCGCCCCGCCGACCTGCATCAGGTTGAGCACCGTTTCGCCCCCCTCTTCTCCAGCGACGGCGAAGCGGCTGGCCAGGCGCAGGGCGGTCTCCATGCGTTCGGCGCTCGACACCTCGCCGCTGAGCACGATGCTGTCCTGGGCCGAGCGCACCTGGATGTTCTCGTCGGGCAGCATGTCATGCAGGTGGAGCTTGAGGGTGTCCAGGTCATGGGTCACCGCGACGTTGAGCGTGCCCTGTACCCGTTCATTCTGATCCCACAGCACCACATTGGTGGTGCCCAGCGCCTTGCCCAGTACATAGATCTGCCGCGAACCCATCACCACGATATCGGCGATCTCGGGGTTGCCGACCGACACCACCCGTACCGGTCGCGGAAACTCCAGCACCTGAGATTTATTGACCGCTACGGCGACCGCAACCGAGCGCCCTTCATAAGGCATGGCGACACGCCGCTCCAGGGACTGGGCGGCGGCCAACTCTGCCCAGCATAGTGCCAGCAGGATTGCCACCCCCACCTCCAGCCATCTGCCCATGATCCGTTGCCTATTCATTGCGTTCCCCCGCGGATTCTTCTTCGCTATTTCGGTTGTTATCCCCTGCGCTGTCCCTTGCGCTCACTTCCCGATTGCCTCAGTTGCTGACGGTGACCGAGCTCTGCTGGGTACCGCGAATCACATGCACCTGCCGCTGGACAGGAGCTGCCCGGACCGGTCGCGGCTTGGGCGGTTCGGGCTCGGCAACTCCCAGGTTGTCTAGCTGAGCGGTCATGAAATCCTCCTTGCCATCGTCCTTGTCGAGCGGATTGCGCAGCGTCAGTTGGACCTTGCCCTCCTGGGTCGCTTCGACCAGCTTTTCGGCCTGTCGCGGGTCGACCTCGACGGTCACCGCACGTACGATTACCGGACCATCGCGTTCCTGGGAGGCGATCTGGTCCACCGCCAGCACCTTGATATCGCGCAGGATGGTTTTCGAAGAGACGTTGCGGTTGTTGCCTTCCCGCTTGGTCGAAACCACGTCCACGCGATTGCCCGGCAAAAGGAAGCCGGCCACACCCACCACGTCGTCGACACGCAAGCTCATCGCCCGCTTGCCTTGTTCGAGCACCGCGGCCAGGGCACTGCCGCCCAGGTGCTCGGCAACCCGCCCCTCGAGCACGATCTCACCGGGGTAGATCACCTGGTTGCTGACCCGGCCGATCACGCTGTCGACATCCGAGAAGCTGCCCGGGGGCACGGCGTTGGGCGGCAGTTCAAGCAGCCGGATATCCGAGGCCTGGACCGTCTCGCCGAACGGAATCTGCAGCGTTGCCACCACCACCTGCGCCATATCGCTCATGGTGTCGCGCTCGCCGGTCTTGTCCTGCATCCAGTTCTTGGCCAGCAGCGCCGCGCCCGTCGCCATCATCAACGACACACCCAACATCAATACGATGCCTTTCTTTTTCATGATGCCTCCCCCTCGGGGCCACCGAGTTCTCCGAAATAGTTTTGCCAGGCCCACTCCAGGGCCTGACGCGACAGCTGTTCGTGCCCCAGCCCTTGATAACGGAGATAGTCCAGCGCCAGGCCAAGCAGGTCACGCGGGTGGCAAGGCAGTAGCGGCACAGCGAAGCGTGCATGCCACTCGTCAACCAGGAAATTCACCACACCCTCGTCGAAGGCGACGCCCTGCTTCCCACACTCCTGTTGCCAGATAGTCAGGTAGTCGACGCGCTCTAGCGGTTCGAAATGGATCTTGTAGCCGATGCGGCGCAGGAAGGCCGGATCGGCCAATTGCAGAGGATCGAGGTTGGTGGACAGCACCAAGGCCACGTCGAAGGGCACCTGGAAATGCTGGCCGTTGCTCAGGGCCAAGTAGTCGTGACGCTCTTCCAGCGGCACGATCCAGCGGTTGAACAATTCCAGGGGCTGCATGCGCTGACGGCCCAGGTCGTCGATCACCAGCATGCCGTTATTGGCCCGCAACTGGACCGGAGCATGGTGGATGCGGGTCGCCGGGTCGTACTGCACCTCGAGCATGTCCAGGGTCAGCTCGCCGCCGGTGACCACGCAGGGCCGCCGGCAGCGCACATACCGCGGGTCGTGACCCTGTTCGAGATATAGCCGCGCCAGCGGCGAGTCGTCGCTCGCGGCCAGCGGCTCGTGCACCGCGGGATCGAAGCAGCGCAGCGCCTTGCCGGCAACCAGGATGGCGTGAGGGACCAGCACCTCGCCGGGCAGCAGCCGCGACAGGCGGCGGGCGATGAAGCTCTTGCCGGTGCCGGCGTCACCGTAGATGAACATGGCGCGCCCGGAGTGCAGCGCCGGGCCCAGTTGATCGAGCCGCTCTGGGGGGATTACCGTATCGGCGAAGGCCTCATGGACCCGCTGACGGTCGATCCCCACGGCACTCATCGCCTGCTGCGTCGTCAGTCGGGCATAGTCTTCCAGCGGCACCGGCGCCATTCCGCCATAGCCGTCGCGGCTCAGCGCCTCGAGAGCCGCGGCGCGGCCACGGTCAGTCAGCCCGAAGCGCAGCGCGCCATACTCGCCGACACCGCGCACCTCGGCACGCCCCTCGTCACGCAGGAAGTGGCAGATCTCCTCTATTATCGGCCCTGCCAGGGCACTGCCCCGGCTCAGCCGGTGCAGGTCCAGCACGCCATGTTCGTAAAGTTGCTTGGAGAGCAGGTCCGCCAGATACAGCAGATCGAGCCCGGTCTCCGCCACCGTACTCGGCCGCAGCGGCCCGGCCGAAGCCAAGCTCTGGGTGGAAAGTGGTGCGGTAAGACTCGATGTCATGACAAGACTCCTTTACCTGATTCGCCTGCTCACTGTTGTCTTCGTTCTTCTCTGCTCTTCTTTTCTTCCCTCTTCCTTCTTCTTCCTTCTTTTCTTTCCCTAGCTACAATCGCCTTTCTTACCGGGTTTCACTGCTTGTTGCCCACGGTTTACTACTTACGGCTTACAGCTTACGGCTCGCAGCTTTTCTTCTTCCCTCTTCCCTCTTCCCTCTTCCCTCTTCCCTCTTCCCTCTTCCCTCTTCCCTCTTCCCTCTTCCCTCTTACGTCAGCATTCCCGACCACCACGGCCACACCAACACCCCCGTCGTCCCCAGCGCGATCGACACCGCAAAGGGAAACTTCTTGCCCATCACCTCCCCCTCGGCAGGCGCCACATAGAGCGGCCGGCCGGTGGTGACCAGGGTCTTGACCATCAGGCCATAGCGCGCCCAAGGAGAGATAGAATCCTTCGAAAACAGCGCACTGGCGGCAAAGCCCAGGGCGATCACTCCACCGATGAAAATACTGACCAGCGCGGCAATAAAAACGTGATAAGGGCCGAGAAAGGTTCCCACCGCCGCCATCAACTTGACATCGCCGGCACCGGTAAAGCCCAACAGATAACCGGGCAGCAGGATCACCAACCCCACTGCCAGGCCGGAAATGGTGGCCAGGACACCGCCGGAACCTGCCAACACTCCCTGCAGCAGAATCCCTGTTGCGGCCCCGGCCATAACGAGAACATTGGGAACCTTATGCGTACGCAGATCCCAGACCGCTGCACTCCAGATCAGCAACAGCAACAGGCCGGGAATCAGCAAATATTCATGGCGCATAAAGGTTTCCTATTATCCAAATCATGCTGAAATGGACGCCGAGCTTGCCCGGCGCCCGGGACAATCACGGTATTAATTAGCTACTGGAGTACCCAGTGCTCCATCCAAGTTATTAAGGTAAATGCCGACCTTGTCGCCGATAGTGGCGAAAATCGTTGCCCCAACAGCCACGATCAGTCCGCCGACCAATGCCCATTCGACGACCTCGGTCCCTTCTTCCTCGCGCAGGAAGCGCTCGACACCCTTCATCAACTTGTTCATGTCTTGATTCTCCATTGCGTCTTGAGTTGGTTAACCACTTCTTGTCAGAGCCGGCCGGGACCGGCCTGAGCCGACATCCCCGGGAGTCAGCTCCCGAGGTCAGCATCGTAGTTACACTACAGTTACGCTTGGAGGATCTTGCAGCGCTATAGAACTATCTTGCAGCGCGGCAAAAGGCGTGGTGGAGCGGATTGAAGGAAATGGCAGTCGCCGACCGCTTTGTACAATTAGTTACATTATAGGCTGCAAGCAAGGGTCACAGGGGGCGAGGTTAGACCGTAGGGGCGATCAGGAGGGTCCGACCAGGTAGAACTTCTCTCTTTTGTATAACCCCCGTACAGTCGTAAGAAAGGTTCACATTTTTTATCACATTGTCAGGACACTGCCCTCGTTAGCCTAACAAGAGCATGGTGCAAGGATGTACTCATGCCACCGTTTCATCGCCGACCACGAGACATCATGACTCACTCATCCTCTCTTCCGCGCCTTTGGCAGCGTGCGAGTTGCTCGCTGCTCGCCGCTGCCCTGCTGGTTTCCTTGTGGTTGGTGATGCCCGGCGCCCAGGCCCAGGAGCGCACCGCAGTGATCGCCACGCGTGTCGTCACCCAGCCGTGGTCGGATCCGCTCGAGGCGCTGGGCACCCTGCGTGCCGACGAGAGCATGACACTCTCGGCCACCGTCACCGAGATCGTCGCCGAGCTGAATTTCGGCGATGGCGAGGAAGTCGAGGCCGGCCAACTGCTGGTGCGCCTGGAAGACGGCGAGGAGCAGGCCCAGTTGCGCGCCGCGCAGGCGCTGCGCGATGAACGGCGCAATGCGCTGTCGCGTGCCACCCAGTTGCAGGCGCGCAACCTGGGTTCGCGGGCCGATGTCGAGGACAGCCAGGCGCAGTTGCGCCAGGTCGAGGCCGAGATCGAAGAGATCGAGGCGCGCCTGGCCAGCCACCGCTTGCGTGCGCCGTTCGACGGCGTGATCGGCTTTCGCAATATCAGTGCCGGCGCCCTGGTGACTCCAGGCATGGAGCTGCTGACGCTCGACAAGCTCGATGTGGTCAAGCTGGATTTCAGCGTGCCCGAGGTCTACCTGTCGGCGCTGCACCCGGGTTTGCGCCTCACGGCTCGCACCGCCGCCTATCCCGACGCCACCTTCGACGGCGAGATCGCCAGTGTCGGCACCCGGGTCGACCCGGTCAGCCGCAGCGTCTCGGTGCGCGCTGCGTTGCCCAATGAGGACCGGCGCCTGCGTCCCGGCATGCTGATGACCGTGGTGCTGCAGCGCCGACCACGCGAGGCCCTGGTGGTGCCCGAATCGGTGCTGATTCCCAGTGGCGAGCGTCATTATCTGTTCGTGATCGACGAGACCGACGACAACCGCCTGGAGCGACGCCAGGTCCAGGTCGGCGAGCGGCGCACCGGCGAGGTCGAGATCGTCGAGGGCCTGGCAGCCGGGGAACTGGTCGTGCAACACGGCCTGCAACGTGCCCGCGAAGGCGATCGTGTGGCCCTGCTGGGCATTGCCGACGACGAGACCACGGTGCGCGAGATTCTGGAGCGCGGTCGCGGTGAAGAAAATGACCAGGCAAGTCCCGCGCAGGGTGACGTCTGATGACGTTGTCCGACATTTCCGTTCAACGCCCGGTGCTGGCCATGGTCATCGCCGCCTTGATCGTGGCCTTCGGCCTGCTGGCGCTCCAGCGGCTGCCGCTGCAGGAGTATCCCTCCATCGACCCGCCGGTGGTCAGCATCGACACCCGCTACCCGGGGGCGTCGGCCAATGTGGTGGAAACCCGCATCACCCAGGTGATCGAGGACCGTATCTCCGGGATCGAGGGCATCGAGTTGATCACCTCGTCCAGCGAGGACGGGCGCTCGCGCATCGACGTCGAGTTCAACCTGGCGATGGATATCGATGCCGCCGCCAATGACATCCGCGACCGGATCTCGGGGGCTCGGCGCGACCTGCCCGACGAAGCCGAGCCCCCCGAGGTGCAGAAGACCGACAGCAGCGAGGATGTGGTGCTGTGGCTGAGCCTGTCGGGGGAAGGCTATTCGATTCCCGAACTCACCGACTACGCCAACCGCTACCTGGTCGATCGCTTCTCGGTGCAGCCGGGCGTGGCCCGGGTACGGGTCGGCGGCGGCAGCGACTACGCCATGCGCATCTGGCTGGACCGTAACGCCCTGGCGGCGCGCAACCTCACGGTGGGCGATGTGGAAGATGCGCTGCGCGCCGAGAACGTCGAGTTGCCCGGCGGGTCCATCGAGTCCCGGGAGCGCCAGTTCATCGTGCGCCTGCCGCGCAGCTTCGCCACGCCCGCGGACTTCGAGTCGCTGGCGCTGAACCAGGGCAGCGACGGCTACCTGGTACGCCTGGGCGATGTGGCGCGGGTCGAAGTCGGGTCGGTGGAGGACCGTTCGGTATTCCGCGCCAATGGCATCCCCATGGTTGGGTTGGGCATGATGAAGCAGTCCACCGCCAACGTGCTGGAACTCTCGCAAGGTGTGGCCGCCGAGATGGAGCGCGTGCAGGAGACCCTGCCGAACGGCATGAGCCTGCGCATGAACTTCGACTCGTCGGTGTTCGTCTCCGGTGCCATCCAGCAAGTGGTGATCACCCTGTTCATCGCCCTGGGCCTGGTGGTGCTGGTGATCTTCATGTTCCTGGGCAACTTCCGCACCACCCTGGTGCCGGCGGTGACCGTGCCTATCGCGCTGATCGGTTCGTTCATCGCCCTGGCGGTGCTGGGCTTCTCCATCAACCTGCTGACGCTGCTGGCGCTGGTGCTGGCGATCGGCCTGATCGTCGACGATGCCATCGTGGTACTCGAGAACATCAACCGGCGCATGCACGACTACGGCGAAACACCCCTGGTGGCGGCCTTTCGCGGCACGCGCCAGATCGCCTTCGCGGTGATCGCCACCACCCTGGTGTTGATCGCGGTGTTCGTGCCACTGAGCTTCCTGCAGGGCGATATCGGCCGGCTGTTCTCGGAATTCGCCCTGACGCTCGCCGCGGCGGTGGCCATCTCCAGTCTGCTGGCCCTGACGCTGACGCCGATGATGGCCTCGAAGATCCTCAGCCCCGACATGCACGAGGGCCGCCTGGCGCACGCCGTGCAGTGGCTGCTCGATGTCAGCCAGCGCCTGTACCGGGCAATTCTGCTGCGGGTGCTGAAGCTACGCCTGGTGGTACTGGCGGTGTTCCTGGGTTTGGTCAGCGCCACGGCCTGGCTCGCCGAGCGCTTGCCCAACGAGTACACCCCCCAGGAAGACCGCGGCTACTTCTTCATCCTGGTCAGCGGCCCGGAAGGCGCGACCTACGAGTACATCCTCGACTACATGGACGAGATCGAAGCGCGCCTGGCCCCCATGGTCGAGGCCGGCGAGCTCAAGCGCGTCATCGTCCGCGCCCCGCGCGGCTTCGGCAATATCGAGAACTTCAACGACGGCTTCGCGATCGTCAGCCTGGCCGACTGGGGCAGCCGCCGCTCCGCCTGGGAGATCATGGCCGAGGTACGCGACGAACTCAGCAGCCTGCCGGGCATCAATGCCTTTCCGGTAATGCGCCAGGGCTTCGCCCAGCGGGTGGAGAAACCGGTGCAGTTCGTGCTTGGCGGCGGCACCTATGAAGAGCTGGCCCGGTGGCGCGACCAGCTGCTCGAACATGCGCGCGAGAACAACCCGCGCCTGACCGCACTCGACAGCGACTACCATGAGACCCAGCCGCAACTGCGCGTGGATGTCGACTACCAGCGGGCCGCGGCACTGGGGGTGACGGTGACCGAAATCGGTCGCACCCTGGAGTCGCTGCTCGGTGGTCGCAACGTGACACGCTACATGGACGACGGCGAGGAATACGACGTGATTCTCGAAGGCGATCGCGAGGCACAGCGAAGCCCGCGCTCGCTCGACAACATCCAGGTGCGTTCGAGCCGCAGCGGCGCGCTGATCCCCCTGGCCAGCCTGGTGACGCTGACCGATTTCGCCGGGCCCAGCACTCTCAACCGCTTCAACCGGGTGCGCTCGATCACCATCGAGGCCAACCTCGCCGACGGCTACCCGCTGGGCGAGGCGCTGGACTACCTGGAGCGTAGCGCTGCCGAATTGCTGCCCCCCGAAGCCCAGACCGACGTCAATGGCCCCTCCCGCGATTATCAGGAGGCCAGTGGTGCGACGACCTTCCTGCTGGTGATGGGCGCGCTGGTGGTCTTCCTGGTGCTGGCCGCCCAGTTCGAGAGTTTCGTGCACCCGTTCGTGATCATGCTCACCGTGCCCTTGGCCATGAGCGGGGCGCTGCTGGGCCTGTTCGTTACCGGGCAGTCGCTGAACATCTACAGTCAGGTGGGGTTGGTGATGTTGATCGGCCTGGCGGCCAAGAACGGTATCCTGATCGTCGAATTCGCCAACCAGCTCCGCGATCAGGGGCATGCCTTCCATGATGCCTTGGTCGACGCCGCGGTGACTCGCCTGCGGCCGATCCTGATGACCGCCGTGACCACCATGGCCGGTTCGATCCCATTGATCGTCTCCAGCGGCGCCGGTGCCGAGACGCGTCTGGTGATCGGTACCGTGGTCCTGTGTGGGGTCGCCGCGGCGACGCTGTTCACGCTGTTCGTGGTCCCGGTGGCCTACGACCTGCTGGCCCGGCACACCGGTTCGCCAGGCGATGTGCAGCGGCGGCTAGAACGGGAAATGGACGATGATCATATCGCTAATGCCGGTGAGCGGAGTTGACCCGAACCTTAATATTCCGCAGAACTAATGTAGGAGCGGCTTCAGCTGCGATGGATAGATCGCCCGGTCCTCAATATGCCATATAGCTAATATTGGAGCGGCTTTAGCCGCGATAGCCATACCATCCAAGCAGGCCTGACGGCCGGAATCGTCGGAACGCCGCCCGGGCTAAAGCCGCTCCAACACTGCATTGGCAGCCGGAGCATCCCCACCCTGCTATGCTCAGGGAAGGATGTGCTCAAGATCAGGAGAACGAGCGCCATGATCGAACTGCTCCCCCCGGGCGCCGCCCATGTGGTAGCCCTGCGGGCCAGCGGACGGGTCGATGCCGACGACCTGCAGCAGGCCATCGATGCCATCGAGGAGGTCAAGAAGACCCACCCCAGGGTCAGCCTCTATGCCGAGATCGATGAGATGCGCTGGATGACCGTCACGGCGATATTGCGCGACCTCGGCTACGGCCTGACCCAGCTCGGTGACCTACGACACTTCTACCGCGCTGCGGCAGTGACCGATCGGCGCTGGATTCGTCCCATCGCCCGCATCGAGAGTCGTCTGTTCAGGCCATTGGAGGTACGCGTCTTCGCTACCCAGGACAAGGAAGCCGCCAGGGAATGGGTCAGGCATCTCCCTGAGCGCCCCGAGGCAGAATACAGCGGAGCCGCCCCGGGCTGAGAGTCAGAGTCAGCAATCCCCTAAACGATGACCTTCGATGGCGGTGTTCATGGTCATCGCCCCCATCGGGGTCGTCGTTTCCACCCTCATGGTGCCTTCGGCCCGGTCGTGCATGTATTGCATGTCACCGACGATGGTTGCCTCACCGCCCTCGCCCACGCAGGTCATGCGGTAGCTCATGGCGTCGCTGGAGGCATCCTGCTCGAGGATTTCGCACCCCTCCTCTTCCTGGATGAAGGCCGTGTTCGCTTCGTCGATGGCTTCCTGGGTCAGGCATTCGCGATTGGTGGTGGTTTCATCGGGGATCGGGAAATCACCTTCCACCGAGGTACTGCTGGTGAACTCCCACTCGCCGGGCGAGAGGTTGGGGGCCTCGGCTAGCACGGACAGTGGCAAGGCCAGGACAGCGGCGGATATCAGGGTGCGGATCAACATGGTCGTCTCTCCAAGGAGGATGAATGACGCGCCGGTCCTTCAGCCTCCTTAGAGAGTAGCGTAACGCCACAGGGATGGATAACCTCCGAAGACAGCATCGACAGCATACGGAAGGCGACAATGACCGCAACCTACCGCACCCAAGGGCCGCTTATCACCTCACTGCTGGATACCGACTGGTACAAGATCACCATGATGCAGGGGGTTCACCACAAGTATCCCAATGCCAGCGTGACGTGGGAATTTCGCTCCCGAAATGCCGAGGACCTGGAGCCGTATATCGGTGAGATCCGCGAACAGGTCGATCAATTGGCAACGCTTCAGCTGACCAGGGAGGAATCGGCCTTTCTCAGTACGTTCTCCTACATGTCGCCCGACTTCATTCGTTTTCTGGAGCTGTTCCGCTTCCGTCCGGAATATGTCGATGTGTACATGGAGGGAAGTGAGCTGTGCATCGTCATCGATGGCCCCTGGTCCCACAGCATCCTGTTTGAGATCGTGATCCTGGCGATCATCAGCGAGGTGCGCAATCGCGTCCTCTACCCGCGGGTGACCATCGATCAAGCCGTAGCGCAGCTGCGCCACAAGCTCGACACCTTGCGCAACCACTACCCGCCTGAGCAACTGGCGAGCTTCAACTTGGCGGATTTCGGCACACGGCGGCGCCTCTCTCAGCCAGTACAGGAGGCCATCGTCGAGATTCTCGAAAAAGAGTTTCCCGGCCACTTCGTCGGTACCAGCAACGTGGACATCGCCCGCCGCCACGGCATCCCACCCATGGGAACCATGGCGCACGAGTGGGTCATGGCGCACCAGCAACTGGGCAGTCGACTGGTCGACAGCCAGCGCGCCGCGCTGGAAGCCTGGGTTCAGGAGTACCGAGGGGATCTGGGGATTGCGTTGACCGACACCATCACGCTCGACGCCTTCCTGCACGACTTCGATCTGTACTTCGCCAAGCTGTTCGATGGGTTGCGCCATGACAGCGGCGACCCAATGGTGTTCGCCGAGAAATGCATGCGCCATTACCAGAAGCTGGGTATCGACCCCAGGACCAAGACGCTGATCTTCAGCGACGCCCTGACCTTCGACAAGGCGATGAAGATCAAGACTGCCCTGGAAGGCCGAATCAAGACCAGCTTCGGCATCGGCACTAGCCTGACCTGCGACGCGCCCGGCGTTCAGCCGATGAACATCGTCATCAAGATGGTGTCGTGCAATGGCCAGCCGGTCGCCAAGATCTCCGACGAACCGGGCAAGACGATCTGTCGTGATGCGGGCTACGTCAACTATCTGAAGAGCGTTTTCGGAGTAGAGCATTGATGGGGCTCAAAATACGAGCCAGTCAGATTCGGTCTTGAATAAGTCGATCACGGTTTCGGCCAGGACATTGTCCTGGCCTTGTCGCGCTGCACGGAGCCAATCGCCTTGCCTCGGATTACGTCACGAGAGTAGGCGATGCTTCATCCACGACAATACGCTACCAACGCATCAGCAAACGAGTCGGTGGTGCCACTGCCCCCCATATCCGGCGTCACCCGATCCCGCGAACTCTCCAGCACAGCTCGAATGGCAATACGTATCCGGCTGGCTTTCTCAGCCATGTCCAGATAGTCGAGCATATCAGCAGCGGCTAACAGCAGTGCACAAGGATTGGCGACGTTCTTGCCAGCAATGTCCGGGGCAGAACCATGGACCGCTTCGAAAATGGCCGCATCGGAACCGATATTGGCGCCGGGAGCCAGGCCCAACCCACCTACCAGGCCTGCGCAAAGATCCGAGATGATATCTCCGAACAAGTTGGTGGTGACAATGACATCGAACTGATGAGGATTCATGACCAGCTGCATGCAGGCATTATCGACGATCATTTCTTCGAATTCGATCTCGGGATATTCCTGAGCCACCTCGCGCGCCACGTCGAGAAACAAGCCAGAGCTGGTCTTGATGATATTGGCCTTGTGCACCGCAGTGACTTTCTTGCGGCCTTTGCTACGAGCGAGTTCGAAAGCGTAGCGGATGATACGCTCGGATCCTTTGCGTGTAGTACGTATGCTCGCCAGAGCGGTCTGGCCATCCTCGGAAAGAGACTGCCCTTCCGACAAATAGGCACCTTCGGTGTTCTCACGCACCGTGAGAATATCGACATTATCGTAACGCGAGCGAGTTCCGGGAAAACTGATGGCGGGTCGGAGATTGGCATAAAGATCGAAATGGCGGCGCAATTGCACATTGATAGAGGAGAAC
Source organism: Litchfieldella rifensis (assembly GCF_042646605.1). Lineage (NCBI taxonomy): Bacteria > Pseudomonadati > Pseudomonadota > Gammaproteobacteria > Oceanospirillales > Halomonadaceae > Litchfieldella > Litchfieldella rifensis. The sequence continues at coordinate 11,695 of NZ_JBHRUG010000017.1, read as the reverse complement.
CCGCCGCCGATCGGTGTCGTTAATGGTCCTTTCAATGCCACACGATGCCTGGCAATGGTCTCAAGCGATGCCGCTGGTATCAGCGTGCCATGCTGTTCAAATGCAACCAGGCCTGCTTCAACAAATTCGTAGTCAAGATTACAGCCAAGGGCATCAAGCACACGAAGTGTCGCATCCATTATCTCAGGGCCGATGCCGTCCCCTTTGATGACAGCGATAGTGTTGCTCATGAACTCCTCCTTATCAGCAAATGAACCACGCCAAATTGGTGGGGGAAAACCGGCGTAACGCCCGGTGGTGATCCACCATGCCGGCAGCAGCGATCAGCCCCCACTCAAGGGGAAACGGAAATTCAGCATCTGCAGGCCACTGAGCTCGATTTCCGATTCTGACGAGAATATCGGATGACCGTTGACACTGACATCGACCACCGCTTCCGCAGCACGGTATCGCACGACAACAGAGGCGGTAGAGCGAGTGCGCAGCGGGGCCAGCCAATCATAGTCGGCACTCACCACCTCCACGGCAGAAAAACCGCTGGAACGCAGCCCTTCTTTAACAGCGTCTTTCACCGCCTCACCGTAGTAGAAAAACAATCCGCCATAGACCATGGCGACAACGATGAGAAGCGATACCAGCTTTTTCATGACAACCGACCCAAGAGATGGCGTGCTACAAGTCGCACGGGCCTAGCTTACACCAGTCAGAGAGCCACCATGCACTGTCGATCTTCAAGCGCAGGTCGGTTGTGTCTAGAACGAGCAACCAGCCGAAAGCCAGCAATAAAAAAGGGGAGTCAAGCTATGCTTGACTCCCCTCTTCATATTCGGTGGCGGAGGGGGAGGGATTCGAACCCTCGAAGCCTTTCGACTTACACACTTTCCAGGCGTGCTCCTTCGACCACTCGGACACCCCTCCGCATTGTCATTCCTTGCAAAATCCGAGAGATGGAGCCCCTCGCTTGTGCGTCAGAACGGCGCATACTCTAACGAGCTAAGCCCGCGATTGCAAGCCGTTTTTCGGAAGGCAGGCGGTTATCTGGCGGGCAGGACGGCGTAATCGCCGCAGGCTTCCAGACACAGGGTTCGGTCGCAATAGAGGCGTTGTACCAGGGTGATGCGTCCCTTGCCGCGGTCGGCAAGCTGCTCGGAAAGACCGGCGGCGGCATACTTGTCCTGGGGTCGGCATTCCAGCCGGTAGTCGCCGCGCACGGGAGCGAGAAAGCGCTGGCTGGCCTCGGTGACCACCACATCCTGCTGGCGGCCTTGGGCACGCAGCCACAGGGTAGTCCAGCTCCAGCCGATCAATGTGCTCTGAGCGGTAAGCGAGCCACCGAAGCCGGTACCCTTGTCGTTGAGGTTGGGAGCAAGTCGCAGCTCCCAGACCAGCATATCGTCCTGCCACGCCATGCCTTCAAGCCCGAGGTGCGGGAGCAGCGGAATCGCCTCTTCGAGCCAGGCCTGGAAGGCCGCCAGGTCATCGCCCTGCTCGGCGTCGGGGAGCGGTAGGCGTGGATGGGGGATACCGGGGCTGCGCATCGCCTGGTCCTCAGTTCCAGCGCTCGATGAAATCTTCGGGGTCACGGCTCGGCAGTGGCTTGTGACGCCCGCCGGGCTGGCCGAGGTACAGGAAGCCGACGATCTCGTCCTCTTCGCCGAGCCCGAGGCCCTTGTGCACCGTGGCGTTGAAGGCGAAATGGCCGGTGCGCCACATCGCCCCCAGCCCTTGGGCATGGGCGGCCAGCATCATGGCATGGGCGGCACAGCCCGCAGAGATCACCTGCTCGAGCTTGGGTACCTTGGGCAGGTCCGGCGTGACCCTGGCGACCACGGCGATGATCATCGGCGCGCGCTTGGGTTTCTTGCGTGCGGCGTCCAGGTATGCGTCGTCGATATGCGGGTCTTCGCGGTACTCGGCCTCGGCAAACAATTCGCCGAGGCGGTCGAGGCCCTCACCCGAGAATTCGATAAAACGCCAGGGCGTCAGTTCCTTGTGGTCCGGGGCACGCAGGGCGGCACGATACAAGGCATCGAGCTGCTCGGCACTGGGAGCCGGCCCCATCAGCTTGCCCATCGAGCTGCGTTCGTGCAGCAGCGTCATCGCATCCATCGAAATCTCCTGACGTTGACTGAGTCGAGAATGTTTCTCAGCTTACCGCAGCCGGTTACTGCCGGGCCAGACGCAACGGCTCGGGGGGCCGCTCGCCGGGGGTGCCGCGCCAGGGGCTGATATCCAGCCCACCGCGCCGCACATAGCGTGCCAGCACCAACAAGCGTTCGGGCCGGGCACGGGCCATTAGATCGGTGAAGATATGCTCCACGCAGTGCTCGTGGAAGTCCTGATGCTGGCGATAGGACACCAGATACTTGAGCAGACCCTCGCGATTCAGGCGTGGGCCGCGGTAATGGATCATCACGCTGCCCCAGTCGGGCTGGCCGGTGACCGGGCAGTTGGACTTGAGGAGATGCGAGTACAGGGTCTCCGCGACGACCTCTTCGCCCACCGTGAGCAACCCAGGGTTGGGCGTATAGTCGTGGATCTCGATATCCAGATCGTCAATGCACTCGCCAGGCAGGCGTCGGGGAGCGAGGCGCTCATCGTCGACACCGAACACTTCGGTGACCACCGGGGCACCCGCTGCCGCGGAAAGATCGCGCTCCAGGGTTTCGATCACCTCGTCGCGGCTGTCGAAGCGAGTCTGATTGAAGCCGTTGAGATACAGCTTCCACGACTTCGACTCGATCAGGTTGGGCGACGAGGCCGGCAAGCGAAAGCGCGCGACCGCCACCACCGGCTTGCCTTTGGGATCGAGCCAGGAGAGCTCGAAGGCATGCCACTCATCCTCGCCCTCGAACGGCAAGGCGTCGTCGCGAATGCCCAGCGGCGCACGATTGACAGCGCGTGCGATGGGGTACAGCAGCCCGGCATCATAATGCTCGGGGTACGCGGACTCACGCCCCAGCGGCGCATTCTGCAAGGTATCGGGTCGTTCAGTCTTCATGATCGTATGCCCTGCCCTCGCTCCAGCATCCACAATGCCACCCCGAACAATACCACGATGAAGGCCAGGATGGCGGCCAGCGCCAGTGCCACCGGAATGTCCGACACGCCAAGGAAGCCGTAACGGAAGACGTTGACCATGTACAGGATGGGGTTGAGCATCGACACCCCCTGCCAGAAGTCGGGTAGCAGCGAGATCGAGTAGAAGACCCCGCCCAGATAGGTCAACGGCGTGAGCACAAAGGTCGGCACGATGGAGATATCGTCGAACTTGTCGGCCAGTAGCGCATTGATGAAGCCACCGATGGAAAACAGCCCGGCGGTGAGCACCACCACGCCGATGGTCAGCAGCGGGTGCGCCACTTCCAGGCGGGAGAAGAACAGCGAGACGAAGGTGACGATCAGCCCCACGCCCAGACCTCGGGCCATGCCGCCCAACAGAAACCCGGTCAGGATCACCCAGTTGGGCATCGGCGAAACCATCATCTCCTCGACGCTACGCTGGAACTTGTTGGAGAAGAACGACGAGGCCACGTTGGAGTAGCTGTTGGTGATCACCGCCATCATGATCAACCCGGGGACGATGAAGTCCATGTAGGTGTAGCCATCCATCTCGCCGATGCGCGAACCGATCAGGTTGCCGAAGATGATGAAGTACATGGTCATGGTGATCGACGGCGGCAACAGGGTCTGCGGCCAGATGCGCGTGAAGCGCTTGATCTCCTTGATTACCAGGGTCCACAAGGCGGTGGCGATCTGCATCGGGCTCATCGGTGCCCTCCCGTTCCGGTATGGGGAGGCGTCGCTTCGGCCGCCGCCTTGTCGCTATCGATCTCCCTAGCCTGCTGGGCACGCGCATTGTCGGCATTGGCGTCCTCCACCATCGACACGAACATTTCCTCCAGACGGTTGGCACGGTTGCGCATCGAAACCACGGAAAAGCCCTGCTCGCTCAGTTGTGTGAAGGCATCGTTGAGTTTCTGGCCACGCTTGACCGAAAGCGCCAGTTGGCTGTTCTCGACCTTGAGGACCTCGAACCCCTCGAGCCGAGGTGCCTCGTCAATGGGTCGCGCCAGGTCGAGCAGGAAGGTTTCGGTATTGAGCTGTGCCAGCAGCTCCCGGACGCTGGTGTTCTGCACGATCTCGCCATGGTTGATGATGGCGATATTGCGACACAGGCTCTCGGCTTCCTCGAGATAGTGGGTGGTGAGGATGATGGTGGTGCCTTCTTCGCGATTGATGCGCCGCATGTAGTCCCACATGCTGCGGCGCAGCTCGATATCGACACCGGCGGTGGGCTCGTCGAGGATCAGCAGCTTGGGCCGGTGCATCAGGGCGCGGGCGATCATCAGGCGCCGCTTCATGCCCCCGGAGAGCATGCGCGCACTGCCCTTGCGCTTGTCCCACAGCCCCAGGTCCTTGAGCAACCGTTCGGCGCGTGGCTTGGCCTCGCGCAGCGGCATGCCGTAATAGCCGGCCTGGGCGTGAATGATGTCCTCGACCTTCTCGAACTGGTTGAAGTTGAATTCCTGGGGCACCACACCGAGGTGATACTTGGCGCGAGCGAAGTCCTGGTCGATATCGATGCCGAATACCGATACCTTGCCGGCGGTCTTCTGCACCAGGGAGCAGACGATTCCCAGAGTGGTGGATTTGCCGGCACCGTTAGGGCCCAACAGAGCGAAGAAGTCGCCTTGAGCGACGTCGAGGTCGATGCCCTTCAAGGCATGGAAGCCGTTGCCATAAACCTTGGTCAGGCCACGAATGGACAGTGCCGGTTCGGCCATCGGATCACCTGTCATCCAGAGTGAAAAAAACGATTAGGACCCTAAAGATGCGGTCGAATGGAAAAAAATCAATGCTCGCGACGAGATCGTCACCGGAACGAGGGGGAGAAATGAAACTTTGGAGCGGGAAACGAGATCGACCGGGCTGGCGCTCCAGCTCGCGACCCTCGACTTACCTCCGCCGAAGTAAAACTTTGGAGCGGGAAACGAGATCGACCGGGCTGGCGTTCCAGCTCGCGACCCTCGACTTACCTCCGCCGAAGTAAAACTTTGGAGCGGGAAACGAGATTCGAACTCGCGACCCTCGCCTTGGCAAGGCGATGCTCTACCACTGAGCTATTCCCGCTTGTCGGAACAAGAACCGACGGCCTGAAGCCTAGTCGGTACCAGAGGCGTAAGTGGCGTCCCATAGGGGGTTCGAACCCCTGTTACCGCCGTGAAAGGGCGGTGTCCTAGGCCACTAGACGAATGGGACACATGAAGCGGAAGTTTGGAGCGGGATAACGTGATCGACTGGGCTGGCACCCCAGCTCGCGACCCGTTGGCCTACTCCCCACCGGAGTGGGTGTTTGGAGCGGGATAACGTGATTCGACCGGGCTGGCGTTCCAGCTCGCGACCCTCACGTTGACCTACTCATCCACCAAACCGGAGTTTGGAGCGGGAAACGAGATTCGAACTCGCGACCCTCGCCTTGGCAAGGCGATGCTCTACCACTGAGCTATTCCCGCGAACACTTTCCGCAAACAACACCTGCTGGTCTTGCCTTTACTGCCTTTCCCTCGGCACGAAGGTGGCGTCCCATAGGGGGTTCGAACCCCTGTTACCGCCGTGAAAGGGCGGTGTCCTAGGCCACTAGACGAATGGGACACATGAAACCGGTATTTGGAGCGGGATAACGTGATTCGACCGGGCTGGCGCTCCAGCTCGTGACCCTCACGTTGGCCTACTCATCCACCAAACCGGAGTTTGGAGCGGGAAACGAGATTCGAACTCGCGACCCTCGCCTTGGCAAGGCGATGCTCTACCACTGAGCTATTCCCGCATGCCGATGCCTGATCGAGAAAGGTGGCGTCCCATAGGGGGTTCGAACCCCTGTTCCCGCCGTGAAAGGGCGGTGTCCTGGACCACTAGACGAATGGGACGCATCGCTTGCCTCGACAAGGTGGCGCGTATGTTACTGAGCGCCCTGAAGGCTGTCAAGCGACCATGCCGAGCGGGATTTTCGAGCCCAGCGGGCTATGCTGGAAATGCCCCCCTGCTTTGTTGTCAGATAGGGGAGTCGGCCAGAAAGCCGGGAATTCCGAGGGACAGTAGCGGAGAAACGCCATGCGCAAGAAAGTCGAGAAAAGCGACGCCGAATGGCGCAGCCAACTCACCCCCGAGCAATATCGTGTCACCCGCGAGAAAGGCACCGAGCGCCCCTTCAGCGGCGACTACCGGGTCAGCGACGAACACGGCATCTACCATTGCGTGTGCTGTCATGCCCCCTTGTTCGAGAACGAGCACAAGTTCGATTCCGGCTGCGGCTGGCCCAGTTTCGACCGGCCACTGGGCAGGGGCTCGGTGGAAGAGCATGCGGACGACTCGCATGGCATGCAGCGTACCGAAGTGGTCTGTGCCCACTGCGATGCTCACCTGGGACACGTGTTTCCCGATGGTCCATCTGAAACGACCGGACGGCGCTATTGCATCAATTCGGTGTCCATTGCCTTCCACCCGGGGGAATGACACCGGCCGTCGCGTCAGCCCTACCGCCAGACTCTCGTGAGCCACCCTACGACGGTCACCCTTCTGTTAAGATGGGTGACCGTTTTCATTGCGTGCAGGAGAAGAGACGATGCTCGGCTGGTTCCCGGGACACATGAACAAGGCGCGCCGCCAGATCAAGGACGCCCTGCCGGAAATCGACGTAGTGCTCGAAGTCCTCGATGCGCGTCTGCCTTACTCCAGCGCCAATCCCATGCTGGCCGAACTGACCGAGCACAAACCGGTGTTGAAGATTCTCTCACGCGCCGACCTGGCCGACCCCGAACGCACTCGGGAATGGGTGGCGCATTTCGACGGCCTGACGGATACTCGTGCGCTGGCGGTGACCACCACCAATGCCCGCGAACTCAAGCGCATCCCCAAGCTGTGCCATGAACTGGCCGGCCAGGTACGCGTCGACCGCGACGTGCGGGTGATGGTGATGGGCATTCCCAATGTCGGCAAGTCGACGCTGATCAACGGCCTGGCCGGACGCAAGATCGCCAAGACCGGCAACGAACCGGCGGTCACCAAGCGCCAGCAGAAGGTGCGCATCGACGGTCGCGTGGCGCTGATCGACACCCCCGGAGTGCTGTGGCCGAAGATCGAGGACCAGGCCAGCGCTTACCGCCTAGCGGCCAGCGGCGCCATTCGCGATACTGCCATCGATTACCTGGACGTGGCAGTGGTGACCGCCGCCGAGCTGGCCAAGCGTTATCCCGATGCCCTGCGCCGCCGTTACAAGTTGTCGGACCTGCCACCCTACGCTGCCCATCCCGATGCCGAGGCGGTGGAGGCCGACGGTCCGCAACGCCTCGACCTGCTGGCCGTGGCCGGTTTCGACGGCACCGCCATCGTCAGGGAGATCGCATCCAAGCGTGGCGGCCTGCGTCCGGGTGGCGAGGTCGACCTGCATCGGGGCGCCGAAGTGCTGCTGCATGAAATGCGCGACGGTAAGCTCGGCCCGGTGACCCTGGAGACGCCCGCGGACATTCCTCCCCCGGCCCCCGACATGGAAGCACCAGCCCCCGACACCGATGACACCCTGCCCCATAACGCTAACTGAGTTGACGGACATTTCATGGACACCCCGACTCCGATCAGGAAATCGCACAAACTCGACAACGTCTGTTATGACATCCGCGGCCCGGTGCTCGACCACGCCAAGCGCCTGGAAGACGAAGGCCAGCGCATCCTGAAGCTCAATATCGGCAATCCGGCACCGTTCGGTTTCGAGGCCCCGGAAGAAATCCTTCAGGACGTGATGCGCAACCTGCCCACCGCCCAGGGCTACTGCGACTCCAAGGGGCTCTATTCGGCACGCAAGGCAGTGATGCAGGAATGCCAGCGCAAGGGCGTGCCCGGGGTCGGCATCGAGGATATCTATATCGGCAACGGCGTCTCCGAGCTGATCGTGATGGCCATGCAGGCGCTGCTCAACGACGGCGACGAGGTGCTGATCCCGGCCCCGGACTACCCACTGTGGACCGCCGCCGCCAACCTGTCCGGCGGTCGCCCGGTACACTACATGTGCGACGAACAAGCCGACTGGGCGCCGGACATGGCCGATATCCGCGCCAAGGTCACCAGCCACACCCGCGCCATCGTGCTGATCAACCCCAACAATCCCACCGGCGCCGTCTACCCACCGGAAGTGATTCGCGAGTTGCTCGAGATCGCCCGCGAACACCACCTGGTGGTGTTCTCCGACGAGATCTACGACAAGATTCTCTACGACGACGTCGAGCACGTCGCCACCGGGGCACTGGCCGGCGACGACCAACTGGTGGTGACCATGAACGGCCTGTCCAAGAGTTACCGCTGTGCCGGCTTCCGCAGCGGTTGGATGATCCTGTCGGGCACGGTCGCCAAGCACCGTGCGGCGGATTTCATCCAGGGCCTCAACATGCTGGCCTCGATGCGGCTGTGTGCCAATGTCCCGGCCCAGCATGCCATTCAGACGGCGCTGGGCGGCTACCAGTCGATCAACGACCTGATCCTGCCCGGCGGCCGCCTGCGCGCCCAGCGCGACATCACCGTCGAGCGGCTCAATGCCATTCCCGGGGTGTCCTGTACCACGCCCAAGGGCGCGCTGTACGCTTTCCCGCGTCTGGATCCCAAGGTCTTCAACATCCATGATGACGAGAAGCTGGTGCTCGATCTGCTGCTGCAGGAGAAGATCCTGCTGGTACAGGGCACTGCCTTCAACTGGCCCGAGCCCGACCATGTGCGCATCGTCACCCTGCCCTGGGCCGAACAACTCGACGATGCCCTGGAGCGCTTCGGCCGCTTCCTGGAGCGTTATCGTCAATGAACGAGCGACGGTGTCGTCATGACTTGAAACCCAATGCGATTGGCCGTATCTAAACATGCAGTTTTGATAATGGGCACTGTGTGCCCGACTACCCTGATTGCGGGAGAGACACCGACATGATGCGAATCATCCTCTTTCTGGCCACCAACCTGGCGGTGATCCTGGTGGCCAGTATTACCCTGCGGTTGTTGGGGGTGGCGCCTTACCTCACCGCGCAGGGCATCAACTTCAACGCCTTGCTGATCTTCTGTTTCGTCTTCGGCATGGCCGGGGCGATGGTGTCGCTGTTCATCTCCAAATGGATGGCCAAGCGCAGTACCGGGACCCAGGTCATCGAACAGCCCAGCAACGCCACCGAAAAGTGGCTGCTCGACACCGTCGAGGAGCTGTCCCGCGAGGCCGGCATCAAAATGCCCGAAGTCGGCATCTTTCCCGCCCAGCAGTCCAACGCCTTCGCTACCGGCTGGAACAAGGACGACGCCCTGGTAGCGGTCTCCGCCGGGCTGCTCAATCGTATGCGCCCGGAAGAGGTGCGCGCGGTACTCGCCCATGAGATCGGCCATGTGTCCAACGGCGACATGGTGACCCTGGCCTTGATTCAAGGCGTGCTCAACACCTTCGTGATGTTCTTCGCCCGCGTCGTCGCCCACCTGGTCGACAACTTCCTGCGCAGCCGCAGCGACGGCGGCGGCCTGGGCTTCATGGGCTACTTCGCGGTAGTGATCGTCGCCGAGATCGTGTTCGGCCTGGTCGCTTCGGCCATCGTCGCCTGGTTCTCACGCTTCCGCGAGTATCGTGCCGATGCCGCCGGCGCCAGGCTCGCCGGCACCGGGGCCATGATCAACGCCCTGGGGCGTCTCAAGGCGGAAACCGAGATGCCGGACCAGATGCCGGAGACCCTGACGGCCTTCGCCATCACCACCGGCCAGACCCGCAAGATCATGGAGCGGCTGTTCGCCAGCCATCCGCCGCTGGACGATCGCATTCGGGCGTTGAAGGAGTCGGCGTATCGGCAGTAAAGGCCACGAGCTTCGAGCCACGAGCTCCGAGCGATTGGTGGAGCCCGTAGCCCGTAGCCCGTAGCCCGTAGCCCGTAGCCCGTAGCCCGTAGCCCGTAGCCCGTAGCCCGTAGCCCGTAGCCCAGCTTGATCGTAACTCGGGGATCGGATTAGCTCATTGTCACCCTGAACCCCGCCGCCGACAGCCAGGGCTCCAGCTCGACGGCCCCGGGCCCGAGGGCGATTTCCAGGGTCGAGAATTCACGGCGCAGTGGATAGTTGGCCCGACAGTAATCGAAGCCGGCCGCCATGCCCAGGCGCTGCCGCTCGCCGGCCAGCGCCATCATGTCGCGGCGAACGTCATAGCACGCACGTACGCATAGCCGCAGCGCTTCCCACACGCCATAACCGGCATCCAGCACCAGGCGCTGCAATGCCGGCGGCGGTGCCAGATCGACGAGATGGTGACGTATCGGCAGGCCGAGATATTGCATCACGGCCTGATAGACCTGCTCGGTGCCACGCATCTTGCCGTCGAGGCTGTGGCCGGCAATATGCGGCGTGGCGATATCGACCTGCTGCCATAGCGCCTCGTCGATCGCCGGCTCGCGTTCCCAGACATCCAGGATGGCGGTGAGATCGGCCCGCTGCGCCAGGCGCTCATGCAGCGCCTCGCCGTCGAGACAGGCGCCACGTCCGGCGTTGAGAAGCACCGTCCCCGGCTGCAGCTGATGGATGCGGGCGGCATCGAGCAGATGATGGGTGGCATGGGGGCCATCGACGACGAGCGGGGTATGCAGGCAGACGATATCCGCCTGCTCGAGCACGGTATCGAGCGACACGAAGCCATCGGCGCCCTCCTTCTCCGCCCTGGGCGGGTCGCACAGCAGGCATTCGACACCCAGCGCCGCGAGGCGTCGATGAAGCCGTCCGCCGACATTGCCGACCCCGACGATGCCCACGCGACGTGCATCGAGTTCCACGCCCTCGCGCTCGCACACCAGCAGCAGGCTGGACAGCACGTAGTCGACCACGGCCTCGGCATTGCAGCCCGGCGCGCTGGCGAAGCCAATGTTCCGGGCGTCCAGGGCCTGCCGATCGACATGGTCGGTACCGATGGTGCAAGTGCCGACGAAATGCAGCCGGCGACTACCGGCCAGCAACGCTTCGTCGACCCATGTGACGGAACGCACGATGAGGATATCGGCATCGGCCACTGCGGTGGCATCGATCTCGCGTCCCGGCAGCCGCCTCAAGGCCCCCAGTTCGCCGAAGAAGGCCTCGGCCAGGGGAATCTGATGATCGATGAGCAAACGCATGGCGGTTCCTCCTGGCAGGTGCTGGCTTGTTCGGCACGCTCAAGCCTTTACAATAGCGCGCACCTTAGCATGTATGAACCATTTCGGTTCACTGTCCACGCAGGAGTCAGTCGCTGTGATCGTTCGCTGGGAGAGTAATCATGATTATGTGCTGGTGCATATCCATCAGGACATGTTCGGCGATTGGATCTTCAGCCGGGCGTGGGGCCAGATCGGCACCCAGTTCGGCGGCCTCAAACACCAGCTCGCCGACGACCACGCCCAGGCGATGATGTGGCTGGAGGACGTAGCGACCATCCAGACCTCCCGCGGTTTTCGTAAGGTGCTCGAGGCCCAGGACGACTCTCCCGAGGGCCGCGACGCAGTGCGCCAGCTATCGCTGCTGGATAATGCCTGAATCAGGCCACCCCCATCGCGACTACGGGCGCTCCTTGTATGTTGACACCATATGAGTTGCTAGAGTTAGGCACCCGTTACCGGGGAGGCCGTCCGCTCCTGGAAGCAGCCTCGTCTGACTTCGTCTGTAGAGG
>NZ_JBHRUG010000016.1:97309-135942 GCF_042646605.1 Litchfieldella rifensis | reverse complement strand
GAGGTGTCGCTGGCCAAGGTCTCCCCCGAGGCGCCGCTGGACAAGATCTGCCTGCTCGGCTGCGGGGTGACCACCGGCATCGGCGCGGTGCTCAACACCGCCAAGGTCGAGCCGGGCGCCACGGTGGCGGTGTTCGGGCTCGGCGCCATCGGCCTGGCGGTGATCCAGGGCGCAGTGATGGCCAAGGCCAGCCGCATCATCGCCATCGACGTCAATCCCGACAAGTTCGCCCTGGCCCAGCAGTTCGGGGCCACCGACTTCGTCAACCCCAAGGACTATTCGGACCCCATCCAGCAGGTGATCGTCGACCTGACCGACGGCGGCGTCGACTACTCCTTCGAGTGCATCGGCAACGTCAACGTGATGCGCTCGGCCTTGGAGTGCTGCCACAAGGGCTGGGGCGAGTCGGTGATCATCGGCGTGGCCGGGGCCGGCGAGGAGATCGCCACGCGGCCGTTTCAGCTGGTCACCGGCCGGGTGTGGAAGGGCTCGGCGTTCGGCGGCGTGAAGGGCCGGAGCGAGCTGCCGGGCTACGTCGAGCGCTACATGAACGGCGAGCTCAAGATCGACGAGTTCATCACCCACGACATGCCGTTCGAGAAGATCAACGAGGCCTTCGATCTGCTGCATGCCGGCAAGAGCATCCGCAGCGTGCTGCATTATTGAGTACGCAAGGACAAGGAGGACAAGCCAATGAGCCTAATGGACATGATTCAGCGCTGGTTCGGTGGATCGAAACCCACTACCTCGACCACGCGAAGCAGGGCAGCGGAAACGCCGACATCAGCGACGACAACGCAGGAAAAAACCCAGGAAACAACACAGGACAAGGCCGGGGAGAAAACCATGAGCATTAATATCCATCCCGCCGTCGACAATGGCGTGCAACCGGGTAGCGATAGCTTTACCGGTGGCAAGTTGTACTGCCACTGCGCCGACAACAAGGTAGAGGTAACCGTCGATGCCCAGTGTGCCCACAACCATGTCTGCGGGTGTACCAAGTGCTGGAAACCCGAGGGTGCCCTGTTCTCGATGGTCGCCGTGGTGCCACGTGACAAGCTCCGCGTGACCGCCAACGAGGACAAGCTGCAGGTCGTCGATCCTTCGGCTGCCATCCAGCGCCACGCCTGCCGCGAGTGCGGCGTGCACATGTACGGGCGCATCGAGAACACCGACCATCCCTTCCATGGCCTGGACTTCATCCATACCGAACTGTCCGATGCACAAGGCTGGGCAGCGCCCGAATTCGCGGCATTCGTCTCCTCGATCATCGAATCCGGCACCAATCCCGACGACATGGGGGCGGTACGCGCCAGGCTGCGGGAACTCGGCCTGGAACCCTACGACTGCCTGTCGCCGCCGCTGATGGATGCCATCGCCACCCACACCGCCAAGGCCAAGGGGGCATTGTAGACGCCGCTCTTTCCCGGGAACCCATCCACCCACACAGGCCCGGATCACCCTCCGGGCCTATCTGTTATCGGCTCGCGATCAAGCGCACTCCCAGGCCTCCCAGACAGGTTCCCGTTACTCGGTCGATGACGCTCTTGAAGCGGATATAGCCGTCCCGGAGACGTGGGATGGAGAAGGCGCAAGCGACAAAGGAGAACCACACGAACTCGTTCAAGAAGACGACCAGCAACAGCGCGGCTACCAGTCCGCTCGACGGTTGTGGAGGAAGCAGTGTGATCAGGATCGAGCCCATGAAGACCACCACCTTGGGATTGGATAACTGTACCAGCAGCCCTCGGCAGAACAGTTTCCACGGCGCGCCGGAAGGCGTGTCCTCGGAGCCATCGACACGCATCGGCAGCTTGGCGTGTCTCCAGAGCTGAATCGCGAGGTAGAAAAGATAGATCGCACCCACGACCTTCATGCCGGCGTAGACCCACGGCGCCGCGGCAAACACCAGGGTGAGGCCGAACAGCGCGGCAAGCACCCAGATCATGGAACCGACCCCGATGCCGAACGCGGTCCAGACTCCCGCGACGCGTGAGGTGGCGATGGCGGCACGCGCCACAACCAGCAGGCTCGGCCCCGGACTCATGACAGCCAACAAATGCGCCACGCCGACACCCGCCACAATCAAGAAGAGTTCCATAGTCTCCCTCGTCAGTCAGACCTTCCCGAACGGATGGCTGTATTCTGGACCAGGTCGGCGCCCTTTGCCTCAATACAGAAAACCCGAACCATGCTCGGGTCGTCATTCCAGCGCTTCGTAAGGCAGCCCTACGTAGTTCTCGGCGATCACCCTGAGTCCCGCTTACTGGCTCGCTATCGCATCATGAAACTCGTCGGCGCTCGCTTGCGGTGCCTTGCCCACCAGGCTCACACCGACGAACAGCACGCTGGAGACGACGATGCCCCACACGCCGGCCGGCAGGCCCAGGAAGGAGTTGCCGATGGCATAGACGAAGAGCACGAAGGTACCGGTACCGATGACGCTGACCAGGGCACCGGCGGCGGTACCGCGCTTCCAGTAGAAGGCGCCGATGATCGCCGGCACCACGGCCACCAGACCGGAAGAAGCGGCCACCGACAGCACGGCGATCAGGTCGAGCTGCAGTTCGGCGAAGCCGAGCGCCATCAGGGCGATCACCGGGATCACCACCTTGCCGACGATCAGCTGGCGTTTCTCGCTCGTGCCGGGCTTGACGTTGGCATAGACGTCACGCGCCAGCATCGAGGAGAGCGTGAGCATGATCGAATCGATGGTGGAAACCGCGGCGGCCATGATGCCGATCATCACGATCACCCCCAGGAGGGGTGGGACATGGGCGGAACCGAGCAGTGTGGGGGTGGCCAGGTCGGCGCTTTCCAGCCCAGGGAAAGCCGCCAGTGCCGAGAAGCCCCACAGCACCGAGACCAGGGTATAGACGAAGCCGAAGACCAGGAAGCCGAGCAGCATCTGGCGCATCGAGCGCAGTGATGACGGCATGAACAGGCGCTGGCTGACCTGCGGGTTGGAAAGGCTGAAGAAGAACCAGGGAATGGTCAGGCCCAGGAAGGTGACGAAACTGAACCGGCCGCTGCCTGGCACCGTCAGCGACTGCGGATGCTCGGTGGCCAGGGTGTCGAACAGGGCGCCGAAGCCGCCCAGCCCCTGAATGACCAGCAGAGCGACGAGGGTCGAGGCCACCACCATCATGATCGCCTGTAGCGAGTCGGTCCACATCACCGAGCGAATACCCGCCACGTAGGAGAAGAAGATCGCAATGGCGGTGGCCAGTATCACCCCGGTAGTGAAGGAAATGGCGCCCCCCGTGGTGCCCTGGAGCAGATAGCCGACCCCGGCGAGCTGCACGGCGGCATAGGGAATCAGGAACAGGCAACTGGCGATGGCCACCGCCATGGCGACGTGCTTGCTGTTATAACGGTGGCCAAGCATCTCGCTGGGCGTGACGAAGCCGAACGTCTTGCCCACCGCCCAGAATTTCGGGCCGAAGATCGCCACCAGCGACACACCGGCGAAATAGATGATTTCGAAGCCCAGCGCGCCGACGCCCCCGGCATAGGTCAAACCGGCCAGCCCGACCATCATGAAGGCGCTGTAGGTCGTGGCACTGTAACTCAGCGCGGAGACGAAACCATTCATTTGCCGGTTGCCGAGGAAGTACCCCGACATGTCCTGCAACTTGCCCTTCCGGGACAGGATGGCAATGGCGATGGCAACCAGCAGGTAGATCGCCACCGACCACCAGATAAGCGAGGCGGTCATGATCATTTCCCCTCGAAGTCTTTTGTGATGAAGACATTCAGCGCAATCACGGCCAGACCGGCGACGGTCCAGAACAGGAAGCTTCCGTACCACGCCTTTACATCGGTCAGCAGGGTGTAGGGGACCAGGTAGCAGAGCAGCACCACCGCCCATACCAGCCATACCCATTTGCTTCGTCGCATGTTCCACCTCGTGTTGTTCGTAGCGTCAGAGTGGGGGCGTGGCGAAAATCGGTGGACGCTATACCGTGAAGGTAAGATAAACAGCGGTAGGAAACCGCTTCAGCTCCGGTCCGTCACTTTGGCGACGGCGGAGGTCACCCAATATTCCGGCCAGCACCAAGGACCGCTACTACCAAGCGGCAAGAAAAAGCAGCCGTTAAGACGAGGATAACGCCATGTACCGGGAAGCACCGGTTGCCGCTATCGTCTATAGAGGCAACGTGGTGGAAAACACCCATATCGCCCATATCGCCGTGGTCGATGCACAGGGCCGCCGGCTATGCGGCTTCGGCGATCCCTCCCGCGTGACGCTGGCGCGGTCCGCTGCCAAGCCCGCCCAGGCGCTGGCGGTGATGGAAACCGGCGCACTCGAACGCTTCGGCCTGGATGATGCCGACCTCGCCCTGATGTGCGCCTCCCACAACAGCGAAGCGCGCCATATCCAGCGCGCCCTGGCCATGCTCGCCAAGTCGGGCGCCCAGGAAAGCGACTTGCGCTGCGGAGGCCACCCGCCGATCTCCGAAGCGGTCCATCGAACCTGGATCAAGACCGATTTCACACCGACACCGGCCTGCAGCAACTGCTCGGGCAAGCATGCCGGCATGCTCGCGGCGGCGAGAGCCATCGGCGAGCCTGTGCAGGACTATCACCTGCCGCAGCATCCCCTGCAGGCTCATGTGAAACGCACGATGGCCGACGTCTGTGCGCTACCGGACGACGCCATCCAGTGGGCCATCGACGGCTGCAACCTGCCCACCCCCGCGTTTCCCCTCGAACGGCTGGCCTTTCTCTACGCCCGACTGGCCGACGCCGCCGGCCTCGATGACAGCGCGGCATCGCCCCGAAACGCCGCGCTGGCGCGGATCTACCGCGCAATGACCTCGCACCCCGCACTGGTGGCAGGCGAAGGACGGTTCTGTACGGCACTGATGAGAGCCTTCGCCGGGGAACTGGTCGGCAAGGCCGGCGCGGAGGCCTGCTACGCGATCGGCCTGCGCGCAGCGGGCCGACCGGGCACCCTGCCCGGCCAGGGCGCGGTGGGCGTCGCCGTGAAAGTCGAGGACGGCAACAAGACGATCCTGTACGCCATCGTCTGCGAGATCCTGAAGAGATTGCAGATCGGCACCGCCGAGCAACGCGAAATGCTCGCCGCCTTTCACCGGCCCAAACTACTGAATACCAGGCAGGTCGAAACGGGCAGGATCGAGCTCACCTTTTCGCTCGAATAGCTTCGAACGGCATCGCTGCGCTTACTACTCTTGCCGCCTTTACAACATTTCCGGCAGGAACCGGGCGCGACGACTGATGATCTCGCCGGCCACCATGAAGACACCGTCGCCGGTGTAATGGAGTGTCTCTGGGTATGCCGGTGACACCGCCGCCCGGGCCGACACGACCTCCCGGATAAAGAAGTCGTAGCGCTCCATCAGGGTGTCATCGAACAGCCGGCATTCGAAATGGGCATGGCATTCGCGGATCAGCGGTGCCTCCACCTGCTCTGCCTTCTCCGCGGTCAGACCGAAGAAGAGCTTATTCGTCATGCCCTCCGGACAGGCACGACGCCCGGACAGGCTCAGATCCAGACGTCGTTCTCGGCGG
This sequence comes from Litchfieldella rifensis, assembly GCF_042646605.1. Lineage (NCBI taxonomy): Bacteria > Pseudomonadati > Pseudomonadota > Gammaproteobacteria > Oceanospirillales > Halomonadaceae > Litchfieldella > Litchfieldella rifensis. The sequence continues at coordinate 130,404 of NZ_JBHRUG010000016.1, read as the reverse complement.
TCCGTTCGCCCCCCGCCTGGCCCGTATTCAGAACCCCGCGCGGCTCGATCAGCATCACTTCCGCTTCCTGCTCGGCGAAAGGCTTGTGCTCGACGCCCTTCGGGACCACGAACATCTCGCCGGCGGCCAGGTTGACCGCGCCATCACGAAAATCGATGCGCAGGTTGCCCTTGATCACCAGGAAGACCTCGTCCGTCTCGGGGTGATCGTGCCAGACGAAATCCCCCTCGAGCTTGACGACCTTGAACTGGTAGTCGTTCATCTCGGCAATCACCCTGGGCGACCACTGCTCGTTGAGCAGGCCAAGCTTCTGTCGGATATCAATCGCCTTGTAGCCCATCTCCTCTCTCCTCGTCGGATGCCGTTCCGTCGTCGAATCGGCGTAACGCCGCTGTCGAGCCGCAGATAGCAACGCTACCACCAACAAGGGGAGGCATCGATCGCAGAACGGCGGCGGGCATGGGCAGCCCGCCGCCGTTCGAGATGACACCGCTCATCAGTGATGGGCGGATACCGCTTCCATGAATTCACCACGGAGTTTATAGGGTGCGGTATGCGAGAGATCACCCATGGACAGCATACCGACCAGGCGCTTGTTCCTATTGATGACGGGCAAGCGGCGAATCTGCCGCTCTTCCATCAGATGCACGGCATCTTCGACGCTGTCATCTTCCCAGCAATAGACGATGTCGCTGGTCATTACGTCGCGGGCGGTGAGCGATGCAATATCCTTATCTTCGACGATACCACGGCACACAATGTCACGGTCGGTCAGCATTCCCACCAGCCGGTCATTCTCGCCAATGGGTACCGCCCCAATGTCTTTCTCCCGAAAGAGCTTGGCGATCTCAGTGAGCGAGGTATCCGGGGTGCACCAATCCACTCCGCGGTGCATGGCTTCATTGACGTTCATGGCCTTACCCCCTTATCGGGACTGCACATGAAATATAGCAAAAGCGGCCGAAAATCGGGCAGGACGGGACCCTATAAGCCGATTCAGGGGCCATAGAGCGTCCCGATATACCGGCTCGCGAGGGGGACAGAACGGATAGCACTGTGGCTCGTCGGCATGGAAAAGGCCCCGCCGAGGCGAGGGCCAAGGTGACAGTCGAGCCGATGCATCAGAAATCGAAGAACACTGTCTCGCCCTCGCCCTGCAGGCGAATATCGAGGCGATAGCGCACCTTGCCTTCTGCCTCCTCGCGCTTGGCGATCAGCGTCTGGCGGCGCGCCGGCGACTCGATGGCGCTGAGCACCGGGCAGGCGGCGTTGGCCTGAGTCTCGTCCTCGAAGTAGAGGCGGGTCTGCAACTGGATGTTGATGCCGCGGGCGAAGATCGCCAGGTTGATATGCGGCGCCATCACCCTGCCGTCGCTACGCGTGACCGCGCCTGGCTTGATCGTGGTCAGCGTCCACTCGCTGTCGCCGGCGGCGGTGGTAGCGGTACGTCCGAAGCTGTTGAACGGCGCCTCAAGGTCGAACTCGGGCTGGTACTCGCCCCTGGCATCGGCCTGCCAGGCCTCGAGCAGGGCGTCGCGCACCAGGTCGCCATTGCCGTCGATGACGGTGCCCACCACCTCGATGTGCTCGCCCTCGGCATCCGGCTTGGCCAGTTGGTTCCAGATTTCCTCCTCGCGCTCGGGCAGGCCGGCGACATCCAGCGCCAGGCCGATATGCACGTAGGGCCCGGCAGTCTGCGAAGCGGTTTCGCGCAGCATCAGCTCGCTGCGGGGTACGGTATTCGGCTGTCTCATGGTCTTGCGCCCCTGTCACTGATTCTCGAAATAGGTCTGCAGCTCGCCGCGCACCACCAGGTCGAAGCGATAGGCCAGGCAGTCCATGGGATTGCTGCGCGCCATGTCGAGCCGGCCGATCATGGTCTCGACCGCCTCCGGGTCATCGATGGTCTGCACGATGGGACACAGCGGGATCAGCGGGTCACCTTCGAAGTACATCTGGGTGATCAAACGGGTGGCGATCGCCGGCCCCATCACCGACACGTGGATATGCGCCGGACGCCAGGTGTTGACGCCATTCGGCCAGGGGTAGGGGCCCGGCTTGATGGTGCGGAAGCGATACCAACCCGCCGCGTCGGTGAGGCAGCGCCCCACGCCGCCGAAGCTGGGATCGAGCGGCGCCAGGTAGCTATCCTTCTTGTGACGATAACGTCCGCCGGCATTGGCCTGCCACATTTCCACCAGGGTATGCGGCACCGGCTTGCCGAACTGGTCGACCACGCGGCCGAACATGATGATGCGTTCGCCGATCGGCAAGCCACTGCGACCTTCCCGCGCCCCTTCTTCTCGATAATTGAGCAGCAGGTCGTTGTCGTGTGGCCCCATGCGCAGCTTCTGGAAGTCCGGGCCGGTGAGCTCGGAGACGCTTGGCTTCTGCAGGCTGACCAGCGCCTGACGCGGCGAGCGCGCCACGCTGGTCTTGTAACCCGGCGCGTAGGCCGGCGGATGCCAGTCACGGTCGCGCTCCACGAAGCGCTTGTTGTCGTCTTGCATAGCATTCTTTCTCTATGGGGACTAGGAGGATCCGGGCAAAGTTACTCGCCCCAACCCAATGTCTTGGCCATCGCAAAGGCATGGTTGGCCGCCGGCACGCCACCATAGATGGCCACATGCATCAGCACCTGGCGCAGCTCGCCTTCGCTCAGGCCGATGCGCTTGGCGGTCTTGAGATGCAGTTCCAGCTCGCCGTCACGCCCCAGGGCCGCCAGGATACCCAGGGTTATCATGCTGCGCTCGTGGCGGGTCAGGTCGTCGCTGCCCCATAGTTCGCCCCAGGCCAGGCGGGTGATCATCTGCTGGAAGGGCGCGTCCAGGCTGGTGGCCCCGGCACTGGCCCGGGCGACATGCTCCTCGCCGAGCACCTGCTTGCGGGTTTCCAGACCATCGGCATAGGCCACGCCCTGCTCCCCCACCTCACGGCGATCGGGTGTCAGCCATAGCAATAGGCGCTTGGCGACGGCCTGAGGACTCTCCACCGAGGGCACGTGGGCGAAGCCCTCGAGGATCTCGAGTGGCGCCCCATCGCACTCGGCGGCCAGGGCCTGCAGGGTCTCGGGTGGCGTGGCGACATCGTCGCTGCCGCCCAGCAGTCTCACCTCGACTCCATGGCCCTTGAGTTTGCCACGGAAGTCGGTACGTCCCAGCATCTCGCACAGTCGCGCATAGCTCTCGCCATCGGTGCGCGCCATCTGGGTGCGCCAGCCGCTTTCCAGGGCCGGCTCGCCCGCGAGCCGTTCGGCGGAGAACCAGCGCGGCACGATCTCGCCGGAAATCGCCGGCAATCCCTCGTCACGCACGCGTCTAGCACGGGTCGTCCACAGCTCGGTATGGCCGATCACCGCCCCGGTATTGGTCAGGATCGCCGACAGCAACCGCGTGGCGTGTTCGGCGAGCAACTGCTGGCCAGCCACGCCCCCAATGGAGGTGCCGACGAAGTGGAAACGTGACGCGCCGGCATGATCGGCCAACGCCAATGCCTCGGCCGCCAATGCGGCCGGCGTGATCTCGCCATCATCGGCCGGCCAGGCCTGGCTGGCACCGTGACCGGGCAGGTCCCAGGTCAACACTCGATAGCGCGGCAGCAGGGCCGGCAGAATGTCGTCCCACACCGCCTGGGTCATCCCCAGCGGATGGGCCAGCAGCACCAGCGGGTTGGCCTCGGCGCCCAGCAGGCGATAGGCGACGCTGCGGCCATCGATAGTCAGAAATGCCATATAGTGCCTCCATAAAGTAGGGAAGCCATAAGAGCGACTCAATCGCGATATGCCATTCGCGGCTAAAGCCGCTCCTACGAAAACCTGGATGCAAAAGCCGGCGAATCATCGCTGACGGCTTGCCATGCGCCATGTCAATGAGAGGCTATGCTCGCTCGATCAGCGTCGCGATCCCCTGCCCCACGCCCACGCACATGGTGCACAGCGCGTAGCGCTTGTTCTGCTTGTGCAGCTCATGGGCGGCGGTCAGCAGCAACCGGGCGCCGGACATGCCCAGCGGGTGGCCCAGGGCGATGCCGCCGCCGTTGGGGTTGACCCGCGGGTCGTCGTCGGCGATGCCCAGTTCGCGCAGACAGGCCAGGGCCTGGGAGGCGAAGGCCTCGTTGAGTTCGATGATATCGATCTCGTCCAGCGAGATCTCCAGGCGATCGAGCAGCTTGCGCACCGCCGGCACCGGACCGATGCCCATGGTGCGCGGCTCGACGCCGGCGGTGGCCATGCCCAGGATGCGTGCCATGGGCTTGAGCCCGTGCTTATCCACAGCGGCTTGGCTGGCGACCAGCATCGCCGCGGCACCGTCGTTGACGCCCGAGGCGTTGCCGGCGGTGACGCTGCCGCCGTCGCGGAACGGGGTCGGCAACTTGGCCAGCTTCTCCAGCGTGGTACCGGGACGCAGGTGCTCGTCCTGGTCGAAGATCAGCGGCTCCTGCTTGCGGCGCGGGATCTCGATCGGGGTGATCTCCTCGGCGAAGCGGCCCGATTGCTGGGCGCGTTCGGCCTTCTGCTGGGAGCGCAGGGCGAAGGTGTCCTGGTCCTCGCGCGAGATCCGGTGTTGCTCGGCTACGTTCTCGGCGGTCTCCGGCATGGAGTCGACGCCGTACTGCTTCTTCATCAACGGGTTGATGAAACGCCAGCCGATGGTGGTGTCCTCGATGGCCTGGGTCCGCGAGAAGGCGGTCTCGGCCTTGCCCATCACGTAGGGCGCGCGGGACATGGACTCCACGCCACCGGCCAGGGCCAGCTCGAACTCGCCGGCCTTGATGGCGCGAAAGGCGGTGCCCACCGCGTCCATGCCCGAGCCGCACAGGCGGTTCATGGTGGTGCCGGGCACCGAAGTCGGCAGGCCGGCCAGCAGCGACGACATGCGCGCCACGTTGCGGTTGTCCTCGCCGGCCTGGTTGGCGCAGCCCATGATCACCTCGTCGATGGCGGCGGGGTCGAGATCCGGCGTCTCGGCCAGCACCGCCTTGAAGATGGTGGCGGCGAAGTCGTCGGGGCGCACACTGGCCAGCGTGCCGCCGAAACGGCCCACGGCGGTACGCCGCGGATGACACAAATAGACGTTACTCATACGGTCTCCTCAAACCTCGCCGGCATGCTGGCGGTTGGTACGCTCTTTCAGTTCGCGCAACACCTCGAGCTCATGAGCGCCGGGCTCCGGCGTGGACTCCAGCTGGTCGGCGAAGCGAATCTCCCAGCCGGTGGCCTCGATCACGTCCTCGCGGGACACGCCCGGGTGCAGCGACACGACCACCAGTTCCTTGGTCTCGGGATCGGGCTTCATCACGCACAGGTCGGTGATCACCCGCGTCGGGCCCTTGCCGATGTTGGGCACGCCGTCGCGACCCTTGCCGTCGCGACCGAAGCCCAGGGTGGTGATGAAGTCGACGTCCTCGACGAAGGTGCGCTTGGAGTGCTTCAGGGTGATGAAGACCTCGTGGGCGTTGGTGGCGATCTCCGGCGCCCCGCCGCCGCCCGGCAGACGAACCTTGGGATCATGGTAGTCGCCGATCAGGGTGGTGTTGAGGTTGGCGTAGCGGTCGATCTGGGCGGTGCCCAGGAAGCCCACGCTGATATGGCCGCCCTGCAGCCAGTAGCGGAACATCTCGGGTACCGAGACGGTGGTCAGCGCCGACTCGCACAGTTCGCCGTCACCGATGGACAGCGGCAGCACATCCGGCTTGGTCTGCAGGGTGCCGGATTCATAGATCAGCACCACGTCGGGGGCATGGGTCAGGCGCGCCAGGTTGGCGGCCTCGCTGGGCAGGCCAATGCCGACGAAGCAGGTCATGCCATTCTCCAGCGCCCGCGCGGCAGTGACGGTCATCATTTCTGCGGAGGTGTAGTCGGTGCTCATCAGGATTCTCCCCCTGCGTTGTAGACGTTCTCCTCGAGCCAGGCGTTGAAGGCATCGCGATCGCGGGCGATGGTATCCCACTCCTTGTAGAAGCGATTGTCGCGCGGGTAGTAGCCATAGGCGTAGGAGGGATAGGCGCCCTTCTCGGCCACGGCGATGGCGCTGATCGCCCAACCCGGAATCACGCAGGCGTTGGGATGCACATTCAGGTCGTCGACGACCTCCTCGACGGTGACGATGCTGTGCTTGGCGGCCAGCACCGCTTCCTTCTGCACGCCGACGATGCCTTCCACTAGCACGTTGCCCTTGCGGTCGGCCTTCTGGGCATGAACGATGGAGACGTCCGGGCGCACCGACGGTACCGCAGCCAGGCGCTCGCCGGTGAACGGACACTCGATGAACTTGATCTGGTCGTTGACGTTGGGCAACTCGCTACCCACATAGCCGCGCAGCACCGCCAGCGGAAGACCGGCGGCCCCGGCCTCGAAGGCACAGGCCATGGCGGCGTGGCTGTGCTCGAGGATCTCGATCCTGTGCGGCCAGCCCTTCTCCACTGCGTCGCGCAGGCGGTGCAGCGAACCAACGCCGGGGTTGCCGCCCCAGGAGAAGATCAGCTTCTTGACGCAGCCGGCCCCGATCAATTGGTCATAGACCAGATCGGGGGTCATGCGGATCAGGGTCAGGTCACGCTTTTTCTGGCGGATCACTTCGTGACCCGCCGCAAAGGGGATCAGGTGGGTAAAGCCTTCCATGGCCACGGTGGCGCCGTCTTCGACGTAGCGCGCGACCGCGTCATGCAAGCTGAGGAACTCGGCCATATTGGTTCGCCTCTTGGTGGTCGACACGATATTCACCAGCCCACGGCTCGGTCATTGGCGCTTCGATTACCGTTTTGTTCGACTAGTGAACATAGGTTTGTGATACGAACAAATTAATCCTCAATTGCCGGCGCGTCAAACCACAAAAAAGGGAAGGCGTTGCCTTCCCTGAGCGAAAAACAGAGTAAATTCTTTGATAACAAGCGATTAGCTTTATTTTAGTCAACGGACAGTCTTCGCCACCTGGGCCATGCCACTACCAATGTATGAGGCGGGAGAGGCTCCGGGCACCCACCGGATCATGGGCCTCGTCCGGATCCGGACTCGCCAAAAAGAGAGGCGCTCACTCTTAGCCAGAGCCCGGCAACGGATCCCGCCAGGAAATTGACCGTGATGATTCGTACCGTTTGAAACGCCACGATTTCAGCGACACCAAGGCCCAAGGTCGTGGCGGTGATCACCATTTCCGCAATGCCGCCCGGCGCCCCGGCAAGCGTCATCACCGGCAGCGAAATCCCCAGCGGCCTCGCAACCAAGAGGGCGGACGCAATGATGATGACGGAGGTGATCAGCGACACCAGCAGCCCGATGGAGACGAGGCGTGGCATGCGGGCCACTTCCTTGCGCTCGAAGCGGCCACCCAGTGCCAGCCCGATCGCGATCTGCGCTCCGATGAAGAGCCAGCCGGGGACATCGGCGCCAACGAAACCGGTCAGTGCATCCACGATCGAGACCAGCAAGGCACCGACGATGAAGGCGTTCTGGATACCGAAATGGTCCATGCCCCGGCCGACGGCGTACCCCACGGCCAGGATGATGAGCGTACCCACCCCCAAAGAGCCACTGCCCAAGGAGGTCGGTACGACGCCTCCCGTCCGATTCAGAATCAGTGACAACAGAAAGGGCAGCAGAATGACCAGAGAGGTCACTCGCATGGCCTGGACCAACGCAATGGCCGTACTCGCACCCTTGGTGTCCCCACCCAGAAACGCCATCTCGGCAACGCCACCCGGCAAGTTGGCCAATAGCGCCGTACGGCGATCGAGTCGCCCCCACCTTTCCAGCAGCAGCGAACAACACGCCGCTACCAGCAACGACCACAGGGTAAACAGCACCATCCAGGGCAACTGCCACATCAGCGACAGCAGAATCCCAGCGGTAAAGCCATGGCCGACGGCGGTGCCGACAACCACCTGCGCACAACGACGCACCAGTTTCGACTCCGCCAGGCCATGGCCACTCAACGCCGCGATGGCCCCCACCAACATCGGCCCCAGGATCCAGGGCAGAGGCACACCAACCCGCCCCGCCAGATACCCCATTCCCCATGCCGACACGACAACGGCAGAACGGGAAATCATCGTGGCGAGTATCACGACATCATCCCCAGGGCAGTCGACCAGTGCACCACCTCGCCGACATCTGCCGCTACCGAAGGCAGCAGCATCAGGAGGCTACCCGTGTCGTCTTTAGCCCATCACGATCGATGGTCAAGCCCAGGCCGGGAGCGTCCGGAATCGATAGCGTGCCATTTTCCGGGCTCGGCGGATCGACGAAGATGGTTTCCCCGACCGACACCATCCCCAGATGCCATTCCACCAGCCAGCCATTCATCAACCCCGCCATGCTATGCATATTGAACAATGGCCATCCCCCGCCATTGGCAATCGGCAGGTTGTAGATCTGCGCCAGGTGCGCGACCTTGCGCGTCTCGGTATAGCCGCCACAGTAGGTGCAATTGGGCTGCAGGATGTCGACCGCCTGGTGCTCGACCAATTCCCGCAGCCGCCAGCGGTGGCCCTCCATTTGCCCAGCGGCCAGGGGAATTCCCGTGGCACGGCGCAAATCGGCCAATGCGCGAGCATCGTTCTGATACAGCGGCTCCTCGAACCAGGTGATGTGGCAATCCTCCACGGCCCGACACAGCAGCTTGGCTTCTACCGGACTGAACAGGTAGTTGGCATCCATCATGATGTCGATGCCATCGCCAACCGCCTCGCGAATCGCGCGTACCCGGGCGGCATCCTCCCGCCAGCCCCCCTTGTCGACGCCGACCACCGTCTTCAGTGCGCGAAAGCCGTTCTCGACATGCAGTCTGGCCGCTTCCGCCAACTGATCGCGGTCGTACTGGGGAAAACCGAAGGTGACGTAGGCCGGGGCACGGGTCTTGTTGCCCCCTAGCAACTGGGCCACCGTCCGATTGGCCTGCTTGCCCTGGATATCCCATAGCGCAATATCCAGGCACGACAGGGCCATGGAGACGGTGCCGGTCATGGCCCTTGGGTTGAGCGTCTTGAATACACGTTGATGGATGGCTTCGACGTCGCGCGGATCCATGTCCTTGACGACGGGGAGGAAGTGCTTTTCCAGTGCCGCCACTACCGAGTGGGCCAGGAAGTGCCCCGTCAAGCCGCACCCGACAATGCCTTCGTCGGTCTCGACCTCGCAGAACACGAATAGCTTCTGTTCCTCCCGACCGTAACCAGCGACTTTCCCCTCGATGAGTGGGATCTCGATCGATGTGGTGTGCAGGCTCGCCCGGATGTCCTTGATTTTCATCGTTCACCTCGATACGGCCCCGTCCATCTCCTGACGCCCATGACCCACCGCAGGGAACGCCAAGGATGGCCGGGAAGGTGGATAGCCTTCACAGAATTGCCAACAGTTGACTATGCTGTCAAACGCTGCTCGACGCTGGATGCCGACTCATTCCGCCAATGCAGCTGCCCTCGTCGCCACGGCAGCAGAGTGGATATGGGAAGGAAAGCCGGCCAGTACTAGCACACTCATATTAGTGTGTATCATATCCATCATCATCGCGCCCTGCTCACAGAACCAAGGGATAAAGCAATCCCAGCATTATCACTCATATTAACTGTTGACAGTTTACAAATATGGCACAAAGGCTAGACTGGAAATTAAGGTCGTTTCCAGCGATCACGAGGACGGCAACAAGTCAGCGCATGACGCGTGAGTCGCACAACAAGACAATGAGGATGGACAAATGAGACATTTGCAGACCCTGTTGCACGCCGCCAAGCGCCAGCGTCTGCTGCAGACCGGATCGATAGCCCTGACATTGACAGCGCTGCCCTTGGGTGCCGCTGCACAGGACCAGACCGGCTGCAACCCGGAAGGCTGGCCGCATGAAACCATCGAGGTGGTTTCGCATGCCTCGGCGGGGGGCGGTACGGACACGACCATTCGCATGTGGCTGGATGCTGCTGATGAACAGGTCGATGAAAATATGACCGTGGTATACAAGCAAGGCGGCGGTGCGCGCGCCGCACATGAATACTTCAAGAGCCAGGGAGCGGACTGCCATACCATCATGGCCTTGACGCAGACCCACCTCTACACCATTGCGCGCGGCAATTCGCCGATCGACATCGACACCATGCAAGGTGTGGCGCGCGCCATGGATGACCCCTCGGTCATCGTCGTACGCGCGGATAGCCCTTACCAGACCTACGAGGAGCTGATTGAAGCCTCTCGCGATGGAGCGCTCACCTGGGGCGTGGCTCAGGTCGGCGGAACCGAACACATCGGCATCGAGCGCTGGGCGGAGGCCGCCGGAATCGAGACCCGCGTCGTCCCCTTCGGTGGTGGCGGCGACATGGTGACCGCGCTCCGCTCGGGGGCCGTCAATGCTTCGGTTGCCAACGTCAGCGAGGCGCTTGACCAGATTCAGGAAGGGGCACTTCAGCCGCTCGCCGTGCTCGCCGAGGAGCGGATAGAGGATCTACCCGATGTGCCCACAGCGAGCGAGCACGGACATGACGTCAAGGTTTCCACGACACGCGGCTACTACGTCCACGCCGAGACACCGCCTGAAATGGTCGCAACCATCGAAGAGTTGATTCTCACCGCGATGGAAAGTGACAGGTTCCGGGAATACCTGAGGAACAATGGGCTGGATCCGGATGACAGCATCGCCGGAAGCGATGTCTGGGACGAGCAGATCAAGAACGAGTACCAGGTGTCGCTCGAAACCATGCGCAAGCTCGACCTTACCGACAAGTAACGACGGCAATCGGTAGATACGAGGCAACGAAACGATGGGAGACAAGCCTTCACAGCGTGCCGGCGAAGAGACGGGGCGCCGCTCCGCCTCTTCGCTCATCCATCGGCAGGACCTGGTCGTCGCACTGATCGTGTTGGCTATCGGCGCGTTCCTGTTCTGGAGGACATTGCTGTTCGATAGCGTTCCGGCATCCTTGGCCCAGGATGTGAAGCCGGAAACATTCCCGCAGATGCTGCTGATCGTGATCGCAGTACTGGCCCTCTTTCTGCCTTTCGAGCACCTCCAGAAACGGAAACAGGGCATCGACCTCGACAGCGATCGCCGTGTCCGGCCGCGACCCATCGTGTTCTTGACCGCTGGAGCCATGCTCCTTCTCATCGGGGTCATGCCCACGCTCGGCACCTATATCGGACTGCTCCTGGCGGCGGCTGGCCTGCCGCTACTGTGGGGCGAACGTCGCCTCAAGTTGCTCGTTCCTTATGCCGTGCTGTTTCCGACCTTGCTGTTCTGGTTCTTCGCCGATGTGCTCCAGGTGAATTTCCTGCCTGGTATCGTTGGCCACCCGTTCCGTTAGTCGATGTTCCGGCAGCACGGCCGCGTCCTGTGCAGGAAAGGCCACGGCCTGCTTGGGGGTTCACTTGAATATCGAGGCAATCTTATCAGGCACGGAGATCATTCTGACCCCGACGAGCATCATGCTCATCCTGGTCTCCGTCCTGCTTGGCGTGCTGGTGGGCGCCCTACCAGGCCTGAGTTCGACGATGGCGGTCGCCCTGCTGATCCCGTTCACCCTGGAACTCGAACCCGTCGTCGCCATCGCCATGATGGCGGCTCTTTACTGTGCTGGCACCTTCGGAGGCTCGATCACGGCCATCCTCATCAATGCGCCCGGTGCGCCACCCGCGGTGGCGACAGCGCTGGATGGCTATCCTCTCGCGCAGCGGGGCGAAGCGGGGCGCGCGCTGGGCATCGCGGCCATTTCCAGTGTCACCGGCGGCATCCTGAGCCTGCTCATCTTCATTTTTGCCGCTCCCCTGCTTGCCAGGATCGCACTGAGTTTCCGTCCGCAGGAGTATTTCGCCCTGACCCTCTTCGGCCTCTCGATGCTGGCCGCCATCAGCGGCAAGTCGTCGCTACGCAACCTCATCGCCGGCCTCTTCGGTGTTCTGGTCAGCACCATCGGCATCCACCTGGTCACCGGTATCGAGCGCTTCACCTTCGGCACCGCCGTCCTCTACGAAGGGATCGATTTCATCCCCGTGCTGATCGGCATTTTTGCGATCTCGGAAATGCTCAAGCAAGCCCAGGCCGATGAGGCCGTCATGGAGCGGATCCGTTCGGTCGCGCTGCGCTTGCCCAGCCGCGACGACCTGCGCAGAGTCTGGGCCACGATCCTTCGTTCGACCGGGATCGGGACAATCATCGGGATTCTTCCCGCTGAGGGGACAACCGTCGCAGCCATCATGGGGTACAACGAGGCCAAGCGCTGGTCGAAGCATCGGGAAGAGTTCGGCAAGGGCTCGGTGGAAGGGATCGCCGGACCGGAAGCCGCGAACAATGCCGGCACCAGCGGGGCCATGGTGCCGACGCTGGCCCTGGGCATCCCGGGAAGCGGAACCACGGCGGTCATCCTCGCCGCTCTCATCATGCATGGCTTCCGCCCGGGACCGTTTCTGATGCGGGAAACGCCAGAGATTCTCTATGCGATCTTCGTGGCCATGCTCATCGCCAATGTGACGTTTCTGTTCATTGGCCTCATGGGAGCCAAGGTCTTCTCGATGATCACGCTGCTTCCCAGAACCTTCCTGTGGCCATCGGTATTCTGTTTCGCCGTGGTGGGGGCCTACGCCTACCAGCAACAGATGTTCGATGTCTGGGTCATGCTCATCGCCGGGCTGGTGGGATTCTACGCATTGCGACATGGTTTCGGCCCCGCGCCGTTCGTCATGGGGCTGGTATTGGGCGATCTGATCGAGAAGAACTGGTCGCAGTCGATGATCATCTTCAATAGTGACTGGACGCGATTCTTCGATAGCCCGATCAGTAACCTGTTCTTCATCCTGACCGCCCTCAGTCTGGCAAGCCCGATCATCAGGCTCGTCTTCAGCCGTTTCATGCGCAAGCGGGCGTCGTCGCCCTCCTGAGCGATGGGTTTCCATGTATGCCAATGGGGCAGTGCCATCAGCCGGCCGGGAGAGGTTGTTTTTTGGCACCGCAAACTGTCAACAGTTTGCAAATACAGCGGTAAACAGAGTGAAAGTATTTGGTAGCCACATCGTCAACATCGAGCGGAATGCAGGAGTCGCTATGTCACAGAATCGCAAGGCAGCCACCGAGACGTTCACCCCGGATATCGAATCGACGCATGGGGAGGGGTTGACCCTCGAGGTGGCGCAATTCATTCAGGGTAGTGCCTATGCGGCGTTACCGGAGGAACTGATCGCCGCGGGAAAGAAGTCCATTCTCGACGGTATCGGGCTGGCCCTGTCGGGATCGGTGGCCAAATCGGGGCACATCGTTCAATCGTATCTCAGGCGGCAGGGGGTCGAAGGCCAGGCCACCGTCATCGGCACCGACATGCGGGTGCCCGAGCGTTTTGCCGCCTTCGCCAATGGGGTAGGCATCCATGCCGATGACTACGACGACACCCAACTGGCCGCGGGTCCCGATCGCGTATACGGCCTGTTGACGCATCCCACCGCCCCCTGCCTGCCGGCGGCACTGGCGATTGCCGAGACCCATGACATGAGTGGCAAGGATCTGATGCTGGCCTACCATGTCGGCGCCGAGGTGGAAACCAAGGTGGCCGAGGCCATTTCCCCACGCCACTATCAGCACGGTTTCCATGCCACCGCGACCTGCGGCACGCTGGCGGCCGCAGCAGCGACTTCCCGGCTATTCGGTCTGGACGAGCCGACGACCCAATGCGCCCTCGCCATTGCCGCGAGCCAATCGGCAGGCCTGCGCGAGAACTTCGGTTCCATGACCAAGCCATTCCATGCCGGCCGTGCTGCCGAGTCGGGAGTCGTCGCCACCGATTTCGCGCGTGCCGGCTGGACCGCTACCGACAAGATCCTGGAATCTCCGCGGGGCTTCTTCCAGGCTCATGGAGGCGGCTACCTGCTGGAGGCGATTTCCGGCAAGTTGGGCAACCCCTGGACATTCCTCGACCCGGGCGTTTCCATCAAACCCCATCCGTCCGGCTCGCTGACCCACCCGGGCATGACCAGGATGCTGGAACTGATCCTCGAGCACGACATCCAGCCGGAACAGGTCAAGCGAGTCGATGTGGGCACCAACCACAACATGCCCAATGCCCTGATCCACCACCGCCCAACCAACGAGCTGCAGGCCAAGTTCTCGATGGAGTTCTGCATGGCGATCCTGCTCCTCGAGCGCCGCGGTGGCTTGCCCGAATTCACCGATGAAGTGGTCAATCGTGCCGATGTCAGGGAGATGATCGAGCGGGTACACTTTGGCGTGCATCCTGAAGCCGAGGCCGCCGGCTATGACAAGATGACCACCATCATCGATATCCACCTGCAGGATGGGCGCACCCTGTCCGGCCGCGCCGACTTCGGCAAAGGCAGTCCCGCCAACCCGATGAGCTATGACGACGTCGCCGACAAGTTCCGCGGCTGTGCCGAGTTCGCTAATTGGGACAAGGCAAAGACCGAAGCCATGATCGAGGCGGTGCGCAATCTGGAAGACCTCGCATCGGTGCGCAAGCTGACGCAACTGATGGGGGCCTGAATGTTTCCCACGGCCAGCCTTGAAAGCCCGCAGGCCGCAGCACACCGTGCCTCGCTTCGACTACCGAAGGGGAGCCGGCTACCGCTGGGCAGGTCGCTCCGCGCGATGCGACAACACCGGCTTGTCGTCGCCCAACGCACGGCGCTGGCCGGCAAACACATGCCCGGCCATGGCGTCGAAGGCGCGTTGCGGGTCTCTGGCGGTCAGAGCGGCGACGATCTCGCGGTGCTCGCGGTTGGAATCCTTCATTCCGGTTCCGGCCACCAAGCCTCGGGCACGGAACAAGTGAAGCTGGCGCACCAGATCGTGATAGCTGGCGATCAGGCGCTGATTGCCCGTGGCCGACACCAGATAGTCGTGAAAGGTCAGGTTGGGTGCGTAATAACGATCGAAGTCGTTGGCCTTGGCGGCCGCATCCATCTGCGCAACCAGCAGATTCAAGTGGTCCAGCTGTCCGTCGGTGATATGCGGAGCGAGCAGCCTGCCGGCATAGCCGAAGAGCCCCGCCCGCATCTCGTAGACTTCCCGCGCCTCGTCTTCACTGATGGCACGCGTGAAAACACCGCGATTGGGAATCAGCTGGACCAGTCCCATGGCCGCCAGCGCGCGACAAGCTTCACGCACCGGTCCTCGGCTGATACCCAGCAGATTGGCCAGCGCATATTCATTGATGCGCTCCCCCGGAGCGAACTCGCCCCTGAGGATCATGCGCTCGATTTCCTGCTGTGCCAGTGTGGTCAGCGAGAGGGCCTGCAACTGGCCGCTCGAAGGTGCGGTTTTATCGTTCATCAACGCTCGCTCTTCGCTTGCTTTCTTGCCGAGGCATTGTCGACTGTGAGCAAAAATAGTCGTTGCGACATTAGCATAAACCAGGCTGACGAATCAGTTTCACGGGCTTCATGATCGCCCTATCGCAAGCCTTGAAACTGTTGACAGTTTACTATATGAGCGAGGTGATGACTATGCGCTCCGATATCACCCGCGCGCTCGCCGAGTGGATAGTGAGTTGCGACCTGGCGTCGATTCCCGTCGAGGTGCAGAAAGAAGGCGTGAGAACCTTCGTCAACTGGCTGGGTTGCGCTGTGGGCGGGACCCGCCATGCAACCGTCGATAGCGCCCTGGCAGCAGTGACACCGTTCTCCGGCGAGGCTAGCGCAACCGTACTTGGCCGTGGTGAGCGTCTGGATGCGCTGCACGCCGCCCTGCTCAACGGCATTTCCTCGCACGTGCTCGACTACGACGACACCCACCTCAAGACCATTATTCACCCGGCGGGACCAGTGGCCTCGGCGCTGCTGGCGGTGGCCGAGACTCGCCCGGTGTCGGGCAGTGAATTGCTCAATGCGCTGATCGTCGGCATCGAGGTCGAGTGCCGTATCGGCAATGCCGTCTATCCCGACCATTACGATCGTGGTTGGCACATTACGGGAACGGTCGGGGTCTTTGGCGCGGCGGCGGCGGTCGGGCGCCTGCTGAAGCTGGATGTGCAGCAGATGACCTGGGCGCTGGGCATCGCCGCGACGCAGTCATCGGGCTTACGCGAGATGTTCGGCACCATGTGCAAGAGCTTCCACCCCGGTCGCGCGGCCCAGAATGGCGCCTTGGCGGCCTTCCTCGCCAAAGCCGGCTTCGATTCCTCGGAGCAGGCCATCGAGGCACCGCGTGGCTTCGCCCATGTCATGTCCGATAAGCAGGACTACCACGAGATTCTCGACGGACTGGGCGACACTTGGGAAGCCGCGCTGAATTCCTACAAACCGTTCGCTTGCGGCATCGTCATTCATCCCGTCATCGACGGCTGCATCCAGATCCGCGAGGAACTCGGCGATGACATCAACCGGATCGCGTGCGTCGACCTGATCACCCACCCGCTGGTACTCGAACTGACCGGCAAGACCGCGCCGAAAACCGGCTTGGAAGGAAAGTTCAGCGTCTTCCATTCAGCGGCCGCCGCTCTTCTGCGCGGCGACGGCTCGCCCACCGCCTTCACCGACGAAGCGGTCAATCATCCTGATCTGCAAGCCATGCGGCGCAAGATCAACGTCACGACCGACAGGCGCTGCCACGAAGCGGCGGTGACGATCACCGTGACCCTCGAGGACGGGCGCCGTGTGGAAAAGCACATCGAGCGAGCCATCGGTTCGCTGGAGCGCCCCCTGAGCGACGAGCAGCTCAACGCCAAATTCCGCGGTCAGGCGGCAGCGGTAATCGGTCAATCGGCCTGCGAGACGCTGATCCGGAAAGCGTGGGCCTTGCCGGACCTTGCCCGCGCCGGAGACCTCGCCCGGGCCAGCCTGCCACACTGAACAGGAGAACGCGATGTCCCGTTCCCATCTGACGCTTGGTGTACTCGAAGGCGATGATATCGGCCACGAGATAGTCCCGGCTGCGGTCAAGGTGACTCAGGCCACGGCTGAGCGCTGTGGCCTGCTCATCGATTGGCGCCACATGTCGATCGGCCGCAAGGCCCTCGATGAATCAGGCACCACCATCCCGGAAGGCACTCTGGAAACGCTATCGACCTTCGATGGCTTCATCCTCGGCCCCATCGGCCATCGCGAGTATCCCCAGGTCCCCGGCGCGATCAATCCGCACCCGATCCTGCGCAAGCACTTCGACCTGTTCGCCAACGTGCGGCCGACCCGCTCCTATCCGGATATCGGCTGCCTCTACGATGACATCGACCTGGTCATCGTGCGTGAGAACAATGAGGGTTTTCAGCCCGACCGCAATGTGGTGGCGGGCTGCGGCGAGTTCCGCCCGACCGACGACGTCAGCATCTCGGTGCGCGTGATCACCCGCGAGGGCAGCCGCAAGGTGGCGACCGCGGCCCTGGAGCTGGCCCGCTCCCGCCATAAGCGGCTCACCGTGGTGCACAAGAACACGGTCTTCAAGCTGGGCTGCGGCATGTTCGTCGAGGAATGCCGCAAGGCCGCCGAGGCCTATCCGGACGTGACCGTCGACGAAGCGATCGTCGATACCTTTGCCATGCACCTGGTCCGCCACCCCCAGCAATATGACGTGGTGGTCACCACCAACATGTTCGGCGATATCCTCACCGATGAGGCGGCCGGGCTGGTCGGTGGGCTGGGCATGGCACCGGGGCTATGCATCGGCCGCGGCAACATGGCCATGGCCCAGGCGACCCACGGTTCGGCGCCCGATATCGCCGGCACCGGGCTGGCCAATCCCTACGCCATGATCGAGTCCACGCGCATGCTGATCGAGTGGCTGGGGCGCCGCCACTATTTGCGCGAGGCGCAGGCGACCGCCGAGCTGATGCGCCAGGGCATCGAGGCGGCACTCGCCGCCCCCGCTACCCGTACGCCGGATATCCGCGGCACGGGCCGCTTGAACGACATGATCAACGGCATGCTCGCTACCATCGAGCAAGCGCCGAAGCCTGCTTAGACGTCAGTCAGCGTTCTTCAACCAGGTGACAGTCCTTGCCACCTGCGCCTTGCTGCTACCGATATATGTTGCCGGTGCAGCGGCGTCTTCCAGAGCGGCGGCTTCGACTTTCCCATTCACCTCTGGGTGGGTCTTCAAGACCTCGGCATAGGGTAGCCCCTGCCGGCGTGCCGTCTCGGCGGCCTCGGCACTGATGCGCTTGGCGGCGTCCTGGCCGACGAGCGGTGCCAGCAGGCGCGAGACCGGCTCGGCCATGATCGCCCCGCCGCTGGCCTCCAGGTTGCGGCGCATGGCCTCGGGGTGGACCTCCAGCCCCTCGAGCAGGACGGCGGCTTGCTCCAGCGCGCCTTCCAGCAACAGGGCGCTGTCGATCAACGGCGTCCATTCGGCATGCCATTCGCCGAGCCCGCGCTCCAACGGCTGGGCCACGGCATTGAGGATCACCGTGGTGTGGCCGTGGATCTGGCGAGCTGCGCCGCGGATCAGCGCACAGCGCACCGGATTGCGCTTGTGCGGCATCGACGAGGACTCCCCCATGCCCTCGCCGCCCGGTTCGGAGACTTCGCCGATCTCGGTCTGGGTCAGCAACGACACATCCAGCGCCAGTTTCTCGGCGGCGCCGGCCACCGCATCCAGGGCTGTCGCCACGGCATGGATCGGCTGGCGATCGGTATGCCAGGGCAATAGCGGGGCCGCCAGCCCCAGGCGCTCGGCCAGGGCGTCCATGAAATCGAGCCCCAGGTCGTCCCAGCCGGAATGCACGCCCACCGCGCCACCGAACTGGACCGGCAGACCAGCCTCGACCAGCGGCGCGAGACGGCGCCTCGCCTGTTCGAGCCCCAACGCCCAGTGGGCGACCTTGACCCCGAAGGTGATCGGTAGCGCCTGCTGCATCAGGGTGCGACCCACCATCACCGTCTCGTCGTGGGCCTGCATCAGGGCGATGGCGGCGGCACGGCAGCGCTGCAGCAAACCGTCGATCGACGTCAAGCGTGGCTTGAGCAGCAGCATCAGGGCGCTGTCGACCACGTCCTGACTGGTGGCCCCCAGATGCCAGTAGCGTTTGAGGTCATCGGGCAGGGCGGCACGGCCCTGCTTGACGAAGGGGATGGCGACGTTACCGCCGCTGGCGACCCCCGTTGCCAGAGCGTCGAGTTCGAAGGTATGGGCGCGCAACTGCTCGGCCATGCGCCGGCTGGCCCCTGCCGGGAGCGCGCCGCGCGCTTCCTGGACCTCGGCCAGCGCCAGCTCGAAGCTCAGCATGGCCGCGACCAGGGCCTCGCCGTTACAGTCGGCCAGAGCGACTTGGCTCATGAAGGGATGCTGGATCAGGGCAGCAGGCATAGCGAGTTCTCCCGACGCATGGTAGCCGCTCATCGAGCCACCGGACCTCAACCAAAAGTCGAACAAGTGTTCGTAATTCGAACAATATGCTAGATTGGAACTCAGGCCTAGAGCAACTCGATACGGATCATACCGATGGATAACCCAGTGCAGGACGATACCCTGAGCCCCGATGACCGCGACTTCGTCACCGCCCTGGCCAGCGGCCTGGAGGTGATTCTGGCGTTCGACGACGCCAACCCGCGCATGACGCTGAGTGAAGTGGCCGCGCGCACCGGCATGAATCGTGCCCGCGCCCGCCGCTTTCTGCTGACACTGCATGCGCTGGGCTACGTGCGCAAGCATCAACGCCATTTCGAGCTGGCCCCCAAGGTGCTGCAACTCGGCTATGCCTTCCTGTCGGCCAACAATTACCGCTCGGTGATCCAGCAGTATCTCGAGGATATCACCGCCGAGAGCGGCGAGTCCTCCTCGCTAGGTGTCCTCGACGGCGACGACGTCATCTATGTCGCACGCTCCTCGGCTCGCCACCGGCTGATGGCGATTACCCTCTCGGTAGGCACCCGCCTGCCTGCGGCGCATACCTCCATGGGCCGGGTCCTGCTGGCGCAGCTTCCCGACCACGAGCTGGATGCCTATCTCGAGCGTGTGGTACTGGAGCGTTATACCGACAAGACCATCACCGACAAGGCCGAGTTGCGCAACTGCATCCTCAAGGTGCGCCAGCAGGGTTACGCGATCGCCGACCAGGAGCTCGATTCCGGCCTGCGTTCGCTGGCGGTGCCCGCGTTCGATGCCAGCGGCAAGCTACTGGGAGCCATCAATATCAGCACCAATGCCGCGCGCATCGACTTCGACACCCTGATCCGCAAGTTCCTGCCCCTGCTGCAGGAGAAGGCACAGCTGATTCGCGCCAACGTCAGCTAGATGACGTCAGGATGATGCTTCTGGACCGCTATTCTAGAATCACTCTTTCCATCCAAGGAGCCGCATCATGGCCGGAAGCCTGATCGAGCGCACCCTGGGCGTGCTGGACGCCCTGTCCGGCGATGCCCGCGGCCTGCCGCTTCAGACCCTCGCCGAACAACTGGCCATCCCCAAGAGCGCCGCCCACCGCATCTGCCACGAACTGATTCGCCTCGGTTATGTCCGTCAGGATCCGCTGAGCGGCCACTATCAGTTATCCACTCGCCTGGTGGCCATGGGCTGTCGTTACCTGGCCAGCAGCGGCGCCGCCGATATCGTGCAACCGATCCTCGACCGCCTGGCCGAGGACACGGGTGAGCTGGTACGCCTGGGAATCATCGAAGGAAACCATCAGATCTGGATCGCCAAGGCCCAGGGGGCGCGCTCGGGACTACGCTACGATCCGGACATGGGCCGCGAGGCTCCGCTGTACTACACCGCTTCAGGGCACGCCTGGCTGGCGAGCATGAGCGATGACGAGGCGCTCGCCCTGGTCGAGGCACAAGGGATTGGCGACCCAACGCACTATGGCCCCAATGCGCCGCGCTCGCATGCCGAGCTCATCGAGCGACTCAACCAGGCGCGCACCCATGGTTACAGTTGGCAACGGGAAAACGCGGCACCGGGCACCTCGGCGTTGGCGGCGGTGGTACCCCACCCTGTCGACGGCCATATCCTGGGGGTCCTGAGCATCGCCGGTCCCAGCGTGCGCTTGACCGAGCCCCGCATTCACCAACTGGCCCCGCTGCTACTGCGTGCCGCCGTGGAACTGTCGCAGTCCAGCCAGGCCTCGCGGCTGTTTTCATAAGGCCCCCTTTTGCTCGCTATTCTCGGCATCACGTCCCCGATTTTCCTGCTCATCGGCGTAGGTTACCTGGCCATGCTCGGAGGCATCGTCACCCGCCCCCAGGTCCAGGGCGTGGGCACCTTCGTCCTGTACTGTGCTCTGCCCGCCCTGGTCATTCGCGCCCTTACCCAGCATCCTCTGCAAGAGGTGCTGAATCCACACTACCTACTGGCCTATGGTCTCGGCTCGGTCGCGATCTTCGCCGGTGCCCTGCTGCTGACCCGGCGCCTGCAACGCAAGCCACTGAGCGCCAGCGCCATGCATGCGATGGGCATGGCCGCTTCCAACAGTGGCTTCGTGGGCTACCCGGTGGCCGCCATGGTACTGGGCTCTCCCGCGGCGGTCTTCCTGGCCATGAACATGCTGATCGAGAACCTGCTGATCATTCCCGCCGCCCTGATCCTGGGGGAATTGGGCAACCACAGCGGCGTCGGCTTTCGCGAGGCGCTGCGCCAGACCGCCACTCGCCTGGCCAGGAATCCCATCCTGATCGGCCTCACGGTGGGGGTGGTATTCTCGGCTTCGGGACTGACCCTGCCAGGGCCGGTAGCGAAGACTATCGATATGCTGGCGAGCGCCGCCGCCCCCGTCGCCCTGTTCGTGATCGGCGGTACCCTCTATGGGCTCAGGACGAGGGGAATGGCGGGGGATGTTGGCCAGATCGTCCTGGGCAAGTTGATACTGCACCCGCTAGCGGTTCTGCTGGCCTTCCTGTCGCTGCCATCGCTGGACCCTTTCCTGCTGGCAGGCGCCCTGCTGTTCGCCAGCGCCCCGATGATCAGCGTGTTCCCCATCTTCGGCCAGCGCTATGGCCTGGCGGGCGTCAGCGCCGCCGCCCTGATGATGGCGACCCTGGCCTCCTTCGTCACCATCAGCCTGACGATCTGGCTGCTCGACACCAGCGGCATGATCGCTACGCACTGAGATGATCGTTCAGCGAACCATAGTACGCATTGCAAACACCGAAGCTTTGCTCTAATTTCTAGAATCAAGTTCTAAGACTGGTGCTAGATGAGCGACAAGATTCATGACTGCGACCTGGTCGTGGTGGGCTCCGGCGCCGCCGGCCTGTCGGCGGCAGTCACCGCGGCGTATCACGGTCTCGAGGTGGTAGTGGTCGAGAAGGACGACGCCCTGGGCGGCGCCACCGCCTGGTCCGGAGGCTGGATGTGGGTACCGCTCAATCCGCTGGCCAAGCGGGCGGGGATCGATGAGGACCCCGAGACGGTGCGCACCTACCTGCGTCACGAGCTCGGCGAGCGCTACGACCCCACGCGCATCGATGCCTTCCTCGACGCCGGCCCGAGGATGGTGAGCTTCTTCGAAGCGCACACCGCCCTGCAATTCACCGATGGCAACGCCATCGCCGATATCCACGGCGACATCCCCGGCGCCGGTACCGGTGGCCGCTCGGTGATCGCCGCGCCCTATGACGGCCGCGAACTGGGCAAGAGCATCCACAAGCTGCGCAAGACCATGCCCG
The DNA here is from genome assembly GCF_042646605.1 of Litchfieldella rifensis. NCBI lineage: Bacteria > Pseudomonadati > Pseudomonadota > Gammaproteobacteria > Oceanospirillales > Halomonadaceae > Litchfieldella > Litchfieldella rifensis. The sequence continues at coordinate 107,891 of NZ_JBHRUG010000016.1, read as the reverse complement.
AGACCGCCTTCCTGGGCATGCCGATCCAGGCCGGTCCGGATTTGATGGCCTTCCTGACCTTCACCCGCTCGTTCACGTCATTTCTGCACGTGACCCGACGCTTCACCCGCCATCTCTATGACCTGGCCCGCCATGGGCGCGCCATGCAGCTGATCAACGGCGTGGCCCTGATCGGCCGCCTGGCCAAGTCCGTCGACGACCTGGGCGTGGAGACCTGGGTGTCGTCACCGGCCAAGCGCCTGATCGAGGACAGCGAACGGGTCAGCGGCGTGGCGGTGGAGACGCCGCAGGGGGAAGTGACCCTACGCGCCCGGCGCGGGGTGGTGCTCGCCGCCGGCGGCTTTCCCAACGATGTCGAACGCCGCCGCGAACTCTTTCCGCGTACCCCCAGCGGCCAGGAGCACTGGGCGCTGCCGCCCGACTCCGCCAGCGGCGACGGCCTGCGCCTGGGCGAGGCCGTGGGCGCTCGGGTCGATACCAGCCTCTACTCGCCGGTGGCCTGGGCCCCGGTGTCGCGGGTGCCCTATGCCAATGGCCGCGAGGGCCATTTCCCACACATCATCGACCGCGGCAAGCCCGGCGTCATCGGCGTGCTGGCCAATGGCAAGCGCTTCGTCAACGAGGCCCATGGCTACTACGACTACGTCGATGCCATGATCAAGAACGTGCCGGAAGGCGAGGAGGTCTGCTCCTGGCTGATCTGTACCCACCGCTTCCAGCGCCGCTACGGTATCGGTATCACCCGCCCGGCACCGGTGCCCTTCAAGCGCTGGATCCGCAAGGGCTATCTCAAGGTCGGCCGCACCGTCGAGGAACTGGCCCAGAGTTGCGGCATCGATCCCGACGGTCTCAAGCGCACCATCGAGACCTACAACGTGCACGCCCTTCGCGGTGAAGATCCCGAGTTCGGCCGCGGTTCCACCCCCTACAACCGCAAGCAGGGCGATCCGGCACACCAGCCCAACCCCTGCGTGGCACCGCTGGGCCGGGGCCCCTTCTATGCCGTGAAGGTGGTGCCGGGCTGCTTCGGCACCTTCGCCGGTCTCAAGGCCAACGAGCATGCTCAGGTGTTGAACGAGTCGGGCGAGCCGATTCCCGGGCTCTACGCCGCGGGCACCGACATGGCCAGCATCATGGGCGGCTTCTATCCGGCGGGTGGCATCAACCTGGGCCCCGCCATGACCTTCGGCTATATCGCCGGTTGCCATGCCGCCGGCCAGAGCACCGACGACGCCAGCCCACAGTAGAGAGGTTTTCGATGACACCACGTATCGTTTCCCTGGCCGCTCTCACCGTGCTGGAGCTTGCCCCTCCCGAGATGGTGGAAGTGGCGGCCCGTGCCGGTTATCAGGGTGTCGGCCTGCGCCTGATCCCGGCCACGGCAGAAGAGCACCACTTCCCGCTGCTGAGCGATACCGGCCTGCTGCGCCAGACACGGGATAGAGTCCGCGATACCGGCCTGCAGGTGGTGGATATCGAGATCCTGCGTCTCAGGCCCGAGACCCGGGTCGCAGATGATTTCGTCCGGGTACTGGAGATCGGTGCCGAACTGGGCGCCAGCGAAGTCCTGGTAGCCGGCAACGATGACGACGAGAATCGCACCATCGACAACTTCGCCGCCCTGTGCGAGCTGGCGCGCTCCTACGGCCTGCACCCGCACCTGGAGTTCATGCCCTGGACCGGCGTCAAGAACCTGTCCCAGGCCAGCCGCATCGTCGGCGCCGTGCGCGCGGCCGGCCACGACCATGCCTGCCTGCTGGTCGACGCTTTCCACCTCAGCCGCTCCGCCAGCCGCCTCGAGGACCTGGCCAAGGTTCCCCGGGAGTGGATGCGCTACGTGCAGCTCTGCGACGTTGCCGGCCCAATCCCCGACGACATGGACGAGATCCTCCGTGAGGCACGCAGCGAGCGCCTCTTTCCGGGCGACGGCGATATCGACCTGAGGGGGATGCTGGCGGTGCTGCCCGTTGATGTGCCGCTGAGCCTGGAGATTCCCACTCAGCGGCTGCGCGATCAGGGTGTCAGCGCCCGGGAACGCGCCCGCATGGCCCTCGACCGGACACGCCGGCTGCTCGACCAGTAGCCGCATCCCGATCCAGCCCGAAGCGCGTCCCGCATCCCAGCGGGCAATGAGGAATTCATGCGACATTTGCATAGCGAACACATGTTCGATTGATGAATAGCCGATCGTCGCGTAGAATATGTTAGCTTGCTATCTTTTAGCCTGGCACATTTTCTGCCAGCCGCCGCTTTTGGGGAGGCCCATGTCCCATTCATCGACCACCGCTCTACCGGGAGATCGCCCCCTACTGGGTATCGCCTTCATGTTGGCGGCGGGCCTGTTGTTCGTGATGCTGGATACCGGCGTCAAGATGCTGGGTCAAGACTACTCCCCCATCCAGGTGGTCTGGGCACGTTACGCCGGGCATATGCTGGTGCTGATGGGCTACCTGCTATGGCTGGGCCTGCCACGCGGCCGCGACCTGCTGCGCACCGGTTCACTGGGAGGACAAACCCTGCGCGGCCTGCTGCTGCTCGCTGCCAGTACCTTCGCCTATCTGGCCTTTCGCGAGCTACCCCTGCTGCAGGTCTATGTGATCAACTTCAGCTCGCCGTTGCTGGTGACCGTGCTCGCCATTCCCCTGCTCAAGGAGCGCGTCACCCCAGGTCGGGGCCTGGCGGTACTGGTCGGCTTCATCGGCGTGATCATCGCGGTGGGGCCCATCGACTGGCGCTCCCAGCCGGCCATCCTGCTACCCTTCGGCATGACGCTGTGCTTCGCGCTCTACCAACTCTGCACGCGACGCTTCGGGCGCGCCGATCACCCCCTGACCTCGCTGTTCTATGCCGGCCTGGCGGGCGCCGTGGTCAGCAGCGCAGTGGTACCGGCCTTCTGGACGCCCATCGCCCTCGGTGACTTGCCGCTGTTCTTTTCCGTCGGCGTACTGGGAGCCGCAAGCCAGTTCGGCCTGATCCTGTCGATGCGCTTCGCCCCCGCCTCACTGGTGTCCCCCTTCCTGTACATCCAGATCGTCTGGGCATCGCTGTCCGGCTACGTGTTCTTCGCCGACGTGCCACGCCTCGAAACCTACTTGGGCGCCGTACTGATCATCGCCGCGGGGATCTACCTCGCCACGCGCAAGCAGGCGCCGTCCTGAACGGCCCGGGTCCGCCAGTTGGCGGACCCGGAAGGACATCGGGTGATGCTCGGGCCACTTAAGCCTTGATCAACGCATCCAGCGCGGCGTGATAGCCCTGGCTGCCAAGCCCGGCGATCACGCCGTCGGCGCGCAGCGAGACGTAGGAGTGATGACGGAAGCTCTCGCGCTTGTGGACGTTGGACAGATGTACTTCGATGACCTTGCCGTCGAAGGCGTTCAAGGCATCGAGGATTGCCACCGAGGTATGGGTGTAGGCCGCCGGGTTGATGACGATCGCCACGGTACCGTCGAGACGCGCGGCATGGATGGCGTCGATCAGTTCGCCTTCATGGTTGCTCTGCAGGCACTTGATGTCCCAGCCGTTGACGGCGGCTTTCTCGTAGAGGGCATTGTTGATGTCCTCGAGGGTCTCGTCACCATAGATCTCCGGCTGGCGGCTGCCCAGCAGGTTGAGATTGGGACCATGCAATACCAGGACCTTGCCTGCGCTCATTCTTCTGTCTCCTTCAGCAGTTCCCGCTTGTAGTGGGCGAACAGCGTCGTGGCCTGTTCATCGACCGCCGCACGCTTGTCGGCATCCTCGCAGAACAGCTTGAAGGCGTCCACGCCCTGGAACACGAACAGGCTGACGCCGCTCATCACGCTGGCGCCGGCTGCCTTGGCGGCAGCGATGAATTCGGTTACCGCCGGTACGTAAACGGCATCGAAGATCCAGTGATGCCCCTGGATCAGCTCCTTGGGAAGCGGGCAGCCCGGACTCTTCTCGTGACCGATCGGCGTGCAGTTGACCAGGCCGTCGCAACGCCCCACCGCTTCGGCCAACCTGTCCTGGGTAACGATCGAGGCCCTGAAGCCCTGGGCTTCGAGCTCACCGGCCAATTGGCGCGACTTGGCCGCGTCGAGGTCCATCAGCACGATCTCCTCGGCCCCCAGCTTGCCGAGGCCAAAGGCCACCGCCTTGCCCACCCCGCCGGTACCGATCAACAGCACCCGGCCGGGCTTGCGATCGCCGAGCGTGGCGCGGAAGCCACTGATGAAGCCGGTGTAGTCGGTGTTCTCGGCGATGATCTCGCCATCCGCGAACACCAGGGTATTGGCGGCGCCGACCCTGCGTGCGCCCTCGGAGGGACGCGTGGCCAGGTGCACCGCCTGCTCCTTGTAGGGAAAGGTGACATTGACGCCGCGGTAGCCTTCGGCGATGACCTTGCGCACCTGGCTTTCCAGCGACTCGATGGGCTGCTCGTTGGCATCGAACAAGTCGTAGCTGGCAGGGATGCCGGTCAGCTTGCCGAGCCTGACATGCAAGTCCGGCGAGCTGGAGTTCATGATGGCCTTGCCGATCAAACCGAGTCGCATCGTGTTACCTCTGTTCAGCGTGAATGAGCAGCCTGGGCAGCGAGACGTATGCCGGCATTGGCCGCCCCGAACTGGTGGTAATCGCCTCGACGCTCGACGATCTCGAAGAAGAAGCCCCCCGAAAAGGTCTCGGTGTAGGCGTGGAAGAATTCGCCCTGATCGTTGCAGTCGTAGAGGATGTTGCGCGTTCGCAAGGCCTCCAGCAGTGTCTCGTCGAGGCCGAAACGCGCCTCCAGGTCGTCGTAGTAGTTGCGGGGAATCTTCAGCAGCGGCAATCCCCGTGCCAGCAGAGCATCCACACTGGCGACGATGTCCTGGCTAGCGAAGGCGATCTGCTGCACGCCGCCCCGGTGCTCGCTGAGGAAGCGCCCGGGCAGGGTGTCGCGTGCCTGCGAGATGGTCAGGGGAATGCGGATCGAGCCCTCGGGGCTGGTCACTGCCTGACTGAGCATCAGCCCGTGTGGATCGACGATCTCGTGTTCGGCCTCGGCCTCGAACCCGAACACGGTGTGGTAGAACAGCTGCCAGCCCAGCATCTGGGTCGCCGGTAGCACGTAGGAGAGATGATCGACGCGGGTCAGGCCGGCCTCGTCGCGGCTGGCCTGGTCGAACAGCTCGAAATCGGTGCGCCATTGCCGGTCCGCGGCGGCATCATCGTCGACCAGATAGATCAGGCTGCCCTCGATACCACGCAGGGCCGGAATCTCCATCTCACCCTCGCCGACCTGGCCACGGAAGAGCTGGGCCTTGAAGGTCCTGGCACGCGTCAGCGCCTTATCGATATCGTCGACACGGAAGCCCACTGCGCACACCGAGATGCCGTGGAGCAGGCGGAAGGTATGGGCAAAGCTGTCGGTTTCGAAGTTGAGCACCAGGTGGATGTCGCCCTGCTTCCACAGCTCGACGTTCTTGGAGCGGTGGCGACCCACATGGCGGAAGCCCAGCGCCCCGATGAACTCGCCGAGTGGCGCGGCGCTGTCTTCGTCGAGAGTGAATTCGACGAAGTGGATGCCGTTGTAGCCTGGCGCCGGCGGGATGCTGCTGGCCCAGGGGCCTTCCGGCAGCAGGTTCTCGAGCAGAATCAGCGAGCGCAGGCCGTCCAGGGCCGTGGCGGCGGCGGGGGCGGCACGGAAGGCATCGCTGAAGATCTCCAGCGACAGCGGGCCGTCATAGCCGGTCTTGGCCAATGCCGCCATGAAGTCCTTTAGCGGCAAGCGTCCCTGGCCGGGGAAGCAGCGGAAGTGGCGGCTCCATTGCAGGACATCCATATCCAGCAGCGGGGCGTCGGCCACCTGGACGAAGAAGATCTTCTCACGCGGGATCCTGCCGATGGTGGAAAGATCGTGGCCGCGAGAGAGAATGTGGAAGCTATCGAGTACCACGCCCAAGGACGGATGGTCGGCCCTTCGCACCACTTCCCAGGCGTCGCGATAGTCGGAGATATAGCGTCCCCAGGCCAGCGCCTCGAAGCCGATGCGGATGCCGTGTTTCTCGGCACGCTCGGCCAGCTCACGCAGGTCGGCCGCGGCCTGGTCGAGATCGTCGACGCACTGTGGCGAGACATTGCTGCACACCAAGAGAAAGTCGGTGCCAAGCTGCTCCATCAAGTCGAACTTGCGCTCGGCTCGCTGCATATTGCGACTGCGCTGCGGCTCGGGCATGGCCTCGAAATCGCGGAACGGCTGGAAGGCCAGGATTTTCAGCCCCAGCGATTCACACAGGTGGCGCACGTCGGCGGGCGTTCCATCGAACGACAGCAGATCGTTCTCGAAGATTTCCACGCCGCCGAAGCCCGCGCGGGCAATGGCTTCGAGCTTGGTTCTCAGGTCCCCGCTAAGGGAAACAGTGGCAATGGCTCGCATCCAGACCTCCTCACGGCCGGTGGGACGGTGTCCTGGGTCGACCGCTGCATGAATCGACTGGCCGTCGGCCAGGTAGACGTTAGGACTGACATGTTCGCATAGCGTCCTTTAGTTCGCATTATGCACGATGGTAGGGGGGAAGAAGCAAGTACCATTGTCACGTCATCGCCATTACCACTATAGGAAAGAACGCTGCGACGCCCTGATTAACCTCGTCCTAGCGTGATATTCGCTAGTCGATACCGCGCTCCCTTGTCGACCTTCCTTGCAACCTTGGTCGTATAGAAGCCAATCATGCATTGACAGTTCTAGAAAGCGGTTCTAATTTGTTCGCCAATAGTACGCAAGTTCGTTAAGCGAACTATCTTCAACCAAGGCGCCCATTGAATGGTGCCGCACCCGGCCCGACAACGGGCATTCGTCAGCGATACAATAATCAGCCGTACTTGGAGGACTTCAGCATGTTCAAACCGCTAGCGCTGGGCATTGCCATTTCCGCAGCCGCCATGGCATTCGCCACCCCGACCCTGGCCGACTATCCGGAACGCAACATACAGGGCACCATTCAATGGGGCGCCGGAGGTGCCACCGATAACGTCGCCCGCAGCCTGACCCCGCACGTCGAGGAAATTCTCGACACCACCGTGGTGTTGACCAATCGCCCGGGAGGCACCGGCGTGATCGGCATGAACTACGTTATGCAACAACGTCCCGACGGTTACCACCTGCTGTATGGCGCCGAGAACCCACAACTCTATCAACTGATGGGCCTGGCGGATTTCAGCTATGACGACATGCACACCGTCAATATCATCGGCCAGGGCCTGGTGGTCATCGCCGCGCCGGCCGACAGTCCCTATGGCAGCTTCAAGGACGTGCTCGAGGCGGCCAAGGAGAATCCCGGCACCCTGCGCATGGGAGGCACCGGCGCCGGCGGCCTGCCCAGCACCGTGCATGCCATGGTCAACGCCGTCGACGAGCTGGACGTACGCACCGTGACCTTCGGTGGCGACGGCCCCGGCATCACCGCCCTGCTCGGCGGCCACATCGACTTCATGCCACTCAGCCTGGCCGCCGCCAAGGAACAGATCCTCGGCGGCAAGCTCAAGGGGCTGGCGGTGCTGACCCAGAACGAACTCGAATCGCTACCCGGTGTGCCGCCGATCACCCAGGCGCTGCCGGACATCGAATCGTTCCTGCCCTGGGGCCCGTTCTGGGGCGTCTTCGTGCGTGAGGACACGCCGGACGACATCAAGGCGACCCTCGAGGATGCCTACCAGCAGGCGGTGGCCAACGAGGAGTTCCAGTCCTTCCTCGACAACTTCGGCGCCGAGGCGCTGAACCTGTCCGGCGAAGAGGCCCAGCGCTACCTCGACAACTGGCAGGCGGTGACCGCCTGGTCGATGTATGACGCCGGTGCCGTGGAAACCTCTCCGGAGGAACTGGGCATTTCCCGCCCGTAACGGTACAAGCCAAATCGGATACGGCAAGGCGGGCTCGATGGCCCGCTTTTCCGGTGGAGCACGACCATGAGCAAAAAGCCCGAAAAGCTGCAGGCGGGTGAGCGAGCCTTCGACTGGCTGCTGCTGATCTTCAGCCTAGTCGTCTTCTATCAGGCTTATCAGATCAGCGGTTTTTCCTCGATCAATTCCGCGGGGGCCTTTCCCGTTGGCCTTTCGTTGATCATGATCGCCTCATCCATTGCCGTACTGGCGGGGCACCGGCGCAAGACCAGGCCCGAGACCCGCGGCCCGCTGGATGAACTCGCGATTTTCCTGCGCACGCACTTCCCGACCAACGTGCTGGTGTTCTGCGTGCTCGCCATCGCCTATCTCGCCGCGATCCAGCCATTCAGTTTCTTTGTCAGCACCTTCGTGTTCCTGGCCGCCGCCTTCATCTATCTGCGCCAGGGCAAGGTCGTCAGTTCACTGATCATATCGGCACTCTCCATCGCCGTGATCTATGGGCTGTTCACCGTGGTGTTCCGCGTCTATCTTCCCTGATCCCCGAGGCCCCAGATGAGTGACACTCTCTCCTATTTACTGATGGCCTGGCTGGACCCGCAACTGCTGGCACTGACCGCCATCGGCACCCTGGCAGGCATCTATGTCGGCGCCATTCCCGGCCTCTCGGTGACCATGGCCGCCTCCATCCTGATTTCCTTTACCTTCTCGTGGGACGTCAACAACGCCCTGGCGCTGATCGTGGGCATCTATTGCGGCGGGGTCTATGGCGGTTCGCGCACCGCGATCCTGCTGAACATCCCCGGCGCGCCTTCGGCGGTGGTCACCGCCTTCGACGGTTACCCACTCGCCCAGCAGGGCGAGGCCGGTCGTGCCATCGGCTTGAGCACCGTGATGTCGGTGATCGGCGGCATGATCGGGGTGCTGGTGCTCGCCAGCACCGCGCCGGTGCTCTCGGACCTGGCCCTGCAGTTCGCCCCGCGTGACTACTTCCTGATCGCCGTCATGGGGCTGCTGCTGGTCAGCACCCTGTCCGGCAAGTCGCTGGCCCGCGGCATCTTCTCGGTGGCACTCGGCGCCATCATCGGACTGGTGGGCATGGACCCGGTCACCGCCCAGGGGCGCTTTACCATGGGCAGTATCGACCTGATGGGCGGCATCCATTATGTGGTGGTGATGATCGGCCTGTTCGGCGTCGCCGAAGCCTTCTACCAGCTGCATTTCCTGAGCAAGGAGCCGGTGCGCCAGAAGGTCGACAAGATCATTCCCGCCTTCAGCATGGTGCTGAAATACCTGCCACTGTCGATTCGCACCTCGATCATCGGCGTCATCGTCGGCGCCCTGCCGGGCACCGGCGGCGACATTGCCTCGCTGTTTGCCTACGATCACGCCAAGCGTACCGTCAAGAAGCCGTCCAAGCCGTTCGGCGAAGGCGCCTACGAGGGGCTGGTGGCACCGGAGACCGCCAACAATGCCGCCGTGGGCGGTGCCTACGTGCCGATGCTGACGCTGGGCATGCCGGGGGACGCGGTCACGGCGATCATCATCGGCGCCCTGGTCATCCATGGGCTCAATCCCGGCCCGATGCTGATGATCGAAACGCCCTACATCTTCTGGTTCACCGTCGGCAATCTGGCGCTGGCCAATGTCTTCCTGCTCATCTTCGGCCTCACCGGCATCAAGATCTTCACCAAGGTGGTCGAATTGCCCAAGGCAATCCTGATTCCCCTGATCGTGGTGCTGTGCGTGGTGGGCACCTACTCCATCAACAGCAACATGACCGAGGTGTATTGGATGCTCGGCTTCGGCATCCTGGGTTACTTCCTGAAGATCTTCGGCTTCCAGATGGGGCCCATCATTCTCGGGGTGATTCTCGGCCCGCTGCTCGACGAGACCTACCGTCAGGCGATGTCCTCGGTCGGCGACAGTGCGACCGCCTTCCTGCTGGCGCTGGTGACCAACCCATTATCACTGATACTTACCAGCGTGATTTTGCTGGTCTTGTTGGGCAATACCCCGATCAAGGGGTGGGTGGTCGCACGCTTCCAGCGCGGCTAGGTGCGCGAGGCGCTTTCATCAACGACGCGGCCTGCGGGCCGCGTTCTCGTGTGTTGTGGCGTATTGCTGGGGAGAGAGTGTCGTGAGTGACTTCTTCGCCGACCCGAAACATGTCCTGGTGTTCGATTTCGACGGCGTCATCCTCGATTCGGCGAGCCTCAAGCGCCAGGCCTTCGCCGCTCTCTACGACGGCGAGCCGGAGACCGGGCGCCAGGCGGTGCGCGCCTATCTCAACCGCCGTGGCGGGCAGCCCCGCGAAGTCAAGTTTCGCCATATCGAATCGCATATCCTCGGTCGTGAGGCGAGCGAGGCGCGCATCCGGGAATTGTGCCAGCGCTTCAAGGCCGATGTGGAGGCCCGCATCCTCGCCGCCCCGGCGATTCCCGGCGCCCTGGAATTTCTCGAGCGCCGGCGAGGACAGTTGCCCATCTATCTGCTTTCGGCGACGCCCGAGCACGAGCTGCGTGAGATCGTCGCGCGCCGTGGCCTGGCCCGCTATTTCGATGAAGTGATCGGCGCGCCACCGGACAAGGCCACCGCCCTGCGCAACCTGCTGGTTCGTCACGGCCACACTGCCCGGCATACCGTGATGGTCGGCGATTCCTACAACGATTTCCGCGCCGCCAGCTCCAACGGTACGCGTTTCATCGGCATCACCGCGGACCCGACAGCATCGCCCTTC